>NZ_JALAYA010000024.1:0-122834 GCF_026796395.1 Bacillus sp. T17B1
GAGATTTTCTCGACAGCCTGACAGCCTTCTCATTGGAGAAGGCTGTTTTCTATTTCTTATGAGAATAGCTTATCAATAAACGAAATATCCTCTTGAGAAAGCGTCACGTCAGCTGTTTTGATGTTATCAATCAACTGATCGGCACGTTTTGCGCCAGGGATTAAAATATCAATTTCCGGTCTTGCCAAATACCAAGCCAATACGATGTGAGGGATGTCCACGTTGTGCTTTTCAGCAATCGGCGCAAGCTTGTTGACCTTTCTGATATTCTCTTTGAAACGCTCGCCTTTGAAGTGTTCCTGTTCGTTTCGCAGGTCTCCTTCAGGGAACGTTGTATCTTCTGTATACTTGCCTGCCAATAATCCTGATACGAGCGGGAAGTAAGGGATAAATGAAATATTATGCTCCTTCGTATACGGGAAGAATGTCTTTTCCGCTTCACGGTTTAACAGGTTGTATTCGCCTTGCAATACATCTACCAATCCGTCTCTGTTTGCTTCTTTCAATTGCTCTATAGAGAAGTTTGATACACCGATGGAGCGAATTTTTCCGGCTTGTTTCATCTCATTCAGCGCGTTGACAGCTTCATCCTTAGGTGTATGTTCGTCCGGGAAGTGAATGTAGAACAAATCGATATAATCGGTATTCAAACGCTTCAGGCTTTCATCAACTGATTTCTTAAGGAATTCTGGTGAATTATCAAAGACAAAGTCATTTCCTTGTTTTCTGTGCGCGGCTTTCGTCGCGATGACAACATCTTCACGGTTGAATTCACGCAGCACCTCGCCAATTAATTCTTCAGAACGGCCGATTCCGTAAATGTAAGCGGTATCCAACATTGTCACGCCATTACGAATCGCCTCGCGAACCAATTCTTTTCCGGTTTCTTCATTCAGATTCGGGTAGAGGTTATGTCCTCCGACAGCATTTGTTCCTAATCCGATAGGGAATACCTGCAAGTCTGATTTTCCGAGCGTAGCTTTTTTCATGATCTGCCTCCTAGAATAAAATGGATGAAAGAATCTCAACACTATTGTAACCGCTAGGCCAGATGAATGCCGATTTGGTGCTCATTGCAATACTGCGTGTACTCGTCATCTAATGGCTGGGATGTCACAATGCAATGCAGCCTGTCAAACGGTGCATACGTCAGCAGCGTTGATTTTCCGAATTTAGAATGGTCAGCCAATAAATACACTTCTTTTGCTTTTTCCGAAATCCTTTTTTTAATTTCGTACTCGAGCAGATCCGAATTGGTCAATCCGTGTGTCAGCGTCGTTCCGGTAGCAGACATAAAGGCTTTGTTGATATTGTACTTATCAAGCATAGCCGGGTCGTCCATTCCGACAAAGGAGCGCGTTTTTCTCTTATAATTATTTCCGATAATGATTAAGTTGATATGCTTCAAAGCTGACGCCGCATTGATAATGTCTAAACTGTTGGTCAAAATGGTGACATCTTTGGCAGGATCAAGCGTATCGAGAATAGACTTTGTTGTTGTTCCTGAATCAATGAAAATCAGATCGTGATCTTCAATAAAACGGGATGCATAGTGAGCAATTTTTGTTTTTTCGTCTTGGTGCTGAATGGTGCGATTCTCAAAAGGAACTAATGCGGTTTTCTCAATAGATGTTACGCCGCCGTATACTTTTTCAATCGCACCCTTTTCTGTTAGCTTATTGATATCACGTCTGACTGTGTTTTTAGAGACATTGAATACCTGGCACAGCTCATCTAAGGAAACAGTGCCATGCGATAAAATGTACTCCTCCATTTCTTGAATCCGCATCAGTTTCATATAAATAAACTCCTTCTTGAATCTTTACGTAACATAAATATATAATAAAACCCAAGAATTGATCAATAGTTGCTTAAAAAATGATAACATCAGTGTATATCTTTTGCAAGATTCAACGGACTTCTCGTTACTCTCTTCATTAGTTAAAAGATTAATATAATAAAAATAATGAAAAAATTTAGAGTTTGTGATTGACTTATGGGTATTATGCGATTAGAATATAACCAAGAAATGACCAAAAAGTAACCTGATGTTTATGAAATGGTTGCTTGTATCTAAAACTGAACCGCCATTTATTTTTTTGGTTTTTTTGAAAGCGTTTAATTCTTGGCTTACTGAAACAGTGGATATTGATATGAATCTATCCTGAACCATCCATACAAGTGTATGTGTTTACTAATGAAGGAGGCAATCAGAATGGGAGAAATCAGAAAATTAAAAAACTATATTAACGGTGAATGGGTTGAAAGCAAAACAGATAAATATGAAGACGTTGTGAATCCGGCGACGAAAGAAGTGCTGTGCCAAGTGCCGATTTCAACAAAAGAGGATATCGATTACGCAGCGGAAAAAGCGTCTGAGGCGTTTGAAACTTGGTCAAAAGTGGCGGTTCCGCGCCGGGCCAGAATCCTATTTAACTTCCAGCAGCTGCTGTCTCAGCATAGAGAAGAACTTGCTCATCTGATTACCATTGAAAATGGAAAAAACACAAAAGAAGCACTGGGAGAAGTGGGACGCGGAATTGAGAACGTAGAATTCGCGGCCGGAGCACCTTCCCTGATGATGGGTGACTCACTTGCTTCCATCGCAACAGATGTTGAAGCGGCCAACTACCGCTATCCAATCGGAGTTGTCGGCGGAATTGCGCCATTCAACTTCCCGATGATGGTTCCTTGCTGGATGTTCCCGATGGCAATCGCGCTCGGCAACACGTTTATTTTAAAACCATCTGAGCGGACACCGCTGTTAACAGAGAAATTGGTTGAGCTTTTTGAAAAAGCGGGCCTTCCAAAAGGGGTATTCAACGTCGTATACGGTGCGCATGACGTTGTGAACGGCATCCTTGAGCATCCTGAAATTAAAGCGATTTCATTAGTAGGCTCCAAGCCGGTCGGCGAATACGTCTACAAAAAAGGAAGCGAAAACTTAAAACGCGTTCAATCTCTGACTGGCGCGAAAAACCATACGATTGTCCTGAATGATGCAAATCTCGAAGATACAATCACAAACATCGTCGGAGCAGCCTTCGGTTCTGCCGGTGAACGCTGCATGGCTTGTGCGGTTGTGACGGTTGAAGAAGGAATTGCTGATGAGTTTATGGCGAAGCTGCAGGAAAAAGTGGCTGACATTAAAATCGGTAACGGCCTTGATGACGGCGTGTTCTTAGGACCGGTGATTCGCGAAGACAACAAGAAGCGCACGCTCAGCTATATCGAAAAAGGGCTGGAAGAAGGCGCGAGACTCGTATGTGACGGACGTGAAAATGTGTCTGACGACGGCTACTTTGTCGGCCCGACGATCTTTGATAATGTCACGACAGAGATGACGATCTGGAAAGATGAAATTTTTGCTCCGGTCTTATCTGTCATCCGCGTGAAAAACCTGAAAGAAGCAATTGAGATTGCCAATAAGTCTGAGTTTGCGAATGGTGCTTGCCTGTTCACATCCAACTCAAACGCAATCCGCTACTTCCGTGAAAACATTGATGCGGGTATGCTCGGCATCAACCTGGGTGTTCCGGCTCCGATGGCGTTCTTCCCATTCTCAGGCTGGAAGTCTTCATTCTTTGGAACGCTGCATGCGAACGGAAAAGACAGCGTCGACTTCTATACACGTAAAAAAGTGGTTACGGCAAGATATCCTGCACCTGATTTCAACTAAACGACCAACAGCCGAACGGCGTCTATGCGCGCTGTTTGGACTCATTCTACCAATAGAAAGAGGAGGGCTTCACTATGAGTGATTTGTTGCGTAAGCCGCAGTCGAATGAAGTGTCTAATGGGGTCAAACTGGTGCATGAAGTAACGAAATCCAACTCTGATCTCACTTATGTAGAATTTAAGGTGCTAGATATCGCTTCCGGTTCCAGCTATGCAGAGGAATTGAAAAAACAAGAAATCTGTATTGTGGCGGTAACAGGAAAGATTACAGTGACCGATCATGAGTCAACTTTTGAGCATATCGGCACACGTGAAAGCGTATTTGAACGAAAACCGACAGACAGCGTCTATATTTCAAATGACCGTTCCTTTGAGATCGCAGCGGTCAGCGACGCAAGGGTTGCGCTTTGCTATTCTCCATCGGAAAACCAGTTGCCGACAAAGCTGATCAAAGCGGAGGACAACGGAATTGAGCATCGCGGGAAGTTTTCAAACAAACGTACTGTTCATAACATTCTTCCGGATTCAGACCCTTCAGCTAACAGCCTATTAGTAGTTGAAGTCTATACAGACAGCGGCAACTGGTCCAGCTACCCGCCTCATAAACACGATCAAGACAACTTGCCTGAGGAATCTTTCTTAGAAGAAACGTACTACCATGAATTAGACCCGGGACAGGGCTTTGTATTTCAGCGTGTATATACAGATGACCGCTCCATTGACGAGACAATGACTGTAGAAAATGAAAACGTTGTCATTGTTCCTGCTGGATACCACCCGGTAGGCGTGCCGGACGGATACACATCCTACTATTTAAATGTCATGGCAGGGCCGACGCGGAAATGGAAGTTTCATAATGACCCGGCGCATGAGTGGATTTTAGAACGCTAACAAGTGAGGAGTGGCTGTTTACGATGAAGTATACATTCAATGAAGAGAAGGCTTTTGATATTGTTGCCATCGGCCGGGCATGTATTGATCTGAACGCAGTCGAATACAACCGCCCAATGGAAGAAACGATGACATTTTCCAAATACGTCGGCGGTTCACCTGCGAATATCGCGATCGGCAGCGCGAAGCTTGGCTTAAAAGCAGGCTTTATCGGCAAAATTCCAGATGACCAGCATGGAAGATTCATAGAGTCCTATATGAGAAAAACCGGCGTTGATACAACGCAGATGATTGTTGATCAGGATGGACACAAAGCAGGCTTAGCATTTACAGAAATCCTCAGCCCCGAAGAATGCAGCATCCTCATGTATCGCGATGATGTGGCGGATCTTTATCTTGAGCCTTCAGAGGTAAGCGAGAACTATATCGCAAATGCGAAAATGCTGCTTGTCTCCGGGACTGCACTTGCCAAAAGCCCGTCACGGGAAGCGGTGTTAAAAGCTGTTCAATATGCGAAGAAGCATCAGGTTAAAGTGGTGTTCGAACTGGATTACCGCCCGTACACGTGGCAGTCAGCCGATGAAACAGCCGTTTACTATTCTTTGGTCGCCGAGCAGTCTGATATCGTCATCGGCACACGCGATGAATTTGATGTGATGGAAAACCGCACAGGCGGTAGCAATGAGGAATCCGTCAATCATTTATTTGATCATTCAGCCGACCTTGTTGTCATCAAACACGGCGTCGAAGGCTCCTACGCCTACAGCAAATCTGGCGAGGTATTCCGCGCCCAAGCGTACAAGACAAAAGTGCTGAAAACCTTTGGAGCCGGTGACTCCTATGCGTCAGCCTTTATCTATGGCCTTGTCAGCGGCAAAGACATTGAAACGGCATTGAAATACGGCAGCGCGTCAGCCTCCATTGTTGTCAGCAAGCACAGCTCATCGGAAGCCATGCCGACGGCGGATGAAATCGTACAGCTTATTGAAGCACAGTCATAATTGAAAAAGATCGAGTAAAGGTGGGATCGTTTGTGGGTAAGAAAATTCGCTTAACAACAGCACAAGCGCTGATTAAATTCTTAAACCAGCAGTACATCCATGTAGATGGAAAGGAAGAGCCTTTTGTAGAAGGGATTTTCACGATTTTCGGTCATGGAAACGTATTAGGGATCGGCCAGGCGCTTGAGCAGGATGCAGGCCATTTGAAAGTCTATCAAGGGAAGAATGAACAAGGAATGGCGCATGCCGCAATGGCGTACAGCAAACAAATGCTAAGAAGAAAAATATATGCGGTCTCTACATCCGTCGGGCCGGGAGCGGCCAACTTAGTGGCGTCAGCCGGCACTGCATTGGCAAACAATATCCCGGTTCTCTTGATTCCGGCAGATACATTTGCGACAAGACAGCCAGACCCTGTACTGCAGCAAATGGAGCAAGAATACAGTGCGGCGATTACGACAAACGATGCATTGAAACCTGTCTCGAGATACTGGGACCGCATTACGCGCCCTGAACAGCTTATGAGCAGTTTGCTGCGCGCGTTTGAAGTCATGACTGACCCGGCAAAAGCAGGTCCGGCAACGATTTGTATCTCTCAGGATGTCGAAGGAGAGGCATACGACTTTGATGAAAGTTTCTTCGTCAAACGGGTTCATTATATTGATCGCATGCAGCCGAGCGAGCGTGAGCTTCAAGGTGCTGCGGAGTTGATTAAAGCCAGCAAAAATCCTGTAATCCTTGTCGGCGGAGGCGCAAAATACTCCGGTGCACGCGATGAATTGGTTGCTATTTCTGAAGCGTATCACATTCCGTTAGTTGAAACGCAGGCAGGAAAGTCGACTGTTGAAGCGGATTTTGCCAACAACCTCGGCGGAATGGGCATCACAGGAACACTTGCGGCAAATAAAGCGGCCCGCCAAGCTGATTTAATTATCGGTATCGGCACAAGATATACCGATTTTGCGACATCCTCTAAGACCGCTTTTGATTTCGATAAAGCGAAGTTTTTGAACATCAATGTCAGCCGAATGCAGGCGTACAAACTCGACGCATTCCAAGTGGTAGCGGATGCGAAAGTGACCCTTGGCGAACTGCACGGCCTGCTTGAAGGCTATAAGAGCGATTTCGGCTCAACGATTAAGGAGCTGAAGGATGAATGGCTCGCTGAACGTGAACGCCTCAGCAAAGTGACGTTTAAACGAGAAGCATTTGATCCGGAAATCAAACATCATTTCTCTCAAGAGGTTCTAAATGAATACGCTGACGCGTTGCATACTGAGCTTCCGCAAACAACGGCATTGCTGGCAATCAACGAGACGATACCTGAAGACAGTGTGATCATCTGTTCAGCAGGCTCCCTTCCAGGAGATTTGCAGCGTCTGTGGCATTCAAATGTTCCGAATACGTATCACCTGGAATACGGGTATTCCTGCATGGGCTATGAAGTGTCCGGGACACTGGGTCTTAAACTGGCCCATCCTGACAGAGAAGTATATTCCATTGTCGGAGACGGCAGCTTTTTGATGCTTCACTCCGAGCTAATTACGGCGATTCAGTACAATAAGAAAATTAATGTGCTGCTCTTTGATAACTCTGGTTTTGGATGCATCAACAACCTGCAAATGGATCACGGCAGCGGCAGCTACTATTGTGAGTTCCGCACAGAAGACAACCAGATTTTAAATGTCGATTATGCAAAAGTTGCTGAAGGATACGGCGCGAAAACCTACCGTGCAAACACAGTAGAAGAATTAAAAGCGGCGTTAGAGGATGCGAAGAAACAAGATGTATCAACGTTAATTGAGATGAAGGTTCTACCAAAAACAATGACGGACGGCTATGACAGCTGGTGGCATGTCGGCGTAGCAGAGGTATCTGAACAAGAAAGCATACAGAAAGCATACGAAGCAAAAGAGAAAATGCTGGAATCTGCGAAGCAGTATTAGAGGGGAGGCACCATAGATGGGCAAAAATAAAATCCTGTGGGGGATCGCTCCCATTGGGTGGCGGAATGATGATATGCCTGAAATTGGAGCGGGAAATACACTTCAGCATTTGTTAAGTGATATTGTTGTCGCACGTTTTCAAGGCACGGAGGTCGGGGGCTTTTTCCCCGAACCTGCCATCCTGAACAAAGAGCTGAAGCTTCGGAATTTACGCATTGCGGGAAAATGGTTCAGCAGTTTTATGTTGCGTGACGGACTTGGTGAAGCGGCAAAGGCATTTACCCTGCATTGTGAGTACTTGCAGCAAGTAAACGCGGATGTCGCAGTTGTCTCTGAACAAACCTACAGCGTGCAAGGCTTGGAGAAAAACGTGTTCACAGAGAAGCCGCACTTTACGGATGATGAATGGGAAAGGCTTTGCGAAGGGCTGAATCACCTTGGCGAAATTGCTGACCAGCATGGCCTGAAGCTCGTCTATCATCACCATCTCGGCACCGGTGTCCAAACGGCAGAAGAAGTCGACCGCCTGATGGAAGGAACAGACCCTGCGCATGTACACCTCCTCTATGATACAGGCCATGCGTATATTTCTGACGGTGACTATGTGGGGATGCTTGAGAAGCATATCAACCGCATTAAGCATGTGCACTTTAAAGATGCCCGCCTGAATGTCATGGAACAATGCAGGCTTGGAGGGGAATCGTTTCGGCAAGCATTTTTAAAAGGCATGTTCACGGTTCCCGGTGATGGATGCATTGATTTTAGAGAAGTATATCAACAGCTGTTGAAGCACGATTATTCCGGATGGATTGTCGTTGAAGCTGAACAGGACCCCGATGTTGCAAACCCGCTTGAGTATGCATTGATCGCGAGAAACTATATTGATGAGCAGTTGTTGGATCTGGCTTAATGGGGACTGAATATATGGGTAATACCAATGTAGATTCAGCCTCGGCCTTCAATAAACGGACAATCGCAGCAGCTTTGGCCAACTACATTGATGCCGGTTCCATTGTGGCGGGCTCTGCTGGTTTATCATTATGGGTCAGTTACCTAAAGCTATCTGATACGCAAATCGGGCTGCTCGGCGCGCTAAGCGCAAACGCAATTTCTGCCGCTGTCGGCGCACTGCTTGGCGGGTATTTGGCTGATAAAGTCGGGCGGAAGGCTGTTTATACCAATAGCATGCTGGTTTATGCAATAGGGATTTGTTTCGTTTTGTTTGGGGTGAATTTCCCCATTTTGTTAAGCGGTTACATGATTATCGGTTTATCAGTGGGAGCTGACATTACGGCATCATGGACCATTATTGCAGAAAATGCGCCAAAGAAAAACCGGGCCCGCCATTGCGGCGTGGCACAAGTCGCTTGGGCGGCGGGGGCAGTCGTTGTGCTGCTTCTCTCCGTACTGGTCGGTGATTTAGGCCTCTTGGGGAACAAAATCGTATTTGCCCATCTGCTTGTCATTGCACTGATTACGTATATCCTGCGAATCAGGCTTCCGGAGTCAGACGCCTGGCAGCCTAAAAATCAGCTGGGAGATGCTCAGTCAGAGCAGCCGGCCGTACTGAATAAAACATCGTATTTTGATTTGCTCAAGCCAATGTATGTAAAAAACATACTGTTTTTGATGGGTGTGTACTTGGTTTGGAATTTAGCCGCCGGAGTGATGGGTTTCTTTATGCCATACATTTATCAGCAGGTCGGCGGTGTATCTGCCAACATGGCAAACCTTTTGCAAATGGGCCTGTTTATCTTCACCGGATTAGGGGTCGCCTTTATCTTCATGCCCTTTGCCGACAAATATAGAAAAACCGTATTTGGAATCGCCGCTTTTATGGCGGTGATCGGATGGACACTGTTTCTGCTGCCGGTTGAAGGCCTGCCGGTTCTGCTCTTGTTTATTGTCGTAATCGGCATCAATAACGGAGCCGGGCAGCAAGCGAACTATCAGTTATGGGCAAGTGAAATCTTTCCTACACAGTATCGTGCTTCTGCACAGGGACTGATGTTTTTCTTAGTCCGTATTTCAATAGGGATTTGGAGTCTGTTTGTCCCAATGATTATGACCAATTTCGGCATTGGAACGATGGCTGCAATTCTCCTAGGTTGTGTGACGGCCAGTATGATCATCGGGCTTCTCTTCGCGCCGAATACGTCTGGCAAGTCGCTTGAACAAATTCAAGAGGAACTCTACGGAGCTGGATCTCCTCAGGGCCAAGTAAAGCAAGGAACAGATAGCAAAATGATGTAACCAACAGAAGGAGTGGCTGTCAATGAATTTACGTATTGGTGTAATTGGAACTGGAGCAATCGGAAAAGAACATATTAACCGCATCACGAACAAACTATCCGGCGCAGAAATCGTTGCTGTTACGGATGTCAATCAAGAAGCTGCACAAAAGGTTGTTGAGCAATACCAATTAAACGCGACGGTTTATCCCAATGATGACAGCCTGCTTGCAGACGAAAATGTAGACGCCGTCTTAGTGACAAGCTGGGGGCCTGCGCATGAATCGAGCGTGCTGAAAGCCATTCAAGCCCAGAAATATGTGTTCTGTGAAAAGCCGCTCGCGACAACGGCTGAGGGATGCATGCGCATCGTTGAAGAAGAAATGAAAGTGGGCAAACGCCTTGTTCAAGTTGGCTTCATGCGCCGGTATGACAGCGGTTACGTACAGCTGAAAGAAGCGCTCGACAATCGTGTCATCGGCGAGCCGCTTATGATTCACTGTGCGCACCGCAACCCGACTGTGGGAGACAACTACACAACGGATATGGCCGTAGTCGACACGCTTGTTCATGAAATTGATGTGCTGCACTGGCTCGTAAATGATGACTACGAGTCCGTTCAGGTCATCTATCCGAAAAAATCGAAAAATGCCCTTCCGCATTTAAAAGATCCGCAAATCGTTTTAATCGAAACAAAAGGCGGTATCGTCATCAATGCTGAAATCTATGTCAACTGTAAATACGGTTATGACATTCAATGTGAGATCGTCGGAGAAGACGGCATCATCAAGCTTCCTGAACCATCAAGCATCAGCATGAGAAAAGAAGGCAAATTCAGCACAGATATTCTGATGGATTGGCAGAGACGCTTTGTAGCCGCGTACGATGTGGAAATCCAAGACTTCATTGATTCGATTCAAAAGAAAGGCGAGGTCAGCGGCCCGACGGCATGGGACGGCTATATTGCTGCTGTTACGACTGACGCGTGTGTCAAAGCCCAGGAATCTGGACAAAAAGAAAAGGTTGAATTAAAGGAAAAACCGGAATTCTATCAATCTTTTACAACAGTAGAAAACTAAAAAAAGAGGAGTGAAAACATGAAATTAGCATTAGATCCATCAATGTATCGAGATGATTTAACGTTAGAGGAAATGGTCTATAAAACGGCAGAGCTTGGCTATGAATATATCGAGTTGTCGCCGCGTGAGGATTTCTGTCCATTTTATAAATATCCGAAAGTCGATTCAGCAAAGATCAAACAATTAAAGCGGCTTTTACGGGATACAGGCGTTAAGCTTTCATCACTCCTTCCGCTTTATCACTGGGCAGGCCCTGATGAAGACCGCCGCCAGGCTGCGGTGCGCAACTGGAAAAGGGCAATCGAAATTGCGGTTGAGCTTGAAGTGGATTTGATGAACAGTGAATTCAGCGGTTCAAAATATGATCCTTTAACAAGTGAAGAAAAGTTTATCAAATCCATGGATGAGCTTCTGCCAGTCTTTGAAAAAGAAGGCATTAAACTCAATCTTCAAGCCCATCCGTACGATTTTATCGAAACGCACAAGGGTGCGATGGATATGATCCGCGCGCTTGACAAGGATTGGATCAATCTTGTCTACTCAACTGCGCATACGTTCTTCTATGATGACGGCAAAGGCGATATCGAGACCATGTTTGACCAAGCCGGCGACCGCCTCACACATGTTTTATTTGCAGATACCTTTAATCATAAGGCGGCTCATGGCCTGCGTTACATCGTCAATCCGCCTGACGCAAAAGTAACGGTTCACCAGCATTTGGACATTGGCCAAGGCGAGGTTGATTTTGATACGATTTTCAGAAAGCTGAGAGAAATGAAGTTTGACGGAATTGCGACGAATGCCGTTTTTGCTTGGGTTGACGAAAGAGCGGATGAATCAAGCCGATTTATGCTTCGGAAAATGAAAGAAGAATTAGGTCTGGCATAAGCTGAGCATGGAGTTCGGCGGGTTATGGCGAATAGCCATCCTGCCGAACTCCCTTCATATCTAAAATGCAGATGGGGGAGTCTGACATGAAACTTTGTTTTAATGAGGCAACAACATTGGAAAACTCAAACCTTAAACAAGATTTAGAATTATGCGAAAAGCATGGCTATGATTATATTGAAATCCGCACAATGGATAAGCTCCCGGAGTACTTAAAAGACCATTCATTGGCTGATCTTGCAGAATATTTTCAAACCCATCACATCAAGCCGCTTGCCTTAAACGCACTCGTGTTTTTCAACAACCGTGATGAAAAGGGCCACGATGAGATCATCACTGAATTTAAAGACATGATGGAAACGTGCAAGACCCTCGGTGTGAAATATGTCGTGGCCGTTCCGCTGGTGACTGAGCAGAAGATTGTGAAAGAAGAGATCAAAAAGAGCAGTGTAGAGGTGCTGACTGAGCTTTCAGATATCGCGGAGCCGTACGGCGTAAAGATTGCGCTTGAATTTGTCGGCCATCCACAGTGTACAGTTAATACGTTTGAACAGGCGTACGACATCGTAAACACAGTCGACCGTGACAATGTTGGGCTTGTCCTTGACAGTTTCCACTTCCATGCAATGGGGTCAAATATTGAAAGCTTAAAGCAGGCAGATGGAAAGAAGATTTTCATCTATCATATCGACGATACCGAAGATTTCCCTATCGGCTTTTTAATGGATGAGGATCGTGTATGGCCGGGCCACGGGGCGATTGACTTAGATGCCCACTTATCAGCACTTAAGGAAATCGGCTACTCTGGTGTTGTATCGGTTGAGCTGTTCCGGCCTGAATACTATAAGCTGAATGCTGAGGAAGCCATTCAGACAGCGAAAAAAACAACGGTTAATGTCGTATCAAAATACTTCAACATGTAATGGGTAAAGGAGGGGTGGACATGGCTTTTGTATCGATGAAAGAGCTTCTTGAAGATGCAAAGCGGGAGCAATATGCAATCGGCCAGTTTAATATCAACGGCCTGCAGTGGACGAAGGCGATTTTGCAGGCTGCGGAAGAAGAACAGTCACCTGTTATCGCGGCGGCATCGGATCGGCTGATCGACTACTTGGGCGGATTTAAAACCGTAGCCGCGATGGTCAATGCGCTGATGGAAGAATTGTCAATCACGGTTCCCGTTGTCCTTCACCTTGATCACGGCAGCAGTGTGAAGCGCTGTAAGCAAGCCATTGAAGCAGGCTTTAGCTCGGTCATGATTGACGGATCACATTCACCGATTCATCAGAATATTGCCATGACGAAAGAGGTAGCGGTCTATGCCAAGCCTCACGGTGTGTCAGTGGAGGCTGAAGTCGGCACGGTAGGCGGCATGGAGGACGGTCTTGTGGGCGGTGTAAAATACGCTGATCTACATGAGTGCCAGCGTCTCGTGGAAGAAACCAATATTGATGCCCTGGCTGCTGCGCTTGGATCAGTTCATGGAAAGTATCAAGGTGAGCCTAAGCTCGGATTCAAAGAGATGGAGGAAATCGCTAATACAACGAACATTCCGCTTGTTCTTCACGGCGCATCGGGAATTCCGGCTGATCAAATCGCAAGAACAATCCAGCTTGGCCACGCGAAGATCAACATCAATACAGAATGTATGGTGGCATGGGCAGAAAAAACACGCGATATGTTTGAAGAAAATCCTGACTTATATGAACCCCGTGCTTATATGACGCCGGGAATTGACGCAGTAAAAGAAACAGTGAAAAGCAAAATGAGAGAATTCGGCTCAGCGGGAAAAGCCGCTAAACAGCAAGTCAGCTGAAGAAAAAGCACTCACAATGTCGTGAGTGCTTATTTTTGGTTTTCTTTCTCACGCTTCACCAGCATATCAGCAATCAAATCAACCTGTTTGCTGACGGAAATCGGATCGTACGGGTAGAATGTGTCAAAGTCGTTGATAAACACACGGTTATGTTTGACAGCGTCTAGGTTTTTCCAAATAGAGGAGTCCTCCAGCTTGTCGAGTGTTTTGCTTTCGCCTTTCGGATTGTAGTCCGTAATGAACATATAATCTGCGGCATACTCAGGAATGACCTCTTGAGAGAGCTGTTTCATTTCTCCTTTTTTAATGACATCTTGTTCAATTTTTTCAGGCGCTTTTAACCCTAGCGCGTTGTATACAGCTTGGCCGCCGCGTCCGCCATTGTCATTGAACACCCAGAATTCGCCCTTATCCGTGTTTTCATAAATACCGAATGTTGCATCCTTGTCGATGACGCCGGCAATTTTCTTTCTGGCTGCTGCTGCCTTTTTGTTAAAATCATCCATAAATGATGTTGCTTCATCTTTCGCTCCAGCGATATCTCCGAACATGCTGACTGTGTCTTCTACGTTTTTCGCTGTGTTATAAGGAACGACAACAGTTGGAGCGATTTTCTTTAATTGATCGACATTCTCTTCATTCATGACAACAATTAAGTCAGGCTGAAGCTCCATTACTTTTTCAACGCTGATCGGATCACCGACATCCTTCACATCTTTCAGCTTTGATTTTAAAAACGGATTATCAAATGACCATGAGCCCGAGCCGACCACATTCGCTCCGACAGACAGCAATTCTCCAGCATAAAAATCAGTAACGATGCGTTTCGGGTGTGCAGGAATGTTGACGTCCCCTTTTGTTGATTTGTATGTTCTCATTTCTATCTTTTCGGAAGCTGAATCACTTGAGCTTCCTTTCGAGGCCGTGCCGCTGCAAGCGCTGGCAAACATAAGAAGCAGTACCAGCATGCCTGCGAGCAATGTGTTCTTTTTCATCAAGAACCCCTCCAATATGTATTTTGAATTATTGATAATGATTATCGTTATCAATTAATAATATAGCAAGAAACTTGTGTTCCGTCTATTACTATTTTAAGGAGAGAAATTTCTTTTTAAGGTGACGCGGTATTCTTAATCAATTATTATAGGTAAATAGGAGGAGGGAAATATGGGAATTACTAAAAGAGGTGCCGCGTGGGAGTGGCTGAATAGCTGGTGGATGCTGTTTATTCTCATGCCTTTTGCCATTACCAGTTTTTTTGCTTTTTTATTTATTGGCATTAAGGTGAGAAATAGAAAGTGGATCATGTACGGAATCATTTATTTTTTCGTATTTGCGTTTGGTTTTGTGCTGCCCGATCGGCCCGGCGTTTTTATTGTGCTCCCGTTGTGGGCTGTAACCATTATTCATGGTTTTAAAGTGCGTCCGCTGTATTTGATTCAGCTGGATGTCTACAAAGATCATGTGGAGGCGCGGGCTTTTGCTGAGGCAAGAAGTGAAGCCGAGAGCAGATTTGATGCACCGAAACAGTCTATTCAGGATATGCATATTCGAAAAGAACGGTAAGAAAAAGCTCAACACGAACAGTGTGTTGAGCTTTTTATATACTACTGCTGGTAGGATTGCTGCTGGAATGGCGTATGTTGTCCGAATGGCAGTGTAGACACATTCGTATTCATCATGCTGGATTGTCCAGTGAGCTCCTGCTGCATTTGGTTGCACATGTTGACAACCTGCTGGCATTTTTGAATGGCCGTGTCATGTCCGTGCAGCGCTTGCTGAATGGTGTGTGCAGCTTGTTGTTCGTGGTTTAGAATCTGCTGCAGCATTTGGATGTTTTGCTGCTCTTGATGAAGCATTTGGCGATATTGCTGGCTGCTTTGCTGTGTTTGCTGAATCAGCTGCTGAGCAGTCTGGCGAGCTTGGTTCAACTGCTGCAAGCCGTGTTGTGTATGATGCATGAGTTATCCCTCCATGTGGTCGATTGACGTAAGTCGGTATTATCATGCAACTAAAATGAAAAGAAATTCTCCAAATGAGGAACTACAATTATTTTCCTCAGTTTCTCCATCTTTGAATGAAAACAGTAAAGATTGTATACTGGTACAAACCCTTTTTATGTAAATGTTCCGTTCTAAAACCATAAGAATTGCGGAAAACGAAACCCTGAAATCGGGAGAATCGTATTCCGCTTTTTTTCTTTGCCTGCTTCAGAAACCGCCTTCTCCTGCAGTATATGGGATATTCAGCCTGTTTTCTACTGAGCGGAGACGCTGATTGAGCCGGTTTAAGCGGCGTGTATGGCGTTCAACAGTCTGGCTTAACTGATTAACCTGTTCAGCAATCCGTGCGATTTCCCGATTTTGACGGCGGTCTTCGTTTGTCAGACGGGTTAGTTCTCTCGCCTGCTGTTGATTTTGCCGTTCGAGTGCTGCGATTCTTCGTTCCAAAGCCGGCTGTCTATCCATTTGGTAGGGCTCGTATACATCCTGCTGAGGATAAGGGTTGTATTCATATTGGTTATAGTAAGGTTCCTGCTGAGGCAGCTGCGGGTTGTAATGCTGATATGGATTCATGTCATCAATCTCCTTAAAAATAAAATGTGGGTGTATTCCTTATAACTTATGTGGTCATTGGCACAGTGCCACGGCATTTGCCCAAAAAGGGAGGAAAGGATGGTGATCACCTTGAGAAACAAATGTGGCATTTTGCTTTTACCTGCTGTGTGCATCATGTTTTCGGGCTGCCCCCGGGACTCATGGGGGGCGTAAAATCAGCAACAGTCACCTTTACCAAAGACGAGGTGATAGAGACGAAGAGGTACAGCTGCCTTTTATATCCTACAAGGTGGGGATTCAGTATCGCGGACCTTATTATCCGCTCAAAAGCACGCTGAAAAGAGGAAAAAACGGGACGCTGATATGGGAGCAAAATGGCCAGGCAAAAACGATGACAAGAATCAAATCATAGACTGGCAAGGAGGAGAAAGATGAGAAATAAAAAAGCTGAAAGACTGGTGCTAACAGGACTTATTTTACATATCATTCAGTGGATATTGATATTAGGGGCTTTTCTCAAGATCAAACACTTATTTAGTGACTATACAATTTATAATCCTAATGTGATCAGTGGATCGATGCAGTCCTTATCGTTTATACAAATGATGCGCGCTATGATGTACTCAGGGGCAATCGTGAATGATGTGTTGTTTTTTGCGCTAGTATTGCTTATTTATTGTATAGTGCTTCATGCCATCTTGATTGTTCTGGAAATGGCGGCTTACGTCATGATCAGACGGAACCCTAGCTCTTCATGGGTATTCTTTTTGACGGCGGCGGGTGTGAAGCTTGCTATCTTGAATATCACCGGCATTCCTTTTTTAGCGGCCGGCTTCCTGCTGATGAAACAGGAAAAAGCAGAAAACGGCGGCGTGGAGAAAAAAAGAAAGCGGAAACCGCGTACGCGTACCCGAAGACAAGGCCGGCGTCTAAACAGAATCCGGAGAAAATCATCTCTTCCGGTTGAATATCAAAAAGAAAAAACGATATGATGGGACTATAGCCTGAAAACGACACGAAGGAGATGCAGGATGTACAAACTAATTGCAATTGATATGGATGGAACACTTTTAAATGATCATCATGAAGTAACAGAGGAGGTCCGCAACGCACTTCACGCGGCTAAAGCGGAAGGTGTCAAGATTGTGCTTTGCACCGGCCGGCCGATCGGGGGTGTGCGGAGATATTTAGATGAACTGAATTTAATTGAAGATGGCGATTATGTCATCGCGTATAATGGAGCGCTTGTTCAAAATACCCATACAAACGAAGTGGTCACGGAGCTGTCACTCGGTTATGATGATTTGACTTCATTATATGATCTGAGCTTAGAGCTGAAGACGCCGATGCATTTCTTTGACTCATCTAATTTATATACGCCTAACCGGGATATTAGCGAATTTACCGTATATGAATCCTATGTGACGCAAGTGCCGCTTCATTTCCGTAAGATTGACGAGATGCCAAAAGATATCCTCATCCCGAAAGTGATGTTTATTGATAAACCAGAGAACTTAAGCCACGTCATTACATCGATTCCAAAAGACGTGAGAGAAAAATATACAATGGTCAGAAGCGCGCCTTTCTTTTATGAAATTCTGCATCCGGAAGCCAGTAAAGGAAATGCCGTTCGCCAGTTGGCACAGCAGCTTGGCATTGAACAGGCCGAAGTCATGTGCATAGGGGACAACGGGAACGACCTGACAATGATTGAATGGGCGGGCTGCGGTGTTGCCATGGCAAACGCCATCCCGGAAATATTGGAGGCAGCAAACTTTCAAACGCGCTCCAATAATGAACACGGCGTTGCGCATGCGATTCACGAGCTTGTTTTGTCGAAATAATGAAATCCAGCCTTTTAGGAGGCTGGATTTTTTATCGGGGCTTTATTGTACTAGCGGAATCACGCCTGCCGGAGTGTCTGCCTGGAAGACGAAAACATGCCCTGCCGGCCAGAGCAGAGGCAGAAGCGGTTTTAACTATCACCAATAGGGAATGTAACAGTAAGGATACTGTGAAAGAGGGTTAGACACATGACCGTAAAAGACCAGTGTATGTCAAAAATCAAACAGGAAACCAAGCCTTGGATCAAGCGATTCGGCAGATTTGGTTATTTTGCATTCGGCGGCGTGTTTATTCTACTCGGGATTTTAGCATGTATGACGGCAGCCGGAGCGGGCGACGCGAAAGATTCGAGCGGAGCGCTCCAAACGTTATCACGCATGCCGTACGGGTCGTTCTTGCTTTTTTTCATTGGCATCGGTCTCGTCGGTTATGTGATCTGGATGGTGCTGAGTGCGTTCAAGGATACGGAAGGCCACGGATCAAGCAGGCGGGGCTTGTCACGAAGAACGGGAAATTTATTCAGCGCCGCCGTATACGCATCGATTGCATGGAATGCCCTTCGGTTTGTTTTTGATCAAGGGAGCGGCAGCACTTCAGAACAGACGTGGTCCGCTTATGTATTGGCGCAGCCATTCGGCCAATGGCTCACAGGGCTTACAGGTGCGGGTTTTATCCTATTTGCGATCGTTCAATTTGTGAAGGGTGTACGGGCTGCTTTTATGAAAGAATTCGATACGTCAAAAATGAATAAACAAATGATATGCATCGCGAAAAACACCGGGCGCGCGGGCCATATCGCCCGGGCCATTATTTTCTCGGCTATCGGCTATTTTCTCATCAAGACAGCCATGACTGCTGATCCTGACGACACAAGAGGCTTTGACGGTGCGCTCGCTGAACTCGCGCAGCAGCCGCATGGCAAAATGATTCTATCTATACTGGCGTTCGGGCTGATCTTATATGGAATGTACGCTATTATGAAAGGGATTTTTCAGCATATGACATGGGAGAAGTAAGCTCTGGACAGGTCCTGCGCCCAGAGCGTTTTTCAGTTTCTCAGAAATCAGGTGGATGAAAGCTGGGGCCAGCCTGTATAATAAAAGCAAATCCAAAGCAGTTTCATCATGAACTGATCCAAAGGGAGGTGCGGAATGGATCGGGAAAAACAGCAATTAAGCATAGAAGCGGCAAGGCTTTATTATCAGTCTGACTACAGTCAGCAGCAAATTGCTGAGCAGCTCAACATTTCAAGGCCGACCGTTTCCCGGCTGCTGCAATATGCAAAAGCAAAAGGGTTTGTCCAGATTCGCGTCATGGACCCTTTTGAGGATTTGGATGCGCTCGGTTCCATGCTTGAAGAGAAATACGGGCTTCTCGAGGCGCATGTTGTATTTTCCCCGACACCCGATTACGCAGGAATTACTCATGACCTCAGCCGCTATGGTGCAGAATATATGCATGAAACGGTAAAAGACGGCGACATTGTCGGTGTCAGCTGGGGAACCACCATGTACCAAATGGCGCAAAACATGCAGCCAAAACAGGTAAAAGGGGTCGAGGTCGTCCAGCTGAAAGGCGGCATCAGCCATTCCCGGGTAAACACGTATTCCGCTGAAACAATTCAGCTGTTTGCAGAGGCATTTCAGACGATGCCGCGCTATCTCCCGCTTCCCGTCGTGTTTGATAATGCGGATGTGAAGAGAATGGTGGAGAAAGACCGTCATATTGAGCGGATCATCGAGATGGGCAAGCAGGCGAATATCGCTCTCTTCACGGTGGGAACAGTCCGTGACGAAGCGCTGTTGTTCCGGCTCGGATATTTTAACGAAGAAGAGAAAGCCCTGTTGAAAAAACAGGCCGTCGGGGATATTTGTTCACGCTTTTTCGATGCGAAAGGGAATATTTGCAGCAGCGCCATCAATGACCGAACCATTGGCGTTGAGCTTGAAGACCTTAGGCTGAAAGAACGCTCCATTTTAGTGGCCGGCGGGAGCAGAAAAGTGTCCTCCATACACGGCGCATTAACCGGAAAATACGCAAATGTTTTAATCATTGACCAGCATACTGCGAGGGCGCTTGTTAATGATTTGTGACATGGGCAAACCGTTCGTTGAACAAAATTTCAATTACCAATTTACATATGTTCAAAAGTCGGTTATGCTAAAAAATATCTTAACAAAAAAGGAAGTGTGCGAAGGATGTCTTTATCTAACATAATTGATCATACAGCTTTGAAACCGCATACACAAAAAGCGGAGATTCTAACATTAATTCAAGAAGCGAAAACATATAAATTTGCTTCAGTTTGTGTCAATCCGACATGGGTTGAGCTTGCTGCAAAAGAGCTTGAGGGAACTGGAGTTGACGTCTGTACGGTCATCGGCTTCCCGCTTGGTGCCAACACAACAGAAACAAAAGCGTTCGAAACAAAAGACGCGATTTCAAAAGGCGCTACTGAAGTAGACATGGTCATTAACATTGCCGCGTTGAAAGACAAAGAAGACGATGTGGTTGAAGCGGATATCCGCGGTGTCGTGGAAGCTGCAGCCGGAAAAGCGCTTGTCAAAGTCATTATCGAAACATGCCTTTTGACTGATGAAGAAAAAGAACGCGCATGCCGTTTAGCAGTTTCTGCTGGAGCGGATTACGTGAAAACATCAACAGGATTCTCAACAGGCGGCGCAACGAAGGAAGATATCGCCTTAATGCGCAAAACAGTAGGCCCTGATATCGGTGTGAAAGCATCCGGCGGCGTCAGAACGAAAGAAGATGTAGACACAATGGTCGAGGCGGGAGCAAGCCGAATTGGTGCAAGTGCAGGCGTTTCCATTGTAAAAGGCGAAAACACATCAGGCGGAGACAACTATTAAGAAGCTGACGGGAGGCACATTGCCCTTCCGTTACTCATCTTTCTTTTCTGGGGAAGCAGTTATTGTAAGCGAATACAAATAAAGGAGAAACACATATGAAGTATTTGATTGGGATCATCGGTTTGATCGTATTTTTAGGCCTCGCGTGGATCGCAAGCAGCGGGAAAAAAAGAATTAAGATCCGCCCAATTGTTGTTATGCTCATTTTGCAATTTATTCTCGGCTACATTCTCCTCAATACCGGGGTAGGGAATTTCCTCGTAGGAGGATTTGCAAAAGGATTCGGTTACCTGCTTGAATACGCGGCAGAAGGAATCAACTTTGTGTTTGGCGGCTTGGTGAACGCGGATCAAACGACTTTCTTTATGAACGTTCTCTTGCCAATCGTGTTTATTTCCGCCTTGATTGGGATTCTGCAAAAATGGAAAATCCTCCCGTTTATTATTAAATATATCGGCCTTGCCCTCAGCAAGATAAACGGTATGGGAAGACTAGAATCGTATAACGCAGTCGCTTCAGCCATTTTAGGTCAGTCAGAAGTATTTATCTCCTTGAAGAAAGAACTCGGTCTCTTAAATCAGCAGCGCTTGTACACGCTATGTGCTTCTGCGATGTCAACCGTATCAATGTCAATCGTCGGCGCGTATATGACGATGCTGAAACCGGAATATGTTGTAACGGCACTCGTCTTGAACTTATTTGGCGGTTTCATCATCGCTTCAATTATTAATCCTTATGAAGTAAAAAAAGAAGAGGATATGCTCCGTGTCGAAGAAGAAGAAAAACAATCCTTCTTCGAAGTGCTCGGAGAATACATCCTTGACGGCTTCAAAGTAGCAGTTGTCGTCGCTGCGATGCTGATCGGATTTGTTGCGATTATTGCTTTAATTAACGGCATTTTCAATGCAGTATTCGGTATTTCCTTCCAAGGCATACTTGGATATGTGTTTGCTCCATTCGCTTTTCTTGTGGGTATCCCATGGAATGAGGCTGTTAATGCGGGAAGCATTATGGCAACAAAAATGGTATCAAATGAATTTGTCGCCATGACGTCGCTAACGCAAAACGGCTTCCATTTCAGCGGCCGTACAACAGCGATCGTATCGGTATTCCTTGTGTCATTTGCGAACTTCTCCTCAATCGGCATCATTGCCGGTGCCGTAAAAGGACTGAATGAAAAGCAAGGAAATGTTGTCGCTCGTTTCGGCTTAAAATTATTATACGGCGCTACGCTTGTCAGCTTTTTATCAGCAGCAATTGTGGGCTTGATTTACTGAACTTAATCGAAAAGGATCGGTGACCAAACATGAGAATGGTAGATATCATCATCAAAAAACAAAACGGAAAAGAACTCACCACTGAAGAAATTCAATTTTTCGTAAAAGGTTATACGGACGGAAGCATTCCTGATTATCAAGCAAGCGCGCTTGCAATGGCGATTTTCTTCCAGGATATGAGTGACCGTGAACGCGCGGACTTGACGATGGCGATGGTGAACTCCGGTGAAACGATTGATCTTTCTGCCATTGAAGGGATTAAAGTGGATAAACACTCCACCGGAGGCGTCGGCGACACGACAACACTCGTTCTCGCCCCGCTTGTTGCGGCTCTTGATGTGCCGGTTGCCAAAATGTCCGGCCGCGGCCTCGGCCATACGGGCGGTACGATTGATAAGTTAGAGGCAATCGACGGTTTTCATGTAGAATTGTCGAAGGACGAATTTATTAAGCTTGTGAACCGCGACAAGGTCGCCGTCATCGGCCAAAGCGGCAATTTAACGCCGGCTGATAAAAAACTGTACGCGCTTCGTGATGTAACGGGAACGGTCAATTCCATTCCGCTGATCGCAAGCTCGATTATGAGCAAAAAAATCGCTGCCGGGGCGGATGCCATCGTGCTCGACGTAAAAACAGGAGCAGGCGCCTTCATGAAAACGGAAGAGGACGCGGCTGAACTCGCCAAAGCGATGGTGCGCATCGGAAATAACGTCGGCCGCCAAACAATGGCTGTCATTTCTGACATGTCCCAGCCGCTCGGCTTTGCGATCGGAAATGCCCTTGAAGTCAAAGAAGCGATCGACACGCTCAAAGGTGAGGGCCCTGAGGATCTTCATGAGCTTGTCTTAACGCTCGGAAGCCAAATGGTTGTGCTTGCGAAAAAAGCTGATACATTGGATGAAGCGAGAACGAAGCTGGAAGAAGTCATGAAAAACGGCAAAGCGCTTGGAAAATTCAAGGACTTCCTGAAAAACCAAGGCGGCGACAGCTCGATTGTTGATGAGCCGTCTAAGCTTCCGCAGGCTGCATATCAAATTGATGTGCCTGCAAAAGAAACAGGTGTTGTCTCCGAAATTGTCGCGGACGAAATCGGCGTTGCAGCGATGCTGTTAGGTGCCGGACGCGCCACAAAAGAAGACGAAATCGATTTAGCTGTCGGCATCATGCTCCGCAAAAAGGTCGGCGACAAGGTAGAAAAAGGTGAACCACTTGTCACGCTTTACGCCAATCGCGAAAACGTGGATGAAGTCATTGCGAAAGTATATGACAACATCTGCATTGCAGCAGAAGCGAAGGCGCCGAAGCTGATTCATACGTTAATTACGGAATAAGGAAAAATAAGATAAATTCTAAAACACTACTCAATTATTTTGTTTTATAAACAAACATAAAATGAGTAGTGTTTTATTATAGGGAATACTTACTTGAAAAGTACGGTATTAAGGAAATTCGAAAAAATGTACTAACATAAATATAACCAGAAATATTTTATTGAAAAATGACATATAAATATTGCATTTGAAGTTCAGTTATGATAAATTATGTAATATATAAGTTGCATGAGTAATCAATTTATAAAGTGAGGTGATGTTATGAATCAAAATAGGGTAAAGAAGACCCGTATAGAGAAAGGCTTAACTCAGCAACAGCTAGCAGACCTTACAAAGGTTACACGGCAAACAATAGGTCTAATTGAATTAGATAAGTATAATCCAACTTTAAGTTTATGTAAAAAAATATGTTACTCTTTAGACAAAACATTAGATGAATTATTTTGGGAGGATTAAAATGAATAGATTTTTATCGCTATTTGGGGAATCTAAAACTGAAGATGAACGATTACAAGGTATACAATATAAAGTATTGGCTCGAAGTGGTGCGATTGTATTTATTTTAGCACTTTTGGATATAATTATTAGAGGTGGGATATTTCATAAACCTTATCAAGAATGGGTTTCTAGTCTAGTAATCTTTGTAATATATCTAATTTGGAGTTTCTTTGATTCACTTTTTTCGGGCGTATTATACCCAAATTTGCAAACCAAACAGGATTTTAAAGCTAGGTTAAGAAAAAGTTTTAAAGAAATAATAATTCCGCCAATTTTTGTTGCTGTTATAAGTTGTTTTAAATTTGGATTCCCTACTGATGCATTATTTTACATAAAGTTATTATTTATATTTATTGGTATTACAGCCTTATTATTTATAATAAGCTATTTAATCATATTAATTACCTGGAAAAGAAACCTTAAAAATACAGATATTTGAGAAAAATATTAAAAAGCTGATTAATAGACCTTCAAAATTTATTAATCAGCTTTTTGAAAATATGTAGTTATTAACCAAAGATTTTTCTTGCAGCTTTATCACCAATTACATAACCAGCACCCCAAGCAGCGCCTCTAGCAAGAGCTCCCCACATAAAGTATTTCACCTCCTCGAAAAGAAAAAGAAAGAATTAACCAAAGATTTTTTTTGCAGCTTTTTCGCCAACTACCCAGCCAGCGCCCCAAGCAGCGCCTCTAGCAAGAGCTCCCCACATAAAGTATTTCACCTCCTTGAAAAGAAAAAGAAAGAATTAACCAAAGATTTTTCTTGCAGCTTTATCACCAATTATATAGCCAGCGCCCCAAGCAGCGCCTCTAGCAAGAGCTCCCCACATAAAGTATTTCACCTCCTCGAAAAGAAAGGATTAATAAAGATTTAATAGTGATAGCTTACTAAATGCCTAAGTTAGGTTTAATCTTTATCTTCTTTTGTAAATTAATTTAATATTTTATCACCAATTTTTTTAGTAATTGTTTTGCCTGCAGTAAAAGCAAGAGCTTCACCAATTTTTCTCCACATATATTTTTCTCCTTTATTTAAAACTTATATCAAAATATTACATTAACGAATATAAATAAAATCATATAAATCTGTCAACCTATTTTTTTGGGATAATCATGAAAATTTTATTTTTTGTGTGAAATAAGATACGTATAATAAAAATATTGCATTCTGACAAGGTGTATATTACTATATTTATACATGGATGGATTTGTATAAATAAGAATAAGAAAAAGGAATGATTTTAACGTTGAAGCTAAAACAAATGTGGTATTACACAAATCCACCGAAAGCGAAGCTGATAATCGGTATAATTTTAAATTTATTAAATACTTGTTGTTCTTTAATTATTCCACTATTGCTTAAAGAGCAGGTAGAACTATTATCGAAATCTTTTTCTATGGCATTGTTAATCCCATTAGTGATTCTTATTATTCTAGAATTTATCACTATGTCTATATCCGTATTTTTGTTAGCCTCTATTGGCCAACAGGTTGTAAAAAATCTTCGTATAAAACTATGGGATAAACTTTTGAAACTAAAAGTAGATTTTTATAGTCGCAATGCAGTCGGAGAAATAGTTAGCAGATTAACAAATGATACATCTGTTACAATGAACCTATTATCAAGTGAAATATCGCAACTAATATCTGGAGTTCTTTCAATAATAGGTTCAATAGTTATTCTTTGCATTCTAGACTTACCAATGACTATTGTCTTATTATCAAGTATTCCAGTGATTATATTCATCATACTACCTATTAGTAAAAAAATTTATGATGTATCATATGCACAACAAGAAAAAGTCTCAAAATTTTCAGGCCTTACAAATAAAATATTATCAGAGATTAGACTTGTAAAAGCTTATAATGCAGAAAATAAAGAGCTCAATCGAGGAATACAATACATTGATAATTTATACATAAACGGTTTGAAAAGGGCAAAAATTGAAGCGCTATTAATTCCATCGTTGGGAGCAGTTATATCCTTAACTATTGTTTTTATTATTGGATATGGAGCGTATCGAGTTAATCAAGGATTTATAACATCTGGTGAGTTGTTGGCTTTCATTATGTATCTTATTCAAATTGTCGTTCCTGTAGGCACGATTGGAGGATTTATTACAAATGTACAAGCTGCAAGTGGTGCGACTGAAAGAATCTCCGAAATTTTTAATCAAAAAGAAGAGATAATAAAAGCGCCATCTACAGATTGTTCTGATACGGTTAGTTCTTTAATTTTTAAAGGAATTTCCTTTAAGTATTCGGATAAAATGATTTTAAATGATATTTCTTTTGAAATACAACCGAATACGACTACTGCCATTGTGGGGCCTAGTGGTGTTGGTAAATCCACTTTGTTTTATTTAATTGAACGTTTCTATCAACCGACTAAAGGCACAATTTTTTATAATGATATTGATTACAGAGATATAGAATTAAGTTCATGGAGAAAGTTATTTAGTTATGTTTCACAAGATTCAACAATTATTTCTGGGACAATTAAGGAAAATATTATTTACGGATTAGAAGAAGAAACTATTGATGAAAGTAAAATTAAAGAAGCAGCTATTATGGCCAACTGTCATGATTTTATAGCTGGTTTTTCAGATGGGTATGATACTGAGGTTGGTGAAAGAGGTATAAATTTATCTGGGGGACAGAAACAAAGAATAGCTATTGCAAGAGCATTCTTAAGAGATACGCCTTTTTTATTATTAGATGAGGCTACTGCAAATCTTGATTCAAAATCGGAAAGTGCGATCAAAGGTGCGATTGATAGTCTTTCAAAGGGAAGAACCACAATTGTAATCGCACATAGACTTTCTACCATTAGGAATGCTGACAAGATAATTGTTCTTGAAAATGGGACTGTAACAAGTATAGGGAAGCATAACGATTTGATTAAAGAAAGTAACATGTATAAAACTTTAATTAATATACAAAGCAATTAAGGGAGATTTTAAGATGAAGAAACTTTTGTTATCTATTTATAAAGGACCTAGAATTTATTTGTAATATTTATATAATAATCTCTAGAGACCGCAAACTTGTTTCGTTTAAGGCTGTCGTGACTCCACGATAGCCTTTATTATTAAATAACTTAAGATGAGGCTTTTAGGCGGTCAAGGATAAAAGTAGTTTATTAATAGCATTTCGAGTTTAAAGATCAAAAAACTTATCTGTGAGGAGATAATTAAAACAGTATTATTAAATAGGTCATATTGTAAAAGATGGGTGTTTGAAACAGTGATGTATGCTAAAAAGAAATGGGTGTCATATCGCTGACAGGCAAAATTGCCAAAAAGAGGCGTAATTGTCGGAGAAACTGGCTTTATTACAGTCGATGACTTTACACGACCGGACAAAGCAGTAATTACGTACGCAAATGGAAAAACAGAAGTGATAAAAGAAGGAGAAACGGCAAAAGGGTTGAACTATGGAGTAGAGGATATGCAAGCAGCAGTCCTGCATCAGCCAGACCATCAGTCTCTCCATGGATGTCATGAATCATGGACAGTGTAAGAGAACAGTGGGGAGTCACCTATCCGTTTGAATATGAAAACATCAGGCCTAGATAACGGGCCGGTGTTTCTTCATAGAAAAATGTAAGCGCTTAAAAAATTAGTCAAAAAGAGAGGCGAATTGTGTAGATGTTAAATCGAATGTTCCGTGTCTGTTTTCTTGCAGCCCTTATCATGGCCTTTACCCTGCCAAACTCCGTCTATGCACAAAAGGCAGAAAAACCCGTATTTAAAGAAGTCAGCGTCCATGACCCTTCCGTCATTGAGACGAACGGCACCTTTTACGTTTTCGGATCTCATTTAGCTTCAGCGAAAACAAATGACCTCATGCAATGGCAGCAGCTGACCACTAACGTAAGCAACAACAATCCTCTGATTCCGAATGTCTACGAAGAATTAAAAGATACCTTCGAATGGGCGCAATCCGAAACTCTGTGGGCTGCTGACGTCACGCAGCTGGCGGACGGTAAATACTACATGTATTACAACGCCTGCCGCGGCGATTCGCCAAGATCCGCCATGGGCGTTGCCGTCGCTGATAACATCGAAGGCCCCTACAAAAACAAAGGCATCTTTTTGAAATCAGGCATGGAAGGCACAAGCAACGATGGAACACCGTATGACGGCACCAAACACCCGAATGTCGTTGACCCGCATACCTTCTTTGATAAAGACGGCAAGCTGTGGATGGTGTATGGATCATACTCAGGCGGCATTTTCATTCTTGAAATGAATCCGAAAACGGGCTTCCCGCTTCCTGGACAGGGATACGGGAAAAAACTGCTCGGCGGCAACCACAGCCGAATCGAAGGCCCATATGTTCTCTACAATCCAGACACCCAATACTACTACTTATACCTATCATATGGCGGTCTCGACGCTACAGGCGGCTACAACCTTCGTGTGGCTCGCTCCAAAAAACCGGACGGTCCTTACTATGACGCAGAAGGCAACTCGATGCTTGACGTCCGCGGAAAAGAAGGCACATTCTTCGATGACCGTTCCATTGAACCGTACGGTGTCAAACTCATGGGCAGCTATTCATTTGAGACAGAAAAAGAAAAAGGAACCGGTTACGTCTCACCAGGCCACAACTCCGCATATTATGACGAAAAAACCGGACGCTCCTATTTAATCTTCCACACCCGCTTCCCGGGCAGAGGTGAAGAACACGAAGTCAGAGTCCACCAAATGTTCATGAACAAAGACGGCTGGCCGGTAACAGCGCCATATCGTTACGCAGGAGAAACACTGAAAGAAGTTAAGCAAAAAGACATCACAGGAACATACAAACTCATCCAGCACGGAAAAGACATCTCAGCCGACATCAAAAAAACCATCAACATCCAGCTCAACAAAAACCATACCATTTCCGGGGAAATGACTGGAACATGGAAGAAAACCGGAAAAAATACAGCTGAACTTACGTTAGCCGGCAAGAAGTATAGCGGAGTGTTTTTACAGCAGTGGGATTCAGTGAGAGAGAAAAACGTGATGACGTTTAGTGTATTGAATGGGAGCGGTGAGACTGTTTGGGGATCTAAATAAGTTGGAGAAGCGCCTTCGTAGGAAGGCGTTTTTTTTATCAGCTTTATTGACTATAAATAACAGTTCAACGGAAGAAAAAATCTAAGATGTTGATAAGGTTAAAGACCTAAACTCAAAGTCCTCTTTATTCTTATTATCCTCCTTATCAAAACGTCGGAAAGCGAATTTATAGCAATTTAGAATCAAATGAATCTCTCTTAAGACAAACCTTTTTACCTATTTATCCAATATGACCCATCATTATGAAAATAGTCTGTATTGTAAAGTATTGACACAGTTTGATAGAAACACGAGGTGTTGCGGCGTGCATAGTGAAATGTTGTTACATTCGGTAAAAGCCGACTTACATGAAAAACAGGAACAAATCCATCAGTTAAAACGAGTGCTGCACGAAATCAGGCAAATCAAACACGAATTTTCTGAGGCCCAGCATCTCATTCCCCGGCCTCATCTTAACCGAGAGGCATGGAGAGGAACACATGCTGAGCGGTTTGAAGATATTCGTGAAGGAATGAACAAAGCATATCGTCAAATCAAAAGTGAACAGGTCAGCGGAATCATCGAAAGCATAGAAGGAAAAATCCACTCATTAGATGTCCACGCTCTTCACGAGGGCATTCAGCATACGATTGAGAAGCTGGACAAGCAAAAACAGCAGCTGGAGAAGCTGGAAAAAAGCGTTGAGCATCTGGCAGGCATGAAGGATGCGTTAAAAGGAAAAGGCGGAGATGCCATCCGGACCTTCTACGAGGAGTGCCATAAGCCTTTTCTCCTTTTCTTTGGCATGTTTATTGACGAATACAAAAAAGTGCTGAAACAAACACAGCATGCGATTTCCTCTGTAGAATCTGACTCCCACGGCATGATTGCGGAGGCTTTTCTCTCACACGATGCCAGACATGGGATCAAGCATGCACGAGAAGTGACAGAGCAGCTCACAGACGCAGTCAATCGCCAGACATCAGCCATTAATCACATCGTCAGCCTGCCCACAGTCAATGATTCCTTTTTTCGGATGGAAACAGAACAGGCTGAACGGCTGATTACAGACACCCTGCATAAGCTCTTTCAATTTGACGGCCAGCAAACCCAAGCACTGGAAACGGCAAAGCTTGTCACTTTTTAAGAATAAGGTATAAATAAGATATAAATGTAAGCGTTGACATACAGATTATCTAGTGCTAAAGTATACCTACAAACAAATACAGTGACCCGTCAGGATTGTTACTGTGAAAGCAGGCAAAACCTAAATGGTGCAGATGCAGGAGGAGACTCTGGCAATCTGTTTCATTTAGGTTTTTTTTATTCTCATGTAGGAGGTGATGCGGCATTTGATACAAAAAAAGCTGGTGAAAGGCGGCCACCTTCCATCCAGCGGTTCCCCCATAAAAAGGAGGTATACACATGGATTATGATAAATTATCGAAAGACATATTACAACTCGTAGGCGGTGAAGACAACGTTCAGCGCGTGATTCACTGCATGACGAGGCTGCGCTTTAATCTTCATGACAATTCGAAGGCGGAGCGCAGTCAGTTGGAGCAGCTGCCGGGTGTGATGGGCACCAATATCAGCGGCGAACAGTTTCAAATTATCATTGGAAACGATGTGCCGAAGGTGTATCAGGCGATGCTGAAGCACAGCAATCTCAGTGATGAGAAGAGCGCTGGTTCAGGTTCATCATCTCAGAAAAAGAATGTGTTAGGTGCCATTTTTGATGTGATTTCTGGTGTGTTTACCCCGATTCTTCCTGCGATTGCGGGAGCGGGGATGATCAAAGGGCTTGTTGCGCTAGCGGTCACGTTTGGCTGGATGGCTGAGAACAGTCAGGTTCATGTCATTTTGACGGCTGTCGGTGACGGCGCGTTCTACTTCCTGCCGCTTCTGCTTGCGATGAGTGCGGCGAAAAAATTCGGAAGCAATCCTTACGTAGCGGCAGCCATTGCGGCAGCGATTTTGCACCCGGATTTGACGGCACTGCTTGGTGCTGATAAACCGATTTCCTTTATCGGACTTCCTGTAACCGCTGCCACTTATTCGTCAACAGTCATTCCAATTTTGCTGGCAATTTGGATTGCTTCGTACGTAGAAAAATGGATTGACCGTTTCACACACGCTTCTCTCAAATTGATTGTGGTTCCGACATTCACATTATTGATTGTCGTGCCGCTGACATTGATTACAGTCGGTCCGCTCGGCGCTATTTTAGGAGAATACTTGTCTGCTGGGGTTCATTATTTATTTGATCATGCAGGGCTTGTGGCGATGATTTTACTGGCGGGAACGTTCTCTTTAATCATTATGACAGGCATGCACTATGCCTTTGTGCCGATTATGATCAACAACATCGCTCAAAACGGCCACGATTATTTACTGCCGGCTATGTTTTTGGCGAATATGGGACAAGCCGGGGCATCATTTGCCGTCTTCCTTCGCTCCAGAAACAAAAAATTTAAATCACTTGCGCTTACCACAAGCATCACGGCGCTGATGGGGATCACAGAGCCCGCGATGTACGGCGTGAACATGCGATTGAAAAAACCGTTTGCGGCCGCTTTGGTTGGCGGTGCAGCCGGTGGCGCATTTTACGGAATGATGGGTGTTGCTTCCTATATCGTCGGGGGGAATGCAGGTCTGCCGAGCATCCCTGTCTTTATCGGCCCAACGTTTATTTACGCGATGATTGGTCTTGTGATTGCGTTTGCGGCGGGAACAGCAGCTGCGTATTTGCTTGGATTTGAGGATGTACCGTCTGACGGCAGTCAGCAGCCGGCTGCAGGAAAAAGCTATGGGAGTAGCGGAGAAATCATTCACAGCCCGATTAAAGGGGAAGTGAAAGCATTAAGCGAAGTCAATGACGGGGTATTTTCTGCCGGGATCATGGGAAAAGGATTTGCCATTGAGCCTGAAGAAGGAGAAGTTGTTTCACCTGTCCATGGAAGCGTTACCACTATTTTTAAAACAAAACACGCCATTGGCATTACGAGTGATCAGGGAGCTGAAATCCTCATACACATTGGATTGGACACGGTGAAGCTGGAGGGACAATGGTTCACGGCTCACGTCAAAGAAGGCGACAAGGTCGCACCGGGAGATCCGCTCGTGTCCTTTAATCTGGAACAAATCAAAGCCGCGGGATATGACGTCATTACCCCGGTGATCGTGACCAACACAGACCAATATTCGTTTTCGCCAGTGAAAGAAATCGGCAAAGTGCAGACAAAGGAAGCGCTGCTTGCTTTATCCTAAAAAAACTGATGAGGTGATTAATATATGAGTTCAAATACAAAACAATTTCCAGAAGGATTTTTATGGGGCGGCGCGGTTGCTGCCAATCAGGTGGAGGGTGCTTATAACGAGGGCGGTAAGGGGCTTTCGACAGCTGACGTATCACCGAACGGCATCATGTCTCCATTTGATGAATCGATGACTTCTTTAAATCTGTATCATACCGGAATTGATTTTTACCATCGTTATAAAGAGGATATCGCCTTGTTTGCGGAAATGGGTTTCAAGGCGTTCCGCACATCTATTGCGTGGACAAGAATTTTTCCAAATGGTGATGAAGAGGAACCAAATGAAGAAGGCCTCACATTTTATGATAATCTGTTTGATGAACTGTTAAAGCATCAGATTGAGCCTGTCGTAACCATCTCTCATTATGAAATGCCGCTCGGTTTAGTGAAGAATTACGGCGGCTGGAAGAATCGCAAAGTCATCGAGTTCTATGAACGCTATGCTAAAACGGTTTTCAAACGCTATCAGCACAAAGTGAAGTATTGGATGACGTTCAATGAAATTAACGTGGTCCTTCATGCGCCGTTTACAGGCGGCGGTCTTGTCTTTGAAGAAGGAGAAAACAAATTAAACGCAATGTACCAGGCGGCACACCACCAGTTTGTGGCCAGTGCTCTTGCCGTCAAAGCGGGTCACGAGATCATCCCTGATTCGAAAATCGGCTGTATGATAGCGGCAACGACAACCTATCCGATGACTTCTAATCCGGAGGATGTCTTCGCAGCGCTGGAGAATGAGCGTAAAACACTTTTCTTCTCAGATGTGCAGGCAAGAGGCGCATACCCGGGATATATGAAACGCTATCTGGCAGAAAACAATATTACGATTGAAATGGCTGAAGGCGATGAAGAGCTTTTAAAAGAACATACAGTGGATTACATCGGATTCAGCTACTACATGTCGATGGCGGCGAGCACTGATCCGGAAGAGCTTGCAAAATCAGGGGGCAACCTGCTGGGCGGAGTCAAAAACCCTTACCTCAAATCATCAGAATGGGGCTGGCAGATTGATCCGAAAGGCTTGCGCATCACGCTCAACACCTTATATGACCGTTATCAGAAGCCGCTGTTCATCGTTGAAAACGGCCTTGGCGCTGTAGACAAAGTGGAAGAGGACGGTACGATTCAGGACGATTACAGAATCGACTATCTTCGTGATCATTTAATTGAAGCGCGCGAAGCCATTGCGGACGGCGTTGATTTAATCGGATACACATCATGGGGGCCAATTGACCTTGTCAGCGCCTCCACTGCGGAAATGAAAAAACGCTACGGCTACATTTATGTTGATCGGGACAATGAAGGAAACGGAACATTAAACCGCATCAAGAAAAAAAGCTTCAGCTGGTATCAAGAGGTCATCGCCACAAACGGAGAGAGTCTCTGACCACTTTGAAAATGCAAGAGAAAAAGCAGGCGGAACTGTGTTCAAGCTGAAATCATTTTCGCGAATGGCGAGCCGGCTCATGAGATACTAAATAACACAAAAGAGAAACGCGTCGGCCTGATCGTAGTCGGCAGACGGGGGATCAGCGGCCTGAAAGAAATGAAGCTGGGAAGCGTCAGCTATAAAATGTATCAATTATCGATAGATTTGTTAAAAAAGCGCCCCTCGGGCGCTTTTTTCTATTTAGAATAGAAGTGTTATAATATCTGCATGTAAAAAAAGGAATTCCATGTATAGATTTCTGAATTTATAAAAAGCAATTTATGCTATGCAGTACTGGAGGTAGAATACGCTTGGTGCAACAGGATTTTTCTATTTCGTCGAAACAAAAATCAACAGCCGTGCTGAAAATGGTCATCTCTATGGTGATTTTCGGTTCCATCGGCTTTTTCTCGGAGCATACCAATCTGCCGTCATTTGAATTGGTATTCGTCCGCTGCCTTTGCGCGACGCTATTTTTAAGCTTCTGCTGGCTGGCGTCCGGCCAGTATAAAACCGAAAAGTGGAGCAAGAGAGAAGTGCTGCAAACATTAGCATGCGGTTTCTTTCTTGTTTTCAACTGGGTGTTTTTATTTAAGTCTTTTGAAGAAACATCTGTCACGATCGCCATCTCCGTTTATCATCTTGCGCCGGTGCTTGTTCTTCTCCTGGGGAGCATTATCTACAGAGAAAAATTAAACGTCATCTCCGTCAGCTCCATCATCATCTGTTTTCTGGGAACGGCACTGATTTCCGGGATTAATGGCAGCACATCATTAACACAGCTAATGGGATCAGGAATCATTTGGGCCGTTCTCGCCGCACTGTTTTATGCGTTCACCACTTTATTGGGAAAAGGCATTCACAACCTCAGCCCTTACACGACCACCTTCCTGCAAACGGGTTTAGGGGTCATCATCCTGATTCCGTTTATTCACTTCGGCGCTTTTGCCGACCTGTCTCAGGGGAACTGGATCATGGTGGTGTCTACCGGTATCATCCATACGGGTATTGTGTATTTGCTGTTTTTTGACAGTTTGCGATTTTTATCAACGAAATTTATTTCAATCATTGTCTTCCTCGACCCGGCTGTCGCGATCGTGCTCGATACCGTCTTCACAGGTTTCCGCCCAGATCTCTATCAAACACTAGGCATCGTGATGATCTTTGCGGGCATGGCCTTGACGCTTGTCAGGAGACAGAGGAAATCGGATGTGGTTGCTGAGGGTAAGGATATGGAACAAATTCAATAATGATAGAAAGAATGTAAAAAGGCCTAAGCGGCCTTTTTTTGTTTTAGGTCAATTGGCTCTTGCTAATCCTTAAAATAAGATAAACTTTCTAGAAAAATATTGTAATAATATTTCAGTCTGGTTAAGATTATTGGGTGAATATTACGTTTGTTACAAAAGGAGAGAGGAAATGAAAAAAAGAAAGAGGCGGACCTTTAATAGGTTCATTGCGGCATTTTTAGTGTTGGCTTTAATGATTTCAATATTGCCGGCAGACGTACTGGCAAATACGCAAGAAGAAGAGGCGGAAAATGGTGTTGCGGCAGCTGATCCAGAAGAAACTCTTCAGAATGAACAAACAGAACAAGCCGTACCTTTTCCTTCAAAAGATATAAACAAAGAGGGAGAGATCACCTCAGAAAGAACAGAAAATACAAAGCTTTATTATGAAGGAGACGGTGTCTATAAACAGGAAGTATATCTTGACTCTATTCATACAAAGGAAACACCGAATGCTGACTGGGAAGACATTTCTCCTGAGTTAAAAGAGTCGACAACTAATCAAGTCGAGACAGAGAATGCCATTTTGAATTCAGATTTTCAAAAGCAAATGAAGAACGGGCTTTATGCGACTTTTGAGCACGATAACCACAAGGTTACATATTCACTTGTAGAAGCGAAAGGCCCAAACAAAACTTCACTTACTCCGAAAGACACCTCAGCAGATTATAAGACTAACAGTAATGAGATTGTGTATCCGGATGTGTTTCCGAATATTGATCTTCAGACTTTCATATTCAACGAAAACATCAAAGAAGATGTAGTCCTTCATCAGTATGATGGATACAACACATTTACATTTCAGGTCAAAACCGATTTGCAGGCTAAAGAACAAGATGATGGATCCATTGATTTTTCTGATGAAAAAGGCATAGTTGTTTTTTCTGTGCCTAGACCTTTTATGACGGATTCAAAGCTAGATGAGCTTTCCGGCGAGGTAGAACGGTCAGACAAAGTCAGCTACAAGCTGGAAAAGAATGAAGAAGGGTATTTGCTTCACCTCACAGCAGACGAGAATTGGCTGAAAGACCCGGAACGCGTATATCCAGTCTCTATCGACCCGTCAACATCTTTATCTGTTTCATCAGATACGTTTGTCATGAGTGCCTATCCGACGACGAATTACTCGGCATCCTCACAAAAATGGGATGCTAATCTAAAGTCTTATGTGCTGAAAACGGGCTATTATGACAAAACAACAGGCACAAACTACGCGTTCATGAAATTTAACAATTTAAAACCGATTCAAAATATGACAGTCACCAAAGCGACATTAAAAACATACGTCGCCCATTCCTATTATGGAACAAAGGCAACCGGTCTTTGGCTGGATACAGTCAACAGCAATTATGATCATGCAAAAGTAACTTGGAACACGAAACCCGCATCTAAAAATATCGGAAAAGCCGACGTCCATAAAGGACAGTGGGCGAGTTACGATGTGACCGCCGCTGTCAAGTCATGGAACTCCGGCGGGTCCAACTATGGATTTAAGCTTCATGCAAACGGAAATGGTAAGGAATACTGGAAAAAACTGATTTCCTCAGCGAACACAAACAATAAGCCTTATATTGAAGTGACATACACCATCCCGAAGGCGAGCACACCTGCTGTTAAAGCATACAGTAACGGGAACGGCACTGGCTTTTTCAATATCAGCTGGAAAAAGGCCGATGGTGCAAAAGGCTATAAGGTGTGGATTTATAATGGGAAAGAATATCAAGCGATCTCAGTCGGCAACACGACATCCTGGAGCTCAAAAGGGAAAAACATTTGGCCGACAAGTGCAGAAATTTCATCCGGTAAGTACAAGCTTCACCTTGATGGTAAAGGCGGAACTGAATTAGCGCTAGATCCATCTCCCGTGTATAAAAATTCCGGCGGAAGCTATGCCACAAGCAAAAACTATTGGATTGGCGTCAGTGCAATATTTGACCAGGGAGAAGGAGCAATGTCCGCACCGGCAAAGCCCGTTATCCCTCATGTAGGGAAAGCACAAGCACCGTCAACAAAGGGCTTTAATAATGGAAATGCCACAGGATACTTCGATCTTTCTTGGAAAGCTGTCTCAGGTGCAACCGGCTATAAAGTTCAGATGTTCAATGGGAAAGGCTTTGAAACACTTGATCTCGGAAATCAGACGTCTTGGACCACCAAGGGGAAAAAGATCTGGCCGACAAGTGCAGAAATTAAAGCGGGAAAATATGCTCTTCATCTAAAGGACGGAAATGGAGCAGAGCTGCCGATCAATCCCGGACCAACCTATAAAAACGCTGGAGGAGACGGAGTCAAAAAAAATTACTCGTTTAAATTGATCGCCTATAACAAAGACGGCGAAGCCATTGCATCACCGGCTGCCAACCCGACACTTCCTGATATCGCTAAACCAAAGAACTTATCGGGTTATGTGTATACAAACACAAAATCAAGCCAAACTGGCTATGTGAATTTGATATGGGAAAAGGTTCAAAATGCGAAAGGCTATAAAATTAATATCTATAACGGCAAAGAATATCAGTCCTATGATGTTGGTAACGTGGATCATTGGACAACCCAAAATAAAAACATTTGGCCGACTTCTGAGGAAATAAAAGCCGGAAGCTACAAGCTGCATACAGACGGAAAAGGCCGTGAATTGGCACTTGACCCGTCACCTGTCTATAACAATGCAAATGGAAATTACAAAGGGAAGAAGAATTATTCCTTCACTCTTTCCGCCTATGATGCGAATGGTGAAACGATTCCAACGGCACCCTTTAACCCAACGTTCCATGAAGGCGCAGAATTCCTTGGAACAGAAGAATACTGGTCTATCATTGATATCCCAAGCGGCCAGTTAAATGGTGCGACAGGCAATGTCATTGTGAATGAAGAAGATCTGTCAATTGACGGGCGCGGACCGGGACTTGGCTTATCGAGAACCTACAACAGTCTTGACAGCTCTGATCACTTAATTGGACAAGGCTGGTATGCTGATGCAGAAACATCTGTCATCTCGACGAACGGCGGGGCAATGTATATTGATGAAGACGCTACTACACATCGCTTTACTAAAAAAGCCGATGGCACGTATCAGCCGCCGACCGGTGTCTATCTTGAATTAACAGAAACAACTGATCAGTTCATATTAAAAACAAAGGACCAAACAAACGCTTATTTCAATAAAAAAGGCGGCAAGCTTCAAAAGGTAGTGGATGGCCATAACAATGCAACCGTCTACACTTATAATGACAAGAATCAACTGACAGCCATTACAGATGCATCAGGCCGCAAGCTCACATTCACATATGATGAAAATGGCCATGTGACTTCCATCACCGGACCTAAGAATAAGAAAGTAACCTACTCATATGAAAATGATTTGCTGAAGAAAGTCACGGATACAGATGGGACTGTCACAAGCTATGACTATGATGGCGAAGGACGCCTTGTCAAACAGTATTCAGCCAACAGTACCGAAGCAAAGCCTGCCTTTACCGAATATCAGTATAGCGGGCACCGTCTCGATAAAGCGATCAACGCTAAAAAAGAAACATATGTCTATAGCTATGATGCTGATAAAAAGACGCTTCTCATGACACAGCCGAATGGCCGGAAAGTACAGTACGGCTATAATGAAGCGGGAAATCCGATTCAGGTCATTGATGATGCGGAAGGGTTAAAAATTACAACGAATACAAAATATGAAGGCAACAATGTCATAGAAGATGTAGATCCAAACGACGTCGGCACCGGAAAAGCAACGGAAAGCTATCAATATGACAAGGACGGCAACGTTACGTCGGTTAAAGACGCATATGGAACTGAGACATACGAATACAACAAAAACAACGATGTTACAAAGATGAAGGATACCGAGGGGAACGTCACAGATATTGCCTATGACGGACTGGATGCTGTATCCGAAACCGATCAGAGCGGAAAATCATCTTCAGCAGCTGTTTATGATAAATACGGAAACCAGATTCAATCCAGCAAAGAGTTATCAGCCTCAACCAATATCCTGAAAGATGGAAGCTTTGAAGCACAAAAATCCGGCTGGAATCTGACTGCATCTAAAGACAGCGGCAAAATCTCAGTGATCTCCGATAAAAGCGGGGTTCTTTCCGGATCAAAGGCATTGGAAGTCTTGAGTCAATCAACGTCTGCCGGAACAGATCACGGATATTCGTCAGCGACACAAACAGTTGGGCTGGAGCCAAATACAACCTATACATTAAGCGGGAAAATCAAAACAGATTTAGCGAAATCAAGAGCCTACTTTAACATTGATTTGCGAGACAAAGATCAAAAACGAATTCAATGGATTCACAATGAATACAGTGCATTAGCCGGAAAAAATGACTGGACAAAACGGCAAATCACTTTTACGACTCCTGCGAATGCAGGAAAAGCTGTTGTGTATATGGAAGTCGATCATAAAGATAAAGATGGCAAAGGGAAAGCATGGTTTGATGAAGTCCAGCTGGAAAAAGGCGAGGTATCGTCAAGCTATAACCCAGTTCAAAACAGCAGTTTCACAGCAGCAACGGAAAACTGGAATATAAGCGGGGCATCCGTTGATTCTGAAGAAGGCTTTAATGATGATGTATCATTAAAAGCTGCCCGGACCAGTGCGTCCCAAGCCGGATCAGTAACAAAACAAACCGTTGTCTTAGGGCAAAGCGCAAACGACAAACCGGTTTATCTCACACTGACAGGCATGTCGAAAGCAAGCAGTGTCAAATTTACAGATGAAAAAGACTATTCTCTGCAGGCTAATGTCACTTACGCGGACGGCAGCACAGGTGTATTCAATGCCAAATTCCCTTCTGGAACACAGGAATGGAACCGCGCAGCTGTTGTTATACCAAAAACAAAACCGATTAATAAAGTCGATATCAGCATTCTGTTCCAAAAGAGTGCGACAGGAACAGTCTGGTTTGATGATATCCGCCTGATTGAAGGAAGCCTTTTAACCAAAAGCACGTATGACAGTAATGGTAACTATGTGACCAAGGAAGAGGACGAACTAGGTTACGCCACTTCAACTGATTACGATGAAACTGGTAAGAAAACAGCTGAAACGGATGCAAAAGGCGACAAAACAACCTATACGTATGATCAGGCAGACCAATTAACTAACATGACGCTCTCCAACGGTACGTCTATCCTTCACAGCTATGATAAGGAAGGCAATGAGGTAAGCAAAACCATTCGGGCGGGAGCAGATCAAACCTATCAATACGAATATGATGTCATGGGCAAGCTTGTCAAAACAACTGACCCACTGGGCAATGTGCTAGCAAGCGAATATGATGCCAACAGCAACCTGACCAAAACCATTTCACCGAATGGCAACGAAGTATCTCTTTCTTATGATGGAACAGACCGGGTGAAATCAAAATCGTATAACGGTACAGAAAAATACAATTTCACGTATGACAAAAATGGAAATGAAACATCGGTCGTCAATAAAGAGCAGAACACCACAAAGAAACGGACATTTGACAACAAAAACCGTTTAACCGAATTGACTGACCGCGGCGGCAGCCAAACTTGGACATATCCTAGTGACTCCGATAAGCTGAAAACCTTCTCATGGAGCCATGGGGACCAAAAAGGAACGAATCAATTTACGTATAACAAGCTGGATCAAATGATTGAGATGAAAGACAGTACATCTTCTTATTCATTCGATTATGATGAAAATGGCAACGTCCAAACCTTTATTACGGGCAACGGCGGCGGAACAAGTTTCTCATATGACGAAAGAAACCTTGTAAGCTCGCTGCATATCGGCGACAAAAACGGCGGAAACATTCTGACGGAAAGCTATGAATATGATGCCAACGGCAATCGCACAATGATAAACAGCTCAGCAAGCGGCAAGGTGCAATATGAGTATGGGAAGCTGAATCAGCTTGTCAAAGAAACCCATGAAGACGGTACTGTCATTGAATACACATATGATGGATTCGGGAACCGGAAAACCGTTACAACTCTAAAAGACGGCTCAAGCAAAACAGTGAACGCTTCCTTCAACATCATGAACCAGCTGACAAAAGTCAATGAGGAAAGCATCTCTTACGATAAAAACGGCAACCGCACATCCGACGGCAAATTCACATATACGTGGGATGCGGAAGATAACCTGACCGCCGTTACAAAAAAAGGCGAAGACAAGCCTTTCGCAACATACAAATATGACGAAAAAGGAAACAGAATCCAAAAAACCGTCAACGGAAATGTCACGAACTACTTCTATGACGGAGACAGTTTGAACGTCTTGTATGAAACAGACGCGGACAACAAAGTCACAAAATCATACACATACGGTGACAGCGGCCAACTGTTATCCTACACAGAGGATGGCAAGAAGTATTTCTATCACTACAACGCACACGGCGACGTCATCGCGATATCAGGCAGCGCAGGAAAAACCGTTGCCAAATATCAATACGACGCATGGGGAAATCCAACAAAAACCGAAGCAAGCGACGAAGTGAAAGACAACCGCTACCGCTACGCAGGCTACCAATACGACGAAGAAACCGGCCTGTACTATCTCATGGCCCGCTACTACGAGCCAAGAAACAGCGTGTTCCTATCACTTGACCCAGACCCAGGCAGCGACGGAGACTCATTGGATCAGAATGGGTATGCTTATGGAAATAATAACCCGGTGATGAATGTTGACCCGGATGGGCATTGGGTATGGCTTGTGGTAAATGCCGGGTTTGCAGCCTATGATGGGTATAAGGCATATAAATCAGGTAAAGGATGGAAAGGTGCTGCTTGGGCGGCTGCTTCTAACTTTGGGCCTGGGAAGATATTTAAGGGTGCTAAGAGGGTTTATAGTTTTGCAAAAATTGCAGGCAGACAAGGAAAACAAGCTAAGTTAAAATCTTTATTAAAGGATCCTAAACAACCTAGGCATGTTAGAGGGTGGATAAAAAATGAAATTAGGCATAAAAAATACAAAAATAGGAAATCGATCCGTGTCCCAAAAGGATATGAACTAGCTCACAAAAGAGGATATGAGGCAAGAAAAGGTTCGAGCTATAAGCATTCTAATTTACAAGTAATAAGAAATCATAGGTTGCAGCATTTGCATGATGGTTACGGTAAAGGTAGAAAAAATAAAAGTACTCGATGGAAATATAGGAGATAATAAGGAGAATAAAAAATGAATGAAAAAGAACTTGTAATGACGTTAAGGTTAGATCCTAATAAAAGATATCGTTATTTTATTAAGAAAGTTGTTGATTATGAAGAAGTCTGGTCATTAAGTAATGAGAAAGGATGGGTTACATCTGAAGACGATAATGGAAAAATACAACTTCATTTTTGGCCAACAAAAGAGCATGCAAAATATTGTGCAATTGAGAAGTGGAAAGATACAAACCCGGAATCAATAAGTTTAGAGGATTTTGTAGAGAACTGGCTTCCTGGTATGCTTGAAGATAAAGTCAGCATTTCTATTTTTTTCAATAATAATGATTCAATTTCAATACCAATTCCTCAAGTTCACTCTGATATCGAGGATGAATTAGAAAACTATTAATTATAAAGACTTTTTAAGACAGACAATCTTCGCTCGCTCTTAATTTAATTAACTGTGAAAGGAGTTTTTCTATCAATAACTAAAAAAGGTAGTGTTTTATGAAAAAAATATCTGAAAAACTAAATGGATATCATAAAAAGTAAAAAAGATACGGCAAGAGGTTTTGCCTACCAATTCGCTGATGTAGGGAAAAGCCGCGATTTATTGGAAGCAGTCTTATCAAATTCTATTGAATGTATGTTGCGCGAAAATTCACGGTGAATAGCAAAAAGGAAGCTGAACAGTTATTAAAAGAAACCATTTTTATCTTGGGTTTTAGAGCATAAATGATATTGTCTATCTATTTCATACACATAGTGATGAAGTGGGAGCTATCAAGAGTACCCTGAAAGAAATTGCGCATCTAGACTGTTTATTAATTTTATTGAATTTGAAGGTCAATTACTTTCTATTAGCTTTATTTTGCAAGGACCATCCTCTTAGTAACTTTGAATACGTGGTGATCAATTTAACCGCGGTAAAGCTAATAGAATGCATAATTAAAATCAAAAGCGAGATTGATTTTAAGGACTCTCATGTACTTATTTGTTTTCAACAGATGATTTAATGATTGGATAAAAGGTATATACTTTTTCGGCTTGATGAGAATTTATGATTTTCATCAAGCCCCTTTTATATACGGATTTGTTGGTATATAAACAGAGATTAGTCAGGAGAGGAAGAATGTACAAAACAATTGAACAATGGATAGATTATATTGACGGGGGTTGCAATGTTTTAAAGGTCGATTATCAGTTCTTTAAAAAAGAACTCTTACCTGAGATTCAGGTTGTTCAAAATAAAGCTGAATATACGCATAATATTATATTCCAAAATGTAGCTTCTGTTTATTTTAATGGAGGTGACGATGATATAAGATTGGAAAAAATAGATCCGGAAGAATACAATTGGGAGATTAGTTATCACTCGGAAGGAATTGGGAATCTATCAAATTCAGTAATTCCGGAATATCAATCAAATGCTAACTTTCTCATTGACATGAACAGAATGCTGATTGCTATAGAAGCTGAAACAGTTCGCTTTGATGATCAATCGTTTTATGCATATCATCCAAAACCATAATAAAAAAATAAGAGAGGTGAACAGCCTCTCTTTTCTTATATGATAAAAACCAAACTACACATCTGACGGCAAATACATGTAATACGTGGGATGCGTGAGCAACATACAGCCGTGACGAAAAAAGGTGTGACAAACCGTTCGTACAAACAAATGGTGAAAAAGGAAACAGGATTCAAAAATTGGTTAATAGGCACGTAACCAATTACTTCTACGACAAAAACCGAAGCAAGCGATGAAGTAAAAGACAACCGCTACCGCTACGCAGGCTACCAATACGACGAAGAAACCGGCCTGTACTACCTAATGGCCCGCTACTACGAGCCAAGAAACGGCGTGTTCCTAACGCTCGACCCAGACCCGGGCAGCGACGGAGATTCATTGGATCAGAATGGGTATGCTTATGGAAATAATAACCCTGTGATGAATGTTGATCCGGATGGGCATTGGGTATGGCTTGTGGTAAATGCCGGATTTGCAGCCTATGATGGGTATAAGGCATATAAATCAGGTAAAGGATGGAAAGGTGCTGCTTGGGCGGCTGCTTCTAACTTTGGGCCTGGGAAGATATTTAAGGGTGCTAAGAGGGTTTATAAAGCTGCTAAAACATATAAACTTTCTAGAAAAAGTGTACGGGCTAGAAAAGGTGCATATTCTAGATATAGTAATTCTTCGGGAAAGAAAGCGATAACTAGAAATAGAACAACTAATATAGGTGCCCGTACTTTTGAAAAAAATTTGAGGAGACAGGGATGGAGAAAGTCTATAGTTAGAAAAGGAAATGAATTAAAAGGAATAAGTATGCATAAAAATGGAAGGCGATATTTTATTAGACGGCACTCTAAAGAGGGTTCTCCTACGGCAGATTATTATCCATATGGTGCCAAAAGAGCAAAATTAAAAATTAGATTAAGGAGATAAAGGAGGCAAATTCGCATTGAAAAAAAATTTCTTTATAGAAGATAAACATCAATTAAAACAGTTCAAACAATGGGTAAATCAAACATTTAAAACGAGTGAAATGTTTCCTGATCAAGTCTTTCATGAACAATACAAATATTTTTGGTTTCAAGAATTTTCCGCGTTGTGGGGCGACGACATTTGGGACACTTTAAAGTTACTGGCAAACTATTATTCTGATAATCAAATTCTTACAGCAGTTCTTGATACGCCACCGGAAACTTACCGGAAATTTTCAGATTACTACAATTGGATATGGACTCCTTCTTCTTTAACAAAAGAAGAGTATTCTGAATTATTATGGACTGAACCCAATGGTGTCCGCCCAGGAGAAATAGGTTCCATTCAATTTACGACAACGACGGTTGTATGGTTATCTCCTTCTCGAAAGTGGGCTATATGGGGAAATATAGATCAAGAAATATGTATTCTTGGACTTACCGACAAACAAGGAGAATTGCTGGAAGAGAATAACTGGAAAACATTAGATGATGATGTTTTAGAATTGCAGGAGCAGATTTATGAAGATGGTATTATTCCTAATGAAGTGAAAAACAAAATTATCCAAAATTATCAAATGAGATAGGGTTTTTAGGTAATAGAAAAGTGAAAAGAAAATTAGCTAAAAAGCTCAAGGAAAATACGAGGCATTTTTTAATAAAAGAAGTGAATGAAAAACTAAAAAGGTGTGAGGGAAATGGATTTACTTATCAGTTTGTTGAGGTAGAACAACGCGCGCAATCTATACATGTGCAATCTGTTTAGTTCACACCAAATATGGTTGTGAACTCTTTTATGAAAAAAAACCTGTAAACTAATAACAAACTATTTAGTACTTTGAATACGGTGGAGATCATTTTGACAGAGCCAAAGCTAATAGAATGCATAAATAAAATCAAAAGTGTCTTAAATGGACAAACAACAAGAGAAGAAGTGTCAGATTGGGCGGGCACTTATGTTTATGCGGGTGACCCTGAAGTAAAAAACGATAGAGTCTGGGATATATTAATCCTTTTAAGCGGGATTGATTTGAAAGATTCTCCTGATGCTTATTTGCATTCAACAGATGATTTAAATGATTGGATCAAACCATAGACGGAGTAATTAATTTTTCTGCTTGTTGCAAGGCGTTATTGATTAAAACGAGGTAGGAGATGACAATGTACAAAACAATTAATGATTGGGTTGATTATATAGATGAGGGGTGTAGTGTCCTTCATTTAGATTTTAATGGGGTGACGGTGATATAAGATTGGAAAAAATAGATCCGGAAGAATACAATTGGCCAAGTATTCGAGATGAGTTATCATCCAGAAGGAATCGGAAATCTATCAAATTCTATAATTCCGGAGTATCAATCAAATGCTAACTTTCTTATTGACATGAACAGAATGCTGATTGCTATAGAAGCTGAAACAGTTCGCTTTGATGATCAATCGTTTTATGCATATCATCCAAAACCATAATAAAAAAATAAGAGAGGTGAACAGCCTCTCTTTTCTTATATGATAAAAACCAAACTACACATCTGACGGCAAATACATGTAATACGTGGGATGCGCGAGCAACATACAGCCGTGACGAAAAAAGGCGTGACAAACCGTTCGTACAAACAAATGGTGAAAAAGGAAACAGGATTCAAAAATTGGTTAATAGGCACGTCACCAATTACTTCTACGACAAAAACCGAAGCAAGCGATGAAGTAAAAGACAACCGCTACCGCTACGCAGGCTACCAATACGACGAAGAAACCGGCCTGTACTATCTCATGTCCCGCTACTACGAGCCAAGAAACGGCGTGTTCCTATCGCTCGACCCAGACCCGGGCAGCGACGGAGATTCATTGGATCAGAATGGGTATGCTTATGGAAACAATAACCCGGTGATGAATGTTGATCCGGATGGGCATTGGGTTTGGATGGTAGCAGGTGCTTTAATTGGAGGAGTCTCTTCTTACAAAGCTGCCAAGGCAAAGGGAGCAAGAGGTTGGAGGTTAGTTGGATCTGTAGCCTTAGGTGCTGCTGGCGGAGCAATCGGAGGAAACTATCTACGAGTAGGACGTACTCTATATAAAGCTGGAAAATTATCTAAAACGTATTGGAATGCTAGAAAAGTTGCAAAGGCAAACAAAGGCGTAATTAAAAGGGCTAAAACTAAAAAAGGTTGGGTAGTTACTACTAAAAAACATACAGTAAGATTAATGGGAAGGAATTCAGGACAAAGGAAAAGACCTTATTATCGAATGAGTCATCATAAAAAAGGGGCCATGAACGCAAAGGGACACTATTCAAATAATCAAGCTGAGACTCATATTAAACTAAGGTGGCATTCATATAGAAATATCAATAAAAGATTACGTAAGGGGAGATAAATTATGTACAAAACAATTAACCAATGGGTAGATTACATAGATGGGGGATGCAGTGTACTTCAAATCGACTTTAATGTGTTTAAAAAAGAGCTCTTAATTGAGATTCAGGTTGTTCAAAACAAAGGTGAATATACGCATAATATTATTTTTCAAAATGTTGCTTCTGTTTATTTTAATGGAGGTGACGGTGATATAAGATTGGAAAAAATAGATTCGGAAGAATACAATTGGCAAGTTTTTGAGATGAGTTATCATCTAGAAGGAATCGGAAATCTATCAAATTCTGTAATTCCGGAGTATCAATCAAATGCTAACTTTCTCATTGACATGAACAGAATGCTGATTGCTATAGAAGCTGAAACAGTTCGCTTTGATGATCAATCATTTTATGCATACCAATTAAACAACTAAATAAAGAAAGAGAGGTTGTTAGCCTCTCTTTTCTTATACAACGTAACAGCAACCAGACAATAGGTAAAAGACAACGTCATCGCAATTAAAAGGCTGGATTGGAAAGTAGATTTATCCCAAAACGATTAATGAAACCAGACTGTACTATCTTAGTCACGGTCCGTTACTAATAGCTAATAAATGGCTTATTCCTATCACTTCATTTCTAACCTGGGAGCATAATCAATGAAAAAATTAAAAATGAATAAAATCATCAACACGGACACCCATGGTTGTTTTTTCCATGCTGATACACAGGGGCGTGTCTACATTGGAAAAGGTGTGAAAGGTGATATGACCATTTCAATCTATGATCCTACTGGTGATATTCGGGATTTCACAGTGAAAGAGCAGGTGGCTTACAACGATATTCAGCTCTTTCAACAATATGAAAATGGCTATGTCTTTGTTTATTACGAATCGTACGAGCCAAAGGTAAAGGTTTTTTCAGAAGAGGGAAGAGTGAAAAGTGCTTATTACTTGCCTTCAGGGACTTCATGCAGCCTTCTGGATGAGAAACAAAACCTATGGGTCGGTTTAAGTGATGAAGGCATTTATGATGATGAGAACTCGAATGGACAAAGTGTGCTGTGCTTCACTTTAGACGGACAACTAAAGGAAACTCATATTGATCAACAGCTTTCAGAAATATATGCGCCCGTAGTAGATGACTGCTATGCACTTGCAGAAAAAGATGGACTGATATACATGCTGTATTACTCTTATACAGTCATTGCTGCGTTTGATGAGATTGACGTGAGACGAGTGTGGATTGTTTCTGATAAAGAATATTCTGGAGTATATGACCAGCTTGCAATTTCAGATGACGGGTTTTGGATATGCAGAGATGAACATTCACTGTCCCTCATCCCGGCTGATGTCAGTATGCCGGTGCAAGAGGTGAAGTGCTGTGATCCAGATGGGCAGGAGCTCTCGATACAACAGCTGAAACTAACAAGTAATGCTATTTATGCAATATCAGACTTTGGGATCTATAAGAGGGATATCAGAGGGGGAATAACCAAATGAATGAAACATCTTTTTGGCAGCTTATTGACCAAGCTGGCAGCCAAGAAGAACCCAATGAGTGGCTGCGTGATGCATTATTGAAAAAAGATAACGATGAGATCGTGGATTTTGAGTTTATGATTCAAATTTTAATGCAAAAAAGCTACCAGTCTTCCCTATGGGGAGCTGCCTACATTCTCATGGATGGTTGTTCGGACGATACATTTGATTATTTCCGCGGATGGCTGATTGCCCAAGGCAAAGAGACGTTCGAAAAAGTGCTGGGTGATCACGAGTATTTGGCAGCATACATCACGGAGGAAACGCTTGACGAGGAAGGCTATCCGCAAAATGAAGACTTGCTGTCAGTGGCAATCGAAGCGTTGACATATATAAAGACTGGCGACGATGAATGGGATGATGAAGTACACAACGAGCTTTTAGATGCGCTTGAACAAAAGGGACTTGCCGAATCGGACGAGATTGAATTCGATTGGGAAGAAGAAGATTTGCCTGAAAGGTTTCCAAAACTGTGGAAGCGTTTTGGGGAAAATCCGCTGGGCGAGTTTTAAGTAGTAGAATATGAAGCTTGTATCAATAAGCGATACAAGCTTTTTTTAGAACAAATCTGAATGATACATGACAAAGAAGACAAGAGAATGATGAAACAATTTAATAGAACTTGAGAAATTAACGGCGGAGGGAAGGTGGCTCATGCAAAACAGATTGATCGAAAAACTCGCCGAGAATAAAAGACGTTTGTTGAAGAGTGAAATCAAAGAAAAACTAGTCCCTTGTGCAGAAAGAGGCTTCACTTATCGTTTTGTTGATCCGGCGAAAAGCAAGCAGTTGCTTGAGCTGTTTTTATCAAATTCAATACCAGCCAACACCCGTGAGGTTGATGCTCTCGGAAAAACGGAGGCGAAACAGCTGATCTTGAAAACATCTCAGTCCTATGTTGCCTATGATGACACAGGGACGTTCTGCTGTTTCATCAATACAGCAGCGAAATTGGTGCGTTAGTTTGTACCTTTGGAAAATGTCTCGAGCACCTTGACGGCTTATTGGAATGTATTGAGTTCGACGAAGGGCTTCTCCATCATAGTTTTATTTTGGTTGAGCCTGAGTGTCAGGTTGGTTTATGTATATTGCACACGGAATACGGGTGCGAGCTTGTTTATTGGTAGATGTTTTCTTATGAGGAAACCTTTGGAATATATTTTTTACGGAAAAAGCTTCAATGTCTTTATATCAGTACGGTGCCTTGTATACTTATAACAAATCATTTAGTACTTTGAATACAGGGGATAAAATTGAAGAGGAGGTTGTGCCCAATGTGAGCCTGACTGCGGTCTTTAAAAATCGCATATCATAATAATCTAATCGTAGAAAAGGCGAATCGGCAATACCATTGTGCTGGGGTGTTTTTTCACTCTGACGGTTCGGAATGTAGAGGGAGGAGAATCTTAGACAATTTCCGAACTTTAAATTACAAAAAATCATGAATAACATATACATATCACCCCGTAATTGGATTGATTATACGCCAATGGGTACACATACAGCGGGTCAAAGGGAAAGCCAAGATCAACGCGGAGCAGATTGACAGTGAAGTGCGCGAGGCGATGGAAGGGTAAAAGGCCGTTCTGGAAATTTCAAAATACCAGGTGAAGGCTTCGGACATGTTGTGCGGAAGTAAAGTGACGGAGGCTAACTTGGATACGGCTTATCATCTGGATGAAGCGCTCTCAGGTAAACATAAGGAACTGACTCTCGGTGATGTAGAGGACGGCGATCTAGTTAAAATAGAAGAAGACGATGACGAGGTGGCAAACGGTGCGTTTGAAATATGGCCATTGGCATCCGGGGATCAAAAATCACATAATCAAGTAAGAGAGCAGGATCGGTGTCCTGTTCTTTATTTTGATTTTAAGAGTATTAAAATATAATATTTACCAAAAATGTTTACTTTTACTAATAATTTGTTGTAGTATGGGCATTGGTTGCAGCCTAAATTAATAGAAAAGAAGGAGAATTTAATTGAAAAAAACTTTTGTGCTTCTATTATCATCAGTGTTTTTGTTTAGTATGATTCCTTTCACTGCTTCAGCTAGTAAGAAACCGTCTGTAGATGAAACCATATCTAGTGGTGAAGTGATAAGTGTATCTGGAAAGGATGTAGAAAATACTGGTGTTTTGGTTAAGGCAATCAATGAATTAGATGCAAAGCTGGATATGGAAAATCTGTCGGCTAATTCTCAAAAAGAAACCAACCAACTGACCCCTGAAGCTAAGAAGTTGTACGATTCTATTGTGAGTTATAAAAATCAAACATTTGCTTCTTTAACAAGTACTGATGCGCTTGTAATATTCAGTGAATATGTTGGTGAGTTAAATGAAAATAAGCTAAGTAACCAGAAGGAACAAACTTTCACTACAATGGGCTTGGGTATAAACTATAAAGAATATAAAATTAGCAACTCCAAAATAAAGCAACTGAGTAGTGCGGTTGGTTATAATAGTGGATTTTGGGCCACAGCTACAGCTATAGCTAAAATCTTTGCTAAAAATCCGACTGCCCTTACGCTAATGTTAGCAGCCGTCCCAATGTTAGGTATGAGTGTTATTGATTCTTGTAATTCTAAAGGAAAAGGTATCATAATTACAAAAATGGGTTCAGGAGCGACAAATTCATATAGTTGTAGATCTCAATAAAAAGAATGAAGTGTGAGCTTTACGCTCACACTTTTTTTATTTTTTATTTTTTATTTTTCTGATACTTTTCGCTACAAATTCACTGACATAAAAAACTATTAATCCTGTTATTAACAATAAAAATGAATTTATTTTTATACTTTTATTAAATAAATCAAGAATGCTATTGATTAATAAAAATCCAGACCAATAAATGAATGAGCAGTAAAAAGCTATATTAACACTTGTTTTGTCTGCATTTTCATCTGATTTAAAAAACAATAAACTATCCTCCCTTTTTATCTTTTTCATGAGCATTAGGGAAACGGAATCTCTTTATTAGTCATTTTACTATAAGTTTGTTTGTAAAGTCTATTACTTCCATAATTGCTACCATAATTTCTCGTGGGCTGCGGCCAGCATTTTTTGAGTTATCTGGGAAGGTACGGAGAGACTTCCTCAGCATTTCGTATCTATCTTGCTACTGTTTCTCAATAGGTTCAATACGTTTCATACCTTTTGATTGAACTCTTCCTGTTGTTTGACAAATTAAAATAAAAATTGCCTTTCATCGCACGTCAGCTTCAAAAGGGACAAATTACTCCCCTTTGGGGGATATTCATGTTTTTCTCACCTGTGATTTTTACCATGGAAGCTCTTTTGTCTTCCGAAGAGCTCCGTGTCAAAAAATGATTTATGGTTGGATAAAACAATATACGAAGTAATTTATTAGTCTGCTTTGTGGTAAGGCGTTATTAGTTAAAAAGAGGTAGGAGAAGAGCAGAGTGCTGGGGAATTTAGAGGCTTCTATTTTAAAGTATTTCAATCACGTACCGGAACGAACAATGTAATGTACGCATTAGATTAGCAGAATGATGGATATATCTTTAGCCCTCATAGTCAGTGCCTAAGGATGAATTTGATGATTGGTATTTTACAATAATTTTACATATAGAAACTTTTATTTTTTTTCAACAGGACTTTTCTTGGGGGCTTTTTACGATGCTGTGGACATCTATATGGTTGGCGATGAATCCTAAAAATAGGAGGAATCCATATGAATATCACACAATACGAGAAAATGAAAAAGCATCTTTCTGATGAGGATACAGGTCCATTTACATTCAACGAGTTTACTTTCTATATGAAAGCAGATGAACGTTATACTCATATCCCTGTGTTTGAATTAAAACTATCAGCTCAAACCTGCGACATTCATTTGCGGTTTGAAGACATCAGTGCATCGAAGCTGGATGATCTTGAATCCATCGATGGGGTTGAATTGGAGATTTTACCGACTGATGATCAGTGGGAAAGGCTTCGTTATTATGTGTATATTCAAGAAAACCAAATGAGTTTCTATTGCGGAGGATGGGATGTGATCAAGTGTGACAAGAAGTCACACTGATTTTCCCCACTTTCCAAGCGTTCTTGCTTTTGCTGCTGCATATGTCATGAGAAACGGTAATGTCACAATCAGAAAAGCCAAAGGCACCCAATTTGATAATCCGGTTACATAATGGAGTATAATGGATAAAAGAGTCAGGAAACTCAATGTGCAGGCGACGTTTCGAACGTCTTTTTCGCTTCTTTTATATTTCTCTCTCATTGTGGATTGATCACTGTATATCGGTGAAGTCCCAGGCTCAGCAGAAAAGATATGCATTCCATGGGAAGAGCAGGCATGTTCCCATCCGGCCGCTTCAAACATCTCGATGTATTCTGCCAAGCTTTCTTCCTCAACACCATGATAGTCAATGCTGTATATCAACTTCCGCGCCTCAGCTTTTTTAAGCTTATACCCCATAAACGCAAAAGAATCGAGTACCCAGCCTTTGCCGGCCATATCGCTTAGTCTCTTCATATCTTTTTCTTCTGAAAAAGCCAAGCCGTCGGACATCATATATTTTTTCTGTTTCATGACTGATCCCCTTTCAATTGTTGAAAAGCGCGTTCGCCGTGTTCAGCCATCACTTTTCTGCGCTGAATTTCTTTTTTGAGTAATTCTTGGCCGTGCAGGGTGGTCTGGTACACTTTGCGGCGCGGGTTGTCATTGTTGACAAGCTCAATGATCTCTCCCTGCAGTAATTTCTTTAACAATGTATATAAAGTAGCTGGGCCGATCGTAAAGGAGTCATCGGTCATTTCCTCAATCTCCTGCATGATCGAATATCCATGCTTTGGCTCCAGCAATGTTAAGACAATATAATAGGCTGGATCGGTAAGCTGATCCATTTCCTGTGGACGTTGCTTTGGCAAGGTGTCACCTCATTTCATATATCCATAAATGATATATCACTTATTGATATATTAAAATCTTCCTTTTTGCATGTCAACGCTATTTTTTTCTGCATTCAGTCATCATAAAGAAACAATCACCGAGTATGCATTAATGTATACGTTTTCATAGAGGGGGAGTCTTGATGAAAAAATGGATGGCTGCGGTTTTTGTGATGTTGTTGATATTGTGTTTCGGAGGGATTAAGAGTGTGAAGGCGGCGGAGCCGAAGGTGTATCAGTTTGATTTTGGGAGCGGTTCGGTGGAGCCTGGTTACATTGGTGTCAGGGCGTCTGATCGGTATGAGCGGTCAAAGGGCTATGGTTTTCAAACACCGGAGAATATGAAGGATGTGGCGGCATCCGGGACTGGTGTGAAGAGCGATGCGGTTCAGTTTTTGGCGTATGGGACGAAAAGTGACAATACGTTTAACGTGGATCTTCCGAACGGACTTTATGAGGTGAAGGTGACGCTTGGCAATACGGCGAGGGCCAGTGTGGCGGCGGAGGGTGTGTTTCAGGTCATCAATATGACGGGGGACGGCGCGGAGGATACGTTCCAAATCCCTGTCACTGACGGGCAGCTGAATCTGCTGGTGACAGAGGGGAAAGCAGGCACCGCTTTTACGCTGAGCGCCTTGAAAATCAAGAAATTGTCTGATCAGCCGGTGACGAATCGAACCATTTATATCGGCGGCGATTCGACGGTGTGCAATTATTATCCGCTCAACAGCAGCAAGCAGGCGGGCTGGGGGCAGATGCTGCCTCACTATATCGACAAACACACCTTTCAAGTGAGAAACATGGCGTCCGGCGGGCAGATCGCGAGAGGGTTTCGAAATGACGGGCAGCTGGAGGCGATCTTGAAGTATATCAAGCCGGGGGACTATTTTATGTTGCAGCTTGGCATCAATGACACAAATCCGAAGCATAATGAATCGGAAGCGGAATTTAAGGAGATGATGCGTGATATGATCCGTCAGGTGAAAGCAAAGGGTGCGGAAGTCATCCTTTCCACACCACAGGGACGGGCGACAGATTTTACGCCTGAAGGCATCCATTCGTCTGTCAACCGATGGTACAGGGCTTCTATTTTGGCCTTGGCCGAAGAGGAAGAAACGCACCTCATTGACTTGAATGTCCTCAGCTCGGCTTACTTTACATCAATCGGCCCGGAAAAAACTCTCGCGCTATACATGGACGGAGATACGCTGCATCCAAACCGCGCGGGAGCCGACGCACTGGCGCGATTGGCTGTTCAGGAGTTACAACGCCAGGGAATCGATGGCTTTTAATACGTCATTTTTCAACAAAACACATATGGCTTCGCCAATTAGAGTATAATGAGAACATCTGCAAGAGACAGGAGTTTATACATGAGTCATTTTAAAAACTATCAAATCAGTCATGACATTTTACGAGCATTAGAAGGACTGGGATATACAGAACCGACCAAGGTGCAGCAAAGCGTGATCCCCGTTGCCCTTGAACGAAAGGATCTTGTCGTCAAATCACAGACGGGAAGCGGAAAAACGGCTTCGTTCGGAATTCCTCTCTGTGAGCTGGCGGATTGGGATGAAAACAAGCCACAGGCGTTGATTTTAACACCAACCCGTGAGCTTGCGGTGCAAGTGCAAGAGGATATCACAAACATCGGACGCTTTAAACGGATTAAAGCGACCGCCGTGTTTGGAAAGTCATCCTTTGACAAACAAAAAGCTGAACTAAAGCAAAAAAGCCACATCGTTGTCGGCACACCGGGACGTGTACTGGATCATATCGAAAAGGGCACGCTGCCGTTAGACCGTCTCTCCTATTTGGTCATTGATGAAGCCGATGAGATGCTGAATATGGGCTTCATCGAGCAAGTAGAGGCGATCATCAAGCATCTGCCGACTGAGCGCACGACAATGCTGTTTTCGGCAACGCTGCCGGAGGATATTGAGAAATTGAGCCGTCAATATATGCAAAACCCGGAGCATATCGAAATCAAAGCGGCCGGGCTAACGACAAGGAATATTGAACATGCGGTGATACCAGTAACAGAAGAGAATAAGTTTTCTTTGCTGAAGGATGTGCTGATGACGGAGAATCCCGACAGCTCCATCATTTTCTGCCGGACGAAAGAACATGTCAATCAGCTGACCGATGAATTGGATGACTTAGGATATCCGTGCGATAAAATTCACGGCGGAATGATTCAGGAGGACCGGTTCGACGTCATGAATGAATTTAAACGGGGCGAGTACCGGTACCTCGTTGCGACAGATGTCGCCGCGCGCGGGATTGATATTGAAAATATCTCCCTTGTCATCAACTATGATCTGCCGCTTGAAAAGGAAAGCTACGTCCACCGCACGGGCCGGACCGGGCGCGCAGGGAAGAAAGGAAAGGCCATTTCATTTGTCACAGCCTTCGAAAAACGGTTTCTAGCCGACATTGAAGAATATATCGGGTTTGAGATTCAAAAAAAAGAAGCCCCTTCTCAAGAAGAAGTGGCCAAGAAGAAGCCTGATTTTCTATCTAAATTGAATGACCGTCCGGCATTCAAAAAGGACAAAAGCGAAGAGCTCAATAAAGAGATTATGAAGCTGTATTTTAACGGCGGAAAGAAAAAGAAAATCAGAGCCGTTGATTTTGTAGGAACGATTGCCAAAATTGATGGTGTGTCAGCTGATGACATCGGCATTATCACGATCATGGATAACGCCTCTTACGTGGAAATTTTAAACGGAAAAGGCCCTCATGTTCTCAAAGTGATGAAGGATACAACTGTCAAAGGGAAGAAGCTCAAGGTGAATAAAGCGAATAAATGATGTATGATGACCTGCTCCAGTTAAAGGGGCAGGTCATTTTGGTGTTTACTGACATCGGCACGGGTTTCCTCAGGAACAAATGCAAGAATCACAATGCCGATTACAAATAGAACAATCAGGCTGAATATCGCCGTCGAGGATCTCCCGGTAAGCTGAGCGGTAACGGCAATGAGCAGCGGTCCCATAATCGAAGCGAATTTACCGAAAATGTTGTAGAAACCGAAGAATTCATTGGCGTGGCGCTTTGGCACCAACTTGGCGAAATAAGAACGGCTCAGGGCTTGAATGCCGCCCTGCGAGGTAGCGACAAGCATAGCCAGTATCCAGAAATCAAGCGTTGTCTCCATAAAATAAGCGTACACACAGACAATCATATAAATGACGATCCCAACGTACAGCATTGTTTTTCCCGTAAAGCGTTCCGCAAGCCTTCCGTATACAATAGAAAAAGGCGCAGCGACGACTTGGGTGACAAACAGGATGATCAGGAGGCTTGTGGGGCTGATCCCTAAATCAGACCCATAGGAGGTCGACATCGTAATAATCGTGCCGACTCCGTCGATATAAAAGAAATAAGCTAGCAAAAAGAGGAACAGCGCACGGTATTGCCTAATCCGCTTCATCGTTTGGCCGAGCCGCTTAAAGCTGTTAAGGACGATATGAGGTTCTCTTTTGATGGTATAGCGCTGGTGGACATGTTTCAGCATCGGAATGGTAAACAGCCCTCACCAGGCAGCCGTTATGAAAAAGGATAGCTGGCTTGCGGCCGATACAGACATCGGAATCGTTTCTGCTTGTGCAAGCAGAATAACAGCAATACTGATGATAAATGGAATCGTGCTTCCTATGTAACCCAAGCCAAAACCCCGCGCAGAGACGATATTCATCCGTTTTTCCGACGTGACGTCAACGAGAAAGGCATCATAAAACACGTTGGCGCCGGAAAAACCGATCGCCGATATCGTATAAAACAGCAATAAAAGCAGCCAATGTTCACTCGGAATAAAGGCAAGTATCGCGGTGCTGGCGACACCCACTGACACAAAGAAACCGAAGAACTTTTTTTTGCACCCTTCATAGTCGGCGATCGTGCCTAAAATCGGCCCGAGCATGGCAAGAATAAACGTTGAAATTGCAATGGTGTATCCTAAATAGGCAGTCGATTGAGCGGCGCCGATACCGCTTTCTGCAACCGCTGATTTATAAAATAACGGAAACACCGCGGTGGTTACGACAATCGAGTAAGCTGAATTTGCCCAGTCATATAACATCCAGCTGTTTTCTTGTTTCGTAAAACGTTTCATCATCAGCGCCCTCCTCCGGTAACGATACTTCTATTGTACGAGAAATAGGCCTGAAAAGAATGGAATCAACGTCAATTTTTACAAAATTTTTATGTTTTTATGCTTCAAATCATACTTTTGGTTTATTGCTGGCCATAGGTGCATCTGGTACCATTTATCTATATTTTCCGTATACTCCAGAACAGGTGCAGCAGAGAGGAGACGGAGCATGAGGCGATTAGGCTTGTATATAAGCCTGCTGGTCACCGTTCTTGTGATGAGCGCATGCGAAAGTAAAGATGAGGCTCAGACGTTTGCAGACCGTGATCAAGCCACAGTAAAACAAACCACAACCAAACCAATGAGCAATAAGAATAATCGGGACTTCCAGACGCTCCCAAGCGATATGCAGCTGGCCATTGTATTCAGTTCCATCATACGTGTAAGCGAAGCATTTGATTATGGAATCGGCAATCCTGAATACTTCGTTCGGAGCAGCATGACTGAAGAAGAAGCGGACATTGCGAAGGAGAACCTTGAATCGATTCAATTTGAAAATAAACAGCTCAAAAAGCAAAACAGCGAGGCAGTTGCTTTGCTCCAAAAAACCCGCAATCAAGAAATGAGCCGCAACGAAATGCAACAGCTGAAAGAAAATAGAGCCGCGTTTTTCGAGGTCACAGAAAGCATGATCAAACTCATCAGCCAAGTGACACCGAAAAACGCGAAGAAGACAAGACGGCAGCTGGATCAGTTGAAAAAACAATATACGCGATACAGCGCTGAAAGCGTCAGAATCATGAACAGCATTGTCAAGAAGCAGGGGGCTGACAAGGCATCATTTGAACGCCATCTTGAGACAATGCTTCGAAAACGGCCCGGGAAGCCGATGCTGAGTGAATTGTATTAATCTGTTCCCGTCTTTCCCTGATGATATTGACCTAGTACAAAAAGAATGTACAATCAAGGTGTAGTCTGTTCTTAGTTGATTGGAGGGACATGTCATGAAAATTGCGAAGGTGATCAACAATAACGTGATCAGCGTGGTCAATGAACAGGGAAAAGAATTGGTCATCATGGGCAGGGGGCTCGCGTTCCAGAAAAAGTCCGGTGATGATGTCGATGAAGCCCGTATTGAGAAGGTATTCACGCTCGATAACAAGGATGTATCAGAAAAATTTAAAACCCTTTTGTATGATATACCGATCGAGTATATGGAAGTATCCGAAGAGATTATCAGCTATGCGAAATTGCAGCTCGGCAAAAAGCTCAACGACAGCATCTATGTGTCGCTGACCGATCATATTAATTTTGCCATCCAGCGCAATCAGAAGGGGCTTGATATCAAAAACGCCTTGCTGTGGGAAACAAAGCGGCTGTACAAGGACGAATTCGCGATCGGCAAAGAAGCGCTGGAGATGGTGAAAAACAAGACTGGCGTGTCTTTGCCGGAGGATGAAGCTGGCTTTATTGCCCTGCATATCGTAAATGCCGAGCTGAACGAAGAGATGCCTAATATCATCAACATTACAAAAGTCATGCAAGAGATTTTGAGTATCGTAAAATACCATTTTAAGATTGAATTCAATGAGGAATCGCTTCACTATTATCGGTTTGTCACTCACTTAAAGTTTTTCGCGCAGCGTCTATTTAACGGCACACACATGGAAAGCCAGGACGATTTTTTGCTGGAGACGGTGAAAGAAAAGTATCATCGTGCGTATGAATGCACGAAGAAAATCCAAACCTATATTGAGCAGGAGTATGAACACAAGCTCACTAGTGACGAACTGCTGTATGTAACGATTCATATAGAAAGGGTCGTCAAACAAACATAATGAAAGCGTTGACATTTTCATTTCCTTGTGTTAATTTTTTCTTACATTCATATATGATGATGTTAGGATTGTTACTGATAAGCAGGCAAAACCTAAATTACAATGAGTGCCGATGATCTCTGTCGTGCTGATGGTAATTTAGGTTTTTATTTTTTCAGAGGGATGGTGATGAGGGCGTTTTACAGAAAAAAACGAGACAGGGCATTTCATAGGATTGTTACTGGTCAGGCAGGCAAAACCTAAACTACTTGTTCCTATTGCGATAGGGGTAGTTTAGGTTTTTTATTTTTTTGCAGAAGGGATGAGAGGAAAATGGGGATTCAAGCAGCGGCAAAAGAGATTTTACAGCTGGTCGGCGGGGAAGAAAATGTGCGTTCTCTTGTACATTGTGCGACGCGCCTGCGTTTTACGCTGAACGACCGGTCAAAAGCAGATAAAGATAAAATCGAAGCTTTAGATGAAGTCGTAACTGTAGTGGAAAGCGGCGGACAGTTTCAGGTCGTGATTGGCAATCACGTTTCAGAGGTGTATCAAGAGATTGGAAAGATGTCTAATCTGCTGAATGATGACCGAGAGGAACGTTCTGCCCAGAAAGGGAATCTGTTCGGACGGCTTGTTGATATCGTATCGAGCATTTTCACTCCGTTGCTTGGCGTGATGGCGGGAGCGGGAATTTTAAAGGGCCTGCTGATGATATGTACAAATGCCGGCTGGCTCCAAGCAGAGGAAACGACTTACACGATACTGTATGCCGCTGCGGATAGCTTGTTTTACTTTTTGCCGCTCTTGCTGGCCATTACCGCTGCCCGAAAGTTTGGCGCGAATCTCTTTGTTTCTGTCACAGTTGCCGGGGCGCTTATCTATCCAACGATCATTGAGCTGAAGAACAGCAATGCGGAAACGGACTTTTTTGGGATTCCAGTCGTGTTAATGAACTATACATCAACTGTGATCCCTATCATTTTGGCGATTTTTGTGATGAGTTATGTTGAGAAGTATTTGAACCGGGTGATTCATGACAGTGTGAAGACCTTCATCACCCCGCTGATTTGTCTGGTAACCATTGTGCCGCTCACATTAATTGTATTCGGCCCGATTGGAGTAAACGCGGGAAATGCCATCGCATCTGCGATTCTGGCCATCTTCAGCTTTAACCCGATGCTGGCCGGCGCTGTGATCGCGGCACTTTGGCAGATTCTTGTTATCTTTGGCATCCACTGGGGGATTGTGCCGGTCATTTTAAATAACATTGCGGTCAATGGGCAGGATTCGATCAAGCCGGCTACAGCGGCAGCCGTGTTTGCACAAACGGGAGCTGCTGTGGGTGTCATGCTGAAAACGAAAAACAAAAAATTAAAGGCGCTTGCCGGTTCCGCCGCTGTCACAGGGATTTTTGGGATTACAGAACCAGCCGTTTACGGCGTCACGCTCAGACTGAAAAAACCTTTTGTATGCGGTGTCATTAGTGCGGCCATTGGTGGGGCAATTATCGGGCAGGCTCACAGCGTCGCCATCGCTTCTGGCGCACCGGGTCTGTTGACGGTTCCAATTTTCTACGGACAGGGCTTTGCCGGTTTTATCTTGGGAATCTTGGTATCTTTTATTCTATCAATCATCCTAACGTATATTGTCGGGTTTGAAGATCCCGCCGAACAAACAGAAATCAAAACAGAGCCACCTGCACCAGCAGCCCGCCGTGAAGAGATCAGCAGTCCGTTAGAAGGAAAAGTGATGCCATTAACAGAAGTGAAGGATAAAGTGTTTGCATCGGAGACAATCGGAAAGGGAATAGCGATTTTGCCGGAGAAAGGCAGACTCGTCGCGCCAGCGGATGGCGTGATATCAACCGTTTTTCCAACGGGCCATGCATTCGGCATGGTCACCGATCAGGAAACGGAAATCCTCATTCACCTTGGCTTTGATACGGTGAAGCTGGAAGGAAAACACTTTTATCCTAAAGTCGTGCAAGGACAAGCCGTCAAAAAAGGTGATTTGCTTGCTGAATTCGACCTGGATGATTTACTAAAGGCGGGATTTGATATGAACACGCCGATCGTCATTACAAATGCAGGTCAGTATACTGACGTTATTCAAACAGATCAAAAGCAAGTCAAAATAGAAGAAAGAATCTTTTCTTTAATCTAAAACCATTGGAGGAACAGACGATGAAGTATAAAACACTTGCAGCATTTCCGGAGAATTTTTTGTGGGGCGCATCTACTTCTGCCTATCAAGTGGAAGGTGCGTGGAACGAAGACGGCAAAGGCCCGTCAGTGATTGACGCACGCGACAGCTATCCTGAGGGAACGACTGATTTTAAAGTCGCCAGCGACCATTACCATCGCTATAAAGAAGACGTTGCCTTGTTTGCTGAAATGGGTTTTAAAGTGTACCGGTTTTCCATCGCATGGACGCGGATTATTCCTGATGGCGACGGAGACATCAATCAAAAGGGAATTGAGTTTTACAGGAACTTGATTGATGAGTTGCTCAAATATAAGATTGAGCCGATTGTTACGATGTATCATTTTGATTTGCCGAATGCCCTGCAGAAAAAAGGCGGCTGGTCACAAAGAGCCACAATTGACGCGTTTGAACGGTATGCTAAGGTGCTGTTTGAGCACTTCGGTGAACGTGTGAAGTACTGGCTGACCATCAACGAACAAAACATGATGATTCTTCACGGCAGCGCTTTAGGGACACTGGACCCGAATCTTGAAAATCCGAAAAAAGAGCTGTATCAGCAAAACCATCACATGCTGGTGGCGCAGGCAAAAGCCATGAACCTTTGCCATGACATGCTGCCGGGCGCAAAAATCGGCCCTGCTCCGAATATTGCGCTCATCTACCCGGCGTCTTCTAAACCGGAGGATATTATGGCGGCTTTCAACTATAATGCGATCCGGAACTGGCTCTATTTAGACATGGCTGTTCATGGGCGCTACAATACGACGGCGTGGGCTTATATGAAAGAAAAAGGTTATACGCCAGTTATTGAAGATGGTGACATGGAGATTCTGAAATCTGCGAAGCCTGATTTTATCGCCTTTAACTACTACACCTCTCAAACAGCAGAAGCAAGCAGAGGCGACGGATCGGATGAAGTGGCGCGCGGAGGAGACCAGCATTTGAAAACGGGGGAAGACGGCGTTTACCGCGGCAGCAGCAACCCTTATTTGAAGAAAAATGACTTTGGCTGGGAGATTGATCCGGTCGGTTTCCGCTCCACGCTAAGAGAAATCTATGACCGTTACCAGCTGCCATTGATCATCACAGAAAACGGGCTTGGCGCTTTCGATCAACTAGAAGAAAACGATACGGTTAATGACGATTACCGCATTGATTATGTAAAACAGCACATCGAACAAATTCAGTGGGCTATCACAGACGGCGTCGATGTGTTCGGCTATTCCCCATGGTCAGCCATTGACTTGATTTCTACGCACCAAGGCTGCTCGAAACGCTACGGCTTCATTTACGTCAACCGTGATGAATTTGATTTAAAGGATCTGCGCCGTATTCGCAAGAAAAGTTTTTATTGGTATAAAGAGCTGATTGCTTCAAATGGTGGAGCGTTGAAGGGGTAGTTAAAAATATACAAATGATGAACATGGAGAATAAATGTAAATAGTTAAAGTTTCCTGCCGATATGTACAGTACAAAATCTGGAAGGGGTTTGTATATGAAGAACAAAAAAATATGTTCATTACCCCTATTGTGTGCTGTCTTGATTGTGGCCTTTAGTTTTTGTCTAAATTCAAATGCTGCTGCAGCGCAAAACGTGCCAAAAGAGAAAGCAATCATGAAACAGCAGGAAACATTGAAAAACCATAAGGAAATGAAGGATGTTTCTTTAAAGCAAGCAGAAGCAGGAAGCCTTAAAACGGATCACAATGCAGAAGCCATTAAGGTAAAGAAGCCTGCCAATGAGAATGTTTTTAAAACAACTTCCATGTACAACTCTGAAGACCAAGTATTCGATACTACATCTGTACTTAACGAAAATAACCCGGACGATATGTATTTTTTCAGCACTTCGTCAGATCGAACGTTGATTACACGGATATTGTCTGCTAACAGTCAGTATTATGTAAAATTGTATGTAGTCAATTGGGATACGGGTGAAGCACAGCCGACAAATATTGCAATGGATGCGGGGAACTTAGTTCTTTTAAAAGAGATTCCGGCCGGCGATTATATGATTCGGGTTTATTCTGAAGGAACGCTGGGAGATTCATACAACATTCAGTTAAATGCCAAAAACCCTTCAAATTACACAAGTGTGAAGTCAATCACCTCTAATCTGCAAGCCTTTGTCGCTGAGTACGCAGACGGTTCTGTCTATGCAAACGGAACATTGTTGTACAATACCAGCACAAAAACTTCTTCATTAAGCTGGGAAAGGAAATATTATTTTTCGTATGGCGGCGAGTATAATCAGCGCGCCCATTCTATTTCCGATGTAAGGGTGAAAAACGTTTCTGATCCTGTTATTTATCGTTCAAGTTATGCGAGTTCAAATGCGGCAGTGATGGTTTACTTAGATACAGGAACGCTGTTTATGCATCATGTATCAGCGTATCAATCAGGGGTAGGATACGAAGACTCTTTTCTTGATACGTTAGGCAAAAAAACACCTAGAAGAATTGATGCAGATGATCAAAACTATGGTGATCATATTTTAATCGTTGATGTAAAAACCGGCAAAGCAATCGACTTTTTCAGTGTTTTAAATTACTATTACGCATCAGGCGTTGAAAGCTTGCCAGTCATTTCGTATATTCAATAAGTATTCACTTGGGCTATTTCATTACAATGAAATAGCCTTATTTTAATTTGCCAGAAGAATGACTAGTGTTTTTTAACTCTTCAAAAATGTTATCTTGTTTATCTGGTTCAGACTGATTCATTGTATTTGCAGCAGGAATATTCATCAATTTCTTAAAATCACCCATGGTTAGCGGCTTCTTGTCCTCATGCCATTCATATCCTAATTGGCCGTTTGCTTCAATCGTTGCATTCTTCACATCCTTTATGCTGGAGATTCCGTGAAGCCTCATTCGCATTTCAAGCTGGTCCACTGTCAGCCTCAATTTTTTCATATTTTCTATATTGAGTTTGCCATCTTCAATGACTAATTTCGCTTTGCCGGTTATGAACTTTTCCACCCAATTGGCTTTGATCTGGAACCATTCCATGAGTATGAGAGCAACAGTAAAAATACTGGCTGCCACAAGGGTTTTCCATAAACTTGTCTCTATAATCGGCTGGACAATAATCGTTCCAATCGAAATCATAACCACAGTTTGTGCTAACGTCATTTGAGAGATTGACTTTCTTCCAGATATTCTAAGCAATATAATGCCGGATAATATTAAAATGAGTGCTTCCCAAGCAAAATACATGCAATCACCTTTTTATGTGGGTTTTTCCATAGTATGATCTTGGGTATTCCGATTATACAGAACAAAAGGATTTCCGATAAGCGGAAATCCTTTTCTCATTAAAACGAGATAATCCCAACCAAAAGTGCCGCAACCGTCATTACAATTGTTGTCCCCACGGCCCATTTGATGGTGAATTTTTGATGATTGCCAAAGCTGACGCCTGCCATTCCGACCAATAGATAGGTGGAAGGCACAAGCGGACTTAGAAGATGCACCGGCTGTCCCAGCAGGGAGGCCCTTCCGATTTCAGCGGCATCTATTCCATAAGCGGATGCAGCTTCTGCGATGATGGGTAGGACACCGAAGTAAAAGGCGTCGTTTGACATGAAAAAGGTGAATGGCATGCTGACGATAGCAGTGATCAACGGCAGGTGCGGGCCCATGGCATCAGGGATGAGTGAAACGAGAGAATGTGCCATTGCATCCACCATTTTTGTGCCGGAGAGAATGCCTGTGAAAATCCCTGCCGCAAACACCATTGAGACAACGTTTAATGCATTTCCTGCATGCGCCGAAATTCGTTGCTGCTGCTCTTTTACATTTGGATAGTTGACCATCAAAGCGATGGCGAATGCGGTCATAAAAAGAACAGGGAGGGGCAGCAGGCTGGTGATCAGAGCGGCCATCAGAGCAACAGTCAGCAGCAGATTAAACCATTGGAGGGCAGGGCGCTTGAGCGGTGCTGCTTCCGGATCAGAGGACGGCGTGTGTTCAATCGAAATGACGCCGAGACGCTTCCGCTCTTTTTTTCCAAGGATATAAGCAACGGCGATCACCCAGAGAATGCCGGCGATCATAGCGGGAATCAGCGGCGTGAAGACCTCCGACGTGTCCAATTTTAAGGAAGCCAAAACTCTCGCCGTCGGTCCGCCCCACGGAATAATATTCATGACTCCAGAACCGAGCATCGCAATTCCCGCTAACACCAAACGATTCATACCGAGCCGTTTGTACAGTGGCAGCATCGCCGCAATGGTAAGCATATAGGTTGTTGTCCCGTCTCCGTCCAGCGAAATGGTCATCGTCAGAATCGCTGTGCCGACGGCGATTTTTAACGGATCTCCTTTAACAATTGATAAAATTTTGGCGATAAGAGGATCAAACAAACCTGAGTCAATCATAATGCCGAAATAAAGGATGGCGAATAACAGCATGATGCCGGTAGGAGCGAGGTCTGTAACGCCTTGAATCATCATCTCGCCGAGGTCTTTGCCAAATCCGCTGATCAGGGCAAACACAACAGGAACGACAATTAAAGCAATAAGAGCAGAAAGCCGGTTAGACATAATAAGGTACATGAAGACAATCATCATCACAAAACCGAGTATGGCAAGCACGATATGACCTCCCCATTCAACAGCACAGTTTTGGTAAGCGCTTCCATATTTTCGAAAGAAGGCTTATTTCAAATATGTATGACCTCATCTTGATATGTAGACCTAAAATCCTATTGAGCGGATTAGCAGTTTATATGAAGAATGCCACGGGTAAATGTGCTGTAGAATGTTTCGTTTGAAAAGGAGGAGCAGACATGAGTGATGATCATAACAAACGAGTCAATGAACACTCAAAGGACGAACAGCTCGAACAGTATAGGGCCGATAACAGCGGGAAGAAAATGACGACAAACCAAGGCGTGCGGGTGTCAGAGGATGAGCACTCGTTAAAGGCTGGGGTCCGCGGCCCGACGTTGATGGAAGATTTTCACTTTCGGGAGAAAATGACGCACTTTGACCATGAGAGGATACCGGAGCGTGTTGTGCATGCGCGCGGATATGGCGTGCATGGCTTTTTTCAGGTTTATGAACCGATGACAGAATTCACCCGCGCGAAATTTCTTCAGGACCCTTCGGTGAAGACACCGGTCTTTGTCCGGTTTTCAACGGTGGCGGGCTCCAAAGGCTCCGCAGACACGGTGCGGGATGCCAGAGGCTTTGCGACGAAATTTTATACGGAAGAAGGAAACTATGACCTTGTGGGAAATAACATCCCAGTATTTTTCATTCAGGACGCGATCAAATTTCCGGATCTGGTTCACGCGTTTAAGCCTGAACCTCACAATGAAATGCCTCAGGCCGCGACCGCTCACGATACGTTTTGGGATTTCGTTGCCAATAACCCTGAGTCAGCACATATGGTGATGTGGACGATGTCTGACAGGGGTATCCCTCGCAGCTACAGAATGATGGAGGGCTTCGGTGTTCACACGTTTCGTTTTGTGAATGAACTAGGAAAGGCGCGTTTCGTGAAATTCCACTGGAAGCCTGTGCTCGGCGTGCATTCTCTCGTGTGGGATGAAGCGCAGAAAATTGCCGGGAAAGATCCCGATTTCCACCGCCGCGACCTCTGGGAAACAATTGAAAACGGGGGCTCGGTTGAATATGAGCTCGGTGTGCAGATGATTGATGGAAAAGATGAATTCAAATTTGATTTTGATATTCTTGATCCGACTAAGCTGTGGCCGGAAGAGCTCGTGCCGGTGAAGATTATTGGGAAAATGACGCTGAACCGCAACCAGGACAATGTATTTGCGGAAACGGAACAAGTCGCATTCCACCCGGGAAATGTCGTGCCGGGCATCGACTTTACCAATGACCCGCTATTGCAGGGACGGCTTTTCTCGTATACAGACACACAGCTCATCCGTCTTGGCGGCCCGAACTTTCATGAGATACCGATTAACCGGCCGGTATGTCCGTTCCATAATAACCAATACGACGGCTATCACCGGATGACGATCAATAAGGGGCCGGTCGCTTATCATAAAAACTCTCTGCAAAATAATGACCCGTCGCCTGCGACAGCTGAAGAAGGCGGGTACGTCCACTATCAGGAAAAAGTCGAGGGCAAAAAAATCCGCCAGCGGAGTGACAGTTTCAATGATTATTATTCACAGGCAAAGTTGTTCTGGAACAGCATGTCTCCTGTCGAAAAACAGCATATCATCTCTGCATTCTGCTTCGAGGTCGGGAAAGTCAAAAGCAAGGACGTGCAGCGGCAGGTTGTTGACGTCTTCAGCAATGTCGATACAGGCTTAGCGGAAGAAATCGCCAAAGGAGTTGGTGTGGCGCCGCCGGCGAAACGAGAAGCATCAAACGAAATTCTTACCTCACCCGCGTTAAGCCAGGCCCGCACGGTGAAAACGGCGTCAACGAGAAAAGTCGCCGTTCTCGCCGGAAACGGATTTCATGAAGAAGAGCTGCAAACTGTGCTGGACGCCTTAAAGCATGAAGGGATCACAGCAGATATCATCAGCCAAACGCTGGGGTACATCACAAGCGGCACAGGCCAGCAGCTCGAGGCCGGCGCCACGTTCCTGACGGCTGATTCTCTTCTGTATGATGCAGTCTATGCTACAGGAGGTCCGGAGCTCAAAGGCAACAAACAAGCGATGGCGTTTATCAGAGAAGCCTATAGCCACTATAAGGCGATCGGCGCGGCAAATGAAGGAATTGACCTTCTTCAGACAGCTGTCGGGACAAAAGAGAGTCCGGGCATCGTGACTGCGAAAGATGAAGCGGACTATACCGACTTCAGCAAGGCGTTTATTGAGGCGGTCGCCGCTCACCGCCATTGGGATAGACGTATTTGATCCGCTCCTGTATCTTAAAGGAAGATACTTTTCATAAGGAGCATGACAGATGAACGAAAAACAGCTCGCTGAAGCATACGAACGCGATGAAAATATGATGATTTTGGTGTTTGCCCAATGGTGCGTGAACCATGATCTTGATCCGCTAAAACTATATGCCAAAGCGTATCCGCAGCAAGAGATCAATGAAAGCTTAAAAAAAACCATGGACGAACTGGTCGTGCCGAAACACGAGTCAGAGCATATTCCTGACCAAACCGTCATTGCGGTGTTAGAGATGTTTGGAAATATAGATTTGGCACAAGCGGTTCATGAAGCAATTTTGGAGCGTAAACAGTAAAAAAGAGGCATCTTGCCTCTTTTTCTTTTTTTATTTAGATACTTCTTTCATTTTATCAGTTCTAAAAGGGAATGATAAACAACGACATCAAAGGAGGAGAACGTATGAAATGGAATCACATGCTGAAAGCCGCGGGGATTGCGGTTGTGCTTTTTTCTTTAATGGCATATGCGGCCCCATCATTAAAAGCGGTGCAGGCCAAAACACCAACTGTCAGCAGCCACACGTACAAAAAGATAAAGGAATTAAAGTATCCTCAGGTGCATCACATCGGGAATGCCGCGTTTGAAAAGAAAATCAATCAAGAGCTGAAAGCCTACATTGAACAATCATATCAGGAATACCTGAAAAACAAAAAAGCAGGCGAACAGCAGGGATTCAAAGCGGAATACCAAACATCCTTCAGCGTCAAATACAATGCGGCGGGCAAGCTCAGCATTCAAACACTCAATGATATGTATTCAGGCGGTGCCCACGGTTCAACAACTGTCCGAACCTTCAATTATGACTTGAAAGCCAAAAAGCGTGTGACACTGAATCATATTCTGAATACCAAAGCAAAAGTCAGCAAAACGAAAGATTACCTATACAGCTATATCAAAAAACATGACACGCTGTTTTTCCCTGATGTAAAGAAAGAGGATATTACCCTTAACCAAAACACAACGTTTTACTTTACAGAAAACGGAATCGCCATCGTCTTCGGCCAGTATGAATTAGGACCATATGCAGCTGGAATCCGGGATGTGCAGGTGCCTTCCTCTATTTATCAATAATCAAAGAGCCATATCCAGAAAAGGATATGGCTCAATGTTTCTACCACACAAACAGGCCGACAATCGCAGCGCTTAGTAAAGATACCGCAATTCCGCTGACGAGCAATTTCCACACGTTTTTCCCGATGACCGTTGACTTTTCGCCGTCAAGGATAGAGTTGTACGTTCCGTAGATCATGCCGACAGTACTGAAGTTGGCAAATGACGTCAGGAATGTCGTCGCCACCGCAACTGTGTGAGGCGGAAGTGTTGTAAGATTGTTTTTCAAATCAAGCATCGCAACAAACTCGTTCGTTGCCAATTTCATTCCCATCAGCTGAGCAACATACATTGCATCATGTACTGGCAGCCCAAGCAGGAATGCGAACGGACTGAAGAGGTAAGCAAAAATTGTCTGGATGGTCAGTCCGTGTACGAAAACGCCAAGAATGCCATTGACTGCAGACGTTAATGCTACATATCCGATCACCATTGCCAAAATAACGATAACCATGTTCATGCCGACAAGCATACTGTTAGAAATCGTAGAGAAAAAGTCCTTCTTCTCTTCTTTAGGCGGTGTATAGATGATATCTTCATCCTCCGGCACATGGACAGGGTTCAGCAGGTTTGCAATAATCAGCGCATTTAAGCAGTTCAAAGGAATCGCTGTAAACACGTATGTCGCCGGCACCATTGACAGGTAAGATCCAATAATGGAGCCGCTGATGCTGCTCATGCTCATTAAGCCGAATGTAAGCAAGCGGTTGTTATTTAATACTGTAAGCTGCTGGCGGATGACCGCAAGTGCTTCAGTATTTCCCAGGAACATCATTTGAATAGAGAAAAAGCTTTCTAATTTCGGCAACCGGGAAGCCTTTGAAATGACCCATCCGATTTTATCAATAAGCCAAGGCAAAATGCCGAAATATGTTAAAATATCAAAGAATGTGACGATAAAGATAATTGGAAGAAGTGCACTAAAGAAAAAGTCTACTGTTTCATTCGCCATGACTGACGGGAAGGCAAACGCGATACCGTCACTGGCGCAAGCAATCAGCCAAGTGAAGAAATCCCCAATTTTACCGATGGTCCAGCTCCCGACTTTTGTTCCCAGCATAAACCAAGTAATGAGCAATTCCAGAACAATTAATGTAATGATCGGGCGCCACTTGATTTTCTTTTTCTGCGGAGAACATAGGAATACAACTGCCATAATCACAATGAGACCGATAAGGTTTAATAAAAAGTACATGATAGCAACTCCTATGAGGTTTATTTTGGAAACAAAAAAAGCTCCTATCCTTCACAAATTCTGGAAGTGCAGAAAGTGTGAAAAATAAGAGCAAACAGAAAAGAACTTGTCCTTTTCAACTCGTTCAAATTTATTCAAACTTTCTTGTAGTCTAGTTTTTTACGGTTACTAGGTAGAAACAATCAGACCATATTACTGATCATATACAAGAATGTCTTTTTCTAAGATGATAGCAGTATTTTATCCTTTCACTTTTTGAAAATCAACCTTTTTAACTATTTTCACAATAATAAAATTTATATCTTGAATTTGAGAAAATAAAGGAAATACATGTGGAGTTGTTATGCTGCTATGATGTTTAGGAAATCAGGAGGGGAAAAATGAAGCATTTATCATTGGGGGTCTTGTTAATCAGGCTTTGATCGGCCTGTCTTGACATACAGCCGGTGGTTAGAATGGATGAGCTTTTTGCCTAAGGCTTCGACAGATCCTTTTTAGTCAGCGAAATATGTATTGCCTTCACAAAGCTGCTACAGCACGTCAAAAATCCGCTCGGTTCGCAAAGAAGATTTTCCTTATGTATGAATTCATTCAGTTAAAGGAAGCAGGAAAGTTACAGTCTCCTAAGAAACCGCAGACGCATTGATTCATTTTCTGACTCATGAGGAATTTGGAAAACAAGCAATCGTCGAATAATTATTTCCCATTTATGAATAATGGTTGTGTACAGGGGAGGGAAACTCCATGAAGCAAAAAGAAACGGTTGATTTCGATATCCTATTAGGCAGAGGAAAGCTCCGAAAAAAGAGCTTTCCTTTTTATTCGGAATAGTTGGCCTCGGCTCCCCGTACATATGGAAAGGGGAAGAAAACAATCAAGATAATTGTAAACGCTTTCGTCCGTAAGGTTGTTGGAGAAAACGAAAGGGGCGTCAATATGGGAAAAGTACTGTCATCAAGTAAAGAAGCCGCGGAACTGATTTGTGATGGAGATACGCTGATCGCAGGAGGATTCGGGCTGTGCGGCATTCCTGAACAGCTCATTTTGGCGATCAGAGATCAGGGAGCAAAGGATTTAACCGTTGTCAGCAACAATTGCGGAGTCGATGACTGGGGGCTCGGTTTGCTTCTGGCTAATAGGCAAATCAAGAAAATGATCTCATCCTATGTCGGTGAAAATAAAATTTTTGAGCGGCAGTTTTTAAGCGGAGAGCTTGAGGTTGAACTTGTTCCCCAGGGAACGCTCGCTGAGAGAATTCGTGCAGGCGGGGCAGGCATACCGGGATTTTACACGGCAACAGGTGTTGGTACTTCAATAGCAGAGGGAAAAGAACATAAAACGTTCGGCGGCCGGACATATGTGCTGGAGCAAGGCATCATCGGCGACGTGGCGATTGTCAAAGCGTGGAAAGCGGACACTAAGGGGAATTTGATCTTTCGGAAAACGGCGAGAAATTTCAATCCCGTTGCCGCCATGGCAGGCAAGATCACGATTGCCGAGGCGGAAGACATCGTGGAAGCGGGAGAGCTCGATCCAGATCACATCCATACGCCGGGCATTTACGTACAGCATGTGGTGCTTGGCGCGAGCCATGAAAAACGGATTGAAAAGCGAACAGTCCGACAAGCGGCGGGAAAGGGTGAGGCGAAATGAAGGAAGCGAGAAAACGAATGGTCAAACGCGCTGTACAAGAAATCAAGAATGGAATGAATGTCAATCTTGGGATTGGAATGCCCACGCTTGTCGCAAATGAGATACCCGACGGCGTTCACGTCATGCTTCAGTCAGAAAACGGCTTGCTCGGGATCGGCCCGTATCCTGTGGAAGGAATGGAAGACGCGGATTTGATCAATGCAGGAAAGGAAACAATCTCTGAAGTGACGGGCGCTTCCTATTTTGACAGCGCTGAGTCATTCGCGATGATAAGAGGCGGGCATATCGATTTGGCTATTCTTGGCGGCATGGAGGTTTCTGAGCAGGGGGATTTGGCCAATTGGATGATCCCGGGGAAAATGGTCAAAGGGATGGGAGGCGCCATGGATCTCGTCAACGGGGCGAAACGGATCGTTGTCATCATGGAGCATGTCAATAAGCATGGCGAGCCAAAAGTGAAAAAGACATGCTCTCTTCCGCTGACGGGGCAGAGAGTCGTTCACAGGCTGATTACGGATTTGGCTGTGTTTGATTTTGATCACGGCCGCATGACACTAACTGAACTTCAGGAAGGTGTCACAATGGATGAGGTTTATGAAAAAACAGATGCCGATTTTGCTGTCAGCCAGGCGGTGCTTAAATCAAACGCTTGATATGAAAAAACACACTTGCTCCGCCAGGGAATCAAGTGTGTTTTTTCTTTGCTTATTTCCAAACATCGTTAGCAATCTCAACCACATGGCGCAGCTTCGCCCATTGCTGTTCTTCAGTCAGCTTGTTGCCTTCCTCAGTGGAAGCGAATCCGCATTGAGGGCTGAGGCAAAGCTGGTCTAAATTTACATAGCGGGACGCTTCTTCGATACGGCGTTTTACATCATCCGGGTGTTCAAGCTCACCGAATTTAGATGTCACTAAGCCAAGGACAAGCTGAAGATCAGAGCGCTTCACATAACGGAGCGGTTCAAATCCGCCTGAGCGTGAATCATCATACTCTAGGAAAAGCCCGTCCAGGTTCAAGCCGTCAAAAATGGTTTCGGCTGCTGCGTCATAGCCGCCTTCCGCTGTCCAAGTGGACTGGAAGTTGCCGCGGCAAATATGCATTGTTACGGTCAAGTCATCCGGACGGTCTGCAATCGCGTCGTTAATAGATTTCGCAAACAGCTGGCGAAGCTCGTCAGGCGTTGTGCCGAACGCTTCGATTTGTTTTAAGCCTTTTTCAGATAAGAAAACAGCCCATGCTGTATCATCAAGCTGGAGGTAGCGGCAGCCTCTGTCATAAAACGCTTGAATCGCTTTTTTATATGCTTTGGATACATCGTGCTGGAAAAGGTGATAGTCGTTTTTGTATGCATCCTTTTCCAGCTTTCCGCGGAAAAACAGCATATTTGGGCTTGGGATCGTCATCTTTGGCGTCGCGTCACCGGCAATGCTATGGAGAAATGAGTAATCTTCAAGCATTGGATGAGTTGAAAAGTCGATATCACCGGTGACTTTAATGCCTCGTGCTTTTGTCTGTACATTATGGAATTGAATGCCCTGCTCAGGAATAAACGGCTCAACCCCATCCAGATTTTCCAGAAAATCAAAATGCCACCATGCTCTGCGGAATTCCCCGTCTGTCACGACGTTCAGGCCGGTTTCCTTCTGTTTTTCCACAATGCGGATGATTTCATCGTTTTCGATTTGGCGAAGCTGCTCAGCTGTAATCTCGCCGGCCGCTTTTTGCAGCCGCGCTTTTTTAACGGGCTCAGATCTCAGCAGGCTTCCAACTTGATCCGCGCGAAACGGCGGCTTTTTTCTTTGTCGTGCTTTTTGTTCTGTGTGTGTTGTTTGTTGTGACATGTTGTCCATTCCTTCTTTCCATTTCGAATATAAAAAAGCTCATCCTTTGGATAAGGAAGAGCTTGTGTGACAATCTCAACCTTATCTTCAAGAGCAATCAATGCTCTAAAGGATTTAGCACCATTCTGTTAAACAGCGGTTGCCGGGTATCGCAGGGCCAGTCCCTCCACCTCTCTTGATAAGGAAAACCATTTTATGAAATTTTCTGATAGTATCTATTATTCACACATTTTCTGTTTCTGTCAATGATAGATTATCTCCACACATCGTTGGCGATGTCGATGACGTGGCGCAGCTTCGCCCATTGCTGCTCTTCTGTCAAAAGATTGCCTTCTTCCGTAGAGGCGAAACCGCACTGCGGGCTGAGGCACAGCTGGTCAAGGCTGACAAAGCGCGCCGCTTCATTGATGCGGCGCTTCACATCCTCAGGATTTTCCAGATCGCCGTATTTGGATGTAATTAAGCCGAGCACAATGCGCAGATCCTTGCGTTTTACGAAACGGAGCGGATCAAAATTTCCTGAGCGGTCATCATCGTATTCTAAGAACAGCCCATCCAGATTCAAGCCGTCCAAAATTGTTTCCGCTATAGCGTCATAGCCTCCTGATGCCGCCCAAGTCGACTTGAAGTTGCCGCGGCAAATGTGCATCGTGATTGCTAAATCATCAGGGCGGTCTGCCACTGCATCGTTAATCGTTTTGGCGAATAAGGCAGGCAATGTTTCTGGATCACCGCCAAGTGCCCGGACGACCTCTCTGCCTTTTTCCTCAAAGAAGAGAGACCATGACGTATCATCAAGCTGAAGATAGCGGCATCCAGCATCATAGAAGGCTTTAATTGCTTTTTTGTACGTTTGGGCCAGATCATGAAAATATTCCTCTTGGTCGTCATAAATCTCTTTATCCGCCTTTTCACCGAAAAACAGCATATTCGGGCTCGGAATCGTCAATTTTGGTGTCGCGTCGCCGGCGATCTCATGTAAAAATTGATAATCGGCAAGCGCTGGGTGGCTCGTAAAATCGAGTTTACCCGTCACTTTGATGCTCCGTGCTTTTGTTTTCGCATGATGGAATTGAATCCCTTCAGCCGGGATGAACGCTTCCACACCGTCAAGGCCTTCCAGGAAATCGTAATGCCACCAAGATCGGCGGAATTCCCCATCTGTTACCACATCGAGACCGATTTCTTTTTGTTTTTCTACAATGCGGGTGATTTCTTGATTTTCGATATCACGAAGCTGATCTGCAGTGATCTCGCCGGCCGCTTTTTTTTGCCGGGCTTCTTTTATTGGAGCAGATCTCAGTAAACTGCCGACATGATCGGCACGGAAAGGAGCTTTGCGTTGTTTTTCTGTTATTTGTCCTGCAACATTTGTTTGTTGAGCCATGTCATTCGCCTCTTTTCTGCAATGTGGTGAGCATAAAAAAGCTCTCCCTTTGTGTAAGGAAGAGCTTGAATGATCAAATCTCCGCCTCATCTGCAAGAACACAATGTTCTAAAGGATTTAGCACCATTCTGTTTGAAACAGCGGTTGCCGGGTATCATAGGGCCAGTCCCTCCACCTCTCTTGATAAGGTATATCTTCATATTCAGATTTCAATTATCTTAATATTATTACTTTTTACTCAATTGTCAACCTTTTTTAGAAAATGCTCTCATCTTCGTCGTTATATAATACCATATCAAGCACGATAGCAATGGCTGTACAGATCAGCACATCTTCCTCTTTTGCAATCTGTAAATGATAGGAATCACCCCAGCTGAGCCACTTTTTGCTCACTGACATACGGACATTCTCCCCGTCCGTCAGTTGAAATTCATTCTTCCACAAGTCACCGTCAATTTCCCAGTTGAGCTGGGAAATTTCAAATTTCGGTTTGAAAAACGTTAGTTTCTTCGCCACCTCACAAGCTGTTTCCCCGCCAATGGAAATCTTGTATCGCGGCAGAACAGACATTGTTTTTTGTTCTATGGAAACGAGTGTTTTACCGGATGAATCTGTCATTTGTAGCGAGTCCCCTAACGAAAAGAATCGGCCCTCGACCTTGAAAGCCTCTTGTTCATCTCGGTCATAAATGTGAAATTCATCTTTAAAAGAGAACATTTTCTGTTTCATAAATAATTCGATCATTGCTGAAGTCTCCTTTAGATTTGCCTTGTAAGAAATTACGGACTGGCGGCAAGAAAGTTTCAAGTTCCAAATCTAGTAATCAGAAACCTGCTGGTTGTTTTCCCGAGTGATAAATGTTTTTAAATTGAAAAGGCTGCATCATTCAGCAGCCTTTTCGTTTAAAATATAGGATTAGGAAAGATGCATCCGGCGTTTTTGGCGGATCGCGTCAAGGTCGATTAGGTTGTTGTGATGAGGTGCAGCTGCTGGCAGAGGGCTTGTCTTTTGCGGTTTACGGCGATTGTCCTTGCTGAAAGAAAAAAGAAGATAGCCACATAATGCGATGATAATAAATAGGATCATTTTACATACCTCCCAAAAAAAGTTTTGGTATTATCTATTGTACGGATAAAAAGCCAAAAAGTATTCAAAAAATTCTAAATCAATAAAAAATAAATAACTGCCCCTCAAAAACAGTCTAACCTGTTGACCTGAAAATAGTCTTACAACAGGGTGTTAGTTCTGGTTGGTGATTGGTTCTATAGTTACTATCGACGATAAAATAAAATCTTTTATATTACTTTTAACCTAAAAATTAATAATTCAAATTACCTGTTTTAGGTTGTTGTTTTCTTTCTTGTTTGGTTTATACCCTATTTTGCGGAATTAAACACAAAAAACCCAAATTTCGGAGCATTTGGGCGGTACGAGGGTATGCTGATTGTGGTTTTGTGGATTTGGAAGAATGTTAGAAGAAGCGTTTGAACATTTTTCTGATTTTTTGAAATGGGCTCGATTTCTTTTGTATGTTAAGCGGCCTGCTCCTTATCCATTTTTTCAATAGACTTTTTGCAGCTATAGCATGTTTTGTCATTGTTTTCCTCCTCAACTGTTGATACTTGTTTTACGGAGGAAGTATTCAAAATGTTTCATATTTACACAAAAAAACCAGTCCTTTTTAGGACTGGCTCTTGGTATTATGCCTGTTCTTCAAACAGTTTTGCAATCTCGACGATGACATTTACGGCTTTCACCATGTTATCGGCTGAGATGTATTCAAATTTGCCGTGAAAGTTTTCCCCACCGGTAAAGATGTTTGGCGTAGGGAGTCCCATGTAGGACAGCTGGGATCCGTCCGTGCCCCCGCGGATTGGAGAAATCTTCGGTTCGATGCCGAGGTTTTCCATCGCTTGCTTGGCAATGTGGACAATTTCGATCACAGGTTCAATTTTCTCTCTCATATTGTAGTATTGATCGTTCATATCAAGCTGAATCCGATCTTGCCCGTATTCGTTTTGAAGTTCTTCAACGACACGCTTCATTGTTTCTTTTCTGCTTTGGAAGTTGCCTTTGTCAAAGTCTCTGATAATGTAGTGGAGTTTTGTTTCCTCTACATCTCCTTGAATCGACAGCAAGTGGTAGAAGCCTTCGTACCCTTCTGTATATTCAGGCGCTTCGTCTGCCGGCAGCAGGCTGTTCAGCTTCATTGCGATTTTCGCAGAGTTGATCATTTTCCCTTTTGCCGTTCCGGGATGTACGTTGTTGCCTTTGATTGTGATTTTTGCAGCAGCTGCATTGAAGCTTTCGTATTCTAGTTCGCCGAGCGGGCCGCCGTCAACTGTGTAGGCAAAGGACGCATTGAATCGTTTCACATCAAATTTGTGCGGCCCTCTTCCGATTTCTTCATCAGGCGTAAAAGCGACTCTGATGGTGCCGTGTTTGATTTCAGGGTGTTTGATAAGGTAATCCATGGCTGTCATGATTTCGGCGATACCGGCCTTATTGTCTGCGCCGAGAAGGGTTGTGCCGTCTGTGGTAATGAGAGTATGGCCCTTATAGCCGGGCAGTTCAGGGAATTGATCAGGCGACAGGATCACCTGCAGCTGTTCATTAAGCACAATGTCTTTTCCATCGTAGTTTTCAATGATTTGCGGATTCACGTTTTTGCCGGTAAAGTCTGTGGCAGTATCGACGTGAGCGAGAAAGCCGATAGTCGGCACGTCTTTTTCAGTATTGGAGGGAAGAGTCGCCATGACATAGCCGTTTTCATCAATGGCTACATCCTGCATGCCAATGGAGTTCAATTCATCAACGAGCATGTTTCCTAGTGTCAATTGGCCGGGTGTGGAAGGGCAGGTGTCGACGGATTCGTCGGACTGCGTGTCGACTTTTACATATGTAGTAAACCGTTCAATAATCTCTTCTTTCATTTCCAATCATCTCCTTTCTCTTATTTTATCATGACAGGATGCGAGTTTTCTATTGCACAATACCGTTTCGAATCGCAAAAACGACTGCCTGTGTCCGATCTTGGGCATTGCATTTTTGCAGGATGCGGTGCACGTGAGTTTTCACAGTGCTTTCGCTGACGAAAAGCTTTTCACCAATGTCTTCATTTCTCAACCCATAGGCCATTTGCTGAAGAACCTCGAGCTCTCTTTTTGTAAACGGATCTGCCAGTTCTTCGGCTTGAGTTTGTTGCTTCGTGCGAAATGTGTCACTGATATTAAGCATAGCGAATATTGGAAAAGAAAACGTCAACCGGCAGATTGATTTTACAGCTGCTACACGCATTCGGCATAATATGGCGTGAAAAGGCTGTAAACCTATATCGGATAGCCTGCAAATATGAAAAAACTATTAATAAACGATTAAACTTCTTGAAAATGGATGTAGACCAGTCATAAACACTATATAATTAAATCAGGTCATTTTTTAGGAGGGTTTACATCATGGCAATACTTGTTACTGGCGGTGCCGGGTACATCGGAAGCCACACATGTGTGGAGTTATTGAACAGCGGCTATGAGATTGTTGTTCTTGATAATTTGTCCAACAGTTCAGCTGAGGCACTGAACCGTGTAAAAGAGATTACAGGAAAAGATTTAACGTTCTATAAAGCGGATCTATTGGATCGGGAAGCGGTAGATTCGGTTTTTGCAGAGAACAAGATTGAAGCTGTGATTCATTTTGCGGGGTTAAAAGCAGTCGGTGAATCTGTTGCGATTCCGCTCAAATATTATCATAACAACCTGACGGGAACGTTTATTTTATGTGAGGTCATGGAGAAATACGGCGTAAAGAAAATCGTATTCAGTTCGTCTGCGACGGTGTATGGCGTTCCGGAAACATCACCCATTACGGAGGACTTTCCATTAGGCGCGACAAATCCTTATGGGCAGACGAAGCTCATGTTAGAACAAATATTGCGTGATCTGTACACAGCCGACAATGAGTGGAGCGTTGCACTGCTTCGTTATTTTAATCCGTTCGGCGCGCATCCAAGCGGACGGATCGGTGAAGACCCGAACGGCATTCCGAATAACCTCATGCCGTATGTAACGCAGGTAGCCGTCGGCAAACTTGAGCAATTAAGCGTATTCGGCAATGACTATCCGACAAAAGACGGGACAGGCGTGCGCGATTATATTCACGTCGTTGATCTCGCAGAGGGCCACGTCAAAGCGCTTGAAAAAGTATTGAACTCCACTGGAGCAGATGCATACAACCTCGGAACAGGCACAGGCTACAGTGTGCTTGAAATGGTCAAAGCCTTTGAAAAAGTGTCAGGAAAAGAGATTCCGTACCGTTTTGCGGACCGCCGTCCTGGAGACATCGCCACCTGCTTCGCAGATCCTGCAAAAGCCAAGCAAGAACTAGGCTGGGAAGCAAAACGAGGCCTTGAGGAAATGTGTGCCGATTCATGGAGGTGGCAGTCTTCTAATGTGAATGGGTATAAGAGTGCGGAATAAGAATGGAGGCCTTCTCAACAGAGAAGGCCTTTTATTAGAGAAAAAGGGTGCCTGTTAAAGCACCCTTGTCTGCTATTATTTGATTTTTACAATAACATCATTACTGAATTTGAGTTTCCAAGTTCCTTTTGCATAAGCTTCTTTGTCAACTTCAAATGCTTTCACACCTGTTACTTTAATATTAGGATTTAGATCACTCAAAATTTTAGAGTTATCAACTTTTGTCTCAGTTGCATAGTTTACAGAAGCATCAATATCAGAATCATAAGAAGTGCCATCAGCATCAACTAATTTAACAGTTGGAATTGAAAAAGAACTTATCGGCTTTTTAGATACGTTTTTAATTGTATATTGAACAGCTACAATCGTACCTCCATCAGAGGCTTTCTTTTCAACATATTGAGTTCCGACAGTATCTCTGTCCTCTACTTTTGTAACTGTTACTTCAGTTTTTTCAGTTTTTACAGTATCACCGATATTGTATGTTTTTTCAGTTTCTGCTTTGCTGCTGCTCGATGTTTTGGAAGTGGCTTCTGAACCGCCTCCGCCGCCAATGTTAGCAATAATAATGATGACAACAACTGCGAGAATAAACGTAATGATTTTATGTCGCATAAAAAAGTTACGTTGATCCTTACCGCAGTTAGGACATTTTTTTACACCCTTTGCAATTTCTTGGCCGCAAGCTTTACAGGGTACTAGTTTTCCTGCCATTCTATTTCCTCCTATGTAATTAAATGTACAAAACATATGTACTATAATGCCTATATTATTTCACTTAGTCAATATAAAATTATGAATATCTTATAAATATTATCATTTATAGTTAATTTTACCTTTAAAATATATGCTTTTTTTCTTATCGGTCATTTCTGTTATTTGTTAATAGGAAAATCTTTTTTTCTGTAGCTCATCTGAATAAATCTCCGCACATACCTCTTGAACCAATTCAAACCGTCCCTTATAATGCTAATATTGGAAAGTAAAGATGATATGATAAAAACAGTGGTTTTCTAGGGTTCCGCAATGCAAATTGGACTGTGACCGAGAGAAAACACATAGCAGCCCGGCTGTTATGACACGGTGGGATAAAAGCCCAGGAGTTTCTGCTCTTTTGCGAGAGCGTACTCCTGGGTTTTTTTGTTGATACTATATTGAGAAGGAGTGTTTTGTGATGAAAAAGAAAATGCTTGATGTGCTAATGCTTCTGATTGGCGCTTTTTTCTTCGCGCTTGCAGTGAATTTGTTTGCGATTCCCAATGACCTTGGGGAAGGCGGGGTCACTGGGATTACGCTGATTTTGTATTATGTGTTTCAATGGTCTCCTGGGGTAACGAACTTTATCTTAAATGCACTTCTGCTTTTAATCGGCTACAAGTTTCTGGACGGTAAAACGACTGTCTATACAATCATTGCCGTAGCGGCGAATTCGCTTTTCCTTCATCTGACACATGGGTGGAGCACACCGTCTGATGAATTGATCATTAATACGATTTTCGCGGGTGTATTTGCGGGTGTCGGTATCGGCATGATTATACGTGTCGGCGGAACGACAGCCGGCTCTGCGATTCTGGCCAGAATTGCTAATAAATATTTAGACTGGAATATCAGCTACGCGCTTCTGTTTTTTGATTTACTCGTAGTATTTAGCTCTTATTTTATTATTGGTGCGGAAAAAATGATGTTTACGATCGTAATGCTGTATATCGGAACGAAAGTGATGGACTTTATTATTGAAGGCTTGAATACGAAAAAAGCGATTACGGTCATTTCGGAAAATAAGGGTGAAATTGCCGAGCAGGTAAATACCTTGATGGATCGGGGCGTGACGATTTTATCAGGGAAGGGGAGCTATACGGGCCAGTCAAAAGAGATTTTGTATATCGTCATTAACAAACAGGAGCTGTCCATGCTGAAGAAAATCATCAGAAGCTGTGATAAAAAAGCGTTTGTGATCGTTCATGACGTACGTGATGTGTTTGGCGAAGGGTTTGTTGATATATCTAAATAATTTACATGATAAATCAACAAGATAAGTATTACTGGGCTCAGCTTGTGGAGAAAACTATGTTTTTCTCCAAGCTTTTTTTGTGTGCTGTTTCTTTGGATTTTCAGCGTATTTCAAAAACTGAAAAAGAGCTCCCACATACCAAGCCCTGTTTGGCTGGGTGATGACCTTCTGGCGGTTCTTTGATCTTGTGAATTGTGTAAGCAATGGGCATGCGGAACAGGGTCATTGTTATTCAGTCCCAAAAACCATCTGTACGCCATATTGTAGTAAATTTTTTTCGAGCTGTCTTTCTGAACGAATACCGTAGAGGTAGCCGATAAACATCATTTTGAAGAAAATTATCAGGTCGAGTGAGGGGCGGCCTTTGTTTTCGCTGTAGTAAGGCTTAACCCTTTCAAGGATAAAAGAAGAGTCTATGTGTTTATCAATTTTCGAAGCAAATGATCCTCTTCGACGAGTTGGTCAAGCAGAACAAATTCGGATGCATTTTGAGAAGGATTTCTTGTGTGGAACATAAGAAAGACACCGTCCTTTTTAGTCTTTTTTTGGAGAATGGATATTTTAAGGGGAAAATAAAGGCTGTCGAGATTTCTCGACAGCCTGGACTATGAATCATTATCTATTAAATCAACTAAAAATTAAATAAAGATATTTTCCAACAGCTAGATGTTGATTTGTTGCAAGTATCGTTGCCTGGAATTGTAATAAAGTAATGAACCAATAACTAAAAAGACAAAGAGAAGATGGGAAAAATCAAAAAAGGTTATCGGCTCCTCATTGTATTTAATATTAATGATATTAAAGGAAGTTCGTTTTTGAATCCTATAGTGCCAAATAAGATCCCTGCTAGAGAGTGTATCGTGATTTTCACTAAACAAAAGGCCCTTGAGGGTCTTTTATGGATTTTGTAATCAGTAAATAGTTTTTTGTATGTTAGATGGACACTTAAATCACAAAGTGATATATTATTATTAAGTTAATGAATCTCTTTTATGTTTTTATTTGGTAAAAGATGCCTACTTCAGTTAACGGTAAAACATTCATGGCAAGGGGAAATATTTTTCTAATTAGAGTATATCATAAAGTAATTACGTTTGGGAGATATGTTTATTCGTATGAGGAAGGCGTTACCATCAAACTTAATGAGACGCTAATAATACAATGTCAAAAAGGGAAAAGTGCTAAAGAAAAGTAAAAAAGCTTCATTCGAAAGGATCAGAAAAACCGTAAAAAAATTTTAACTTATGATTAAGTTTTGACATTGAAACATGAGCTTATTAATACAGATGCAGTAGTATTCGAAGCTCACCAAAAAACAATTAACTTGTTGGGGAGGTTTATATGCTTAGTATGACTTGCGGTGGGCCAAATAGATCTCTGCTTTTAGTGTATATATAATAAGTTAATAATAATTAAAGGAGGCTCCTCTAAAATGGGGGATATTGTATTTGTTATAATCAATATATTCATACTAGCACTAATCGTGTCTGTTATTTTTGCTTTTATTAAATCATCTAATAAAACAAGGGCAAAATTAGAAAAGATTGAGGAAAAACTAAATGATATTTCTAATAAAAGATAAAAAAATCCATTGCAAGGTGGATTTTTTTTATTTCTATATGTTAATATTGGTTATATTGTAAATAGGAGGATTAATATGAAAAAAATAACATTACTACTAAGTTTGTGTCTGGGATTTTTAATTTTATCTGCTAATCCTGTAGGGGCGAAGGAAAACAAAGAATCTATTAATGCTAAATCTTTAAGTGAAATTGAAGACGAATTAGTAGAAAAAGGTGTAGAGTCTGAACATATACATAATCTTGCAAAAAAAATAAAAAAAGGTGAAAAATTAGATGCTGACAAATATTTAGAAAGTGATGAATCTAAAGGGGTTGAAATTGCTAGTCAAGAAAACCCTAATCAGCGTATAGAATTTGGAGATGGATCATTTATTGAAAATAGTATAGAAGATATTACTGAAGAAGAAAATAAAAATGTATTTAGACCATTAGGAATAGAGCAAATTGGAGGTATGAATGAGCACAGAATTTTAAAGATCTCTAATACTGCGGCTTGGGGATATGAATCTTTTAAAGTTGAGATTGATTTTCCTTTAATCGGATATGCTAAAATTTTAAGAGCTTACGATTGGTACTATTTGGGAGCTGTCTCTAGTGTTGATTATAGAGGGATCTATAGAGCTAGTGAAACAGCAAGTAGGGATGCTGTAGCAATGCAGAAGTTGCAAATTGGAATTAGTGGTATAAGTTATCTAGCTAAGTTAGAATTCAGAATAAAAGATGGTCGTTATTGGACAGTATATAAGGCTTAGTTAAAAGGTAATTTTAGTAAACGAAACTTAACTAAACCGTATTAAAAGGACAACCGGGTAATTCACTCTTGTCCCCATAGAAAAAACACCTTCTAGTATTATAACGGATAATAACTATCCTTATTCAAAATAGAAGGTGTTTTTATTTGACACACATGTATTGTCAGTCAAGGCTTGTAAAGAGCAAGTTCACCTTTCCTGTGAATTATATTTAAAGCTTTTCTTTTTTTGTTTAGTATTAGACAGACATCACTTCTCTCAACAAAACCATCCGTTCACTTATTATAATTTATTATCAAACGGGTATGAATCGACCTAATATCTAAAAGACTTTATTATCGAAACTTTCTTTACTTACAACTATTGAAGAAGAATGGAGAGCTGTAAAGAAAGAGTTATTGAATTTCCGAAGTGCGTGATAGTATGGTTAGATGATGTTTGGACAATAATTGAGAAGCTTCCTCACTTTTAACAAAGAGTTTCGAGGCGTAACGACTCAATAGACACTAAACTGACAGATATCTAAATAAAAACCCAAGAATCAGCCCACTAAAGAAATTGAAACATCAATTGATGAAACTTTTGTTCATCCTCCTTGGATCCTGCATTACTCTTCTATTTCCGTTGAAGCCGATAGGTAAACGAATGAGGTCTCTCTTTCAGTTTCCCGTCTATCTATGTCGAATATACTCTTTTTTATTGGAGAACAAAAGCGTTTCGACTTATACTGGATATACAGATTCTTACATAAGGAGACTATATGAAATCGTAGCTGGCTATTTATCCGGTTCGAAAGTGAGAGCAAGTAAATACCTTGATGGATCGGGGCGTGACGATTTTATCAGGGAAGGGAAACTATACGGGGCAATCAAAAGAGATTTTGTACATCGTCATAAACAAACAGGAACTGTCCATGCTGAAGAAAATTATCAGAAGCTGTGACAAAAAGGCGTTTGTGATTGTTCATGACGTACGCGATGTGTTTGGCGAAGGGTTTGTTGATATATCTAAATAATAAAAATCCCTCTGCACTTGAAGCAGAGGGATTTGTTCGTTTAGAACGGATATTTGCGGTATTGCTTCTGGATTGATATCCATTTCGTCACAGTAAATTCCTCGACCACCCATGGATTTCCGAAGCGGCCGACACCGCTGGCTTTGTTGCCGCCAAAGGCGATATTCGGCGAGTCATTAACGGACTGGTCGTTGACATGAGTCATGCCGCTGTCAATTTGCAGGGCAAATTGTTCGCCTTTTTCTAAATCAGAAGTGAAAACAGCCGAGCTGAGGCCGTATTCTGTATCATTTGCCATATCAATCGCTTCTTGATCGCTGGAGGCTTTGATAATGGTGGCAATCGGGGCAAACAGCTCCGTTTGGGCAATTTTGCTGTTGTTGTCTGCACCTACAAAGACAAAAGGTGTGAGCACGTTTCCGACGCGTTTTCCTTCAACCGCAAGCTCAATGCCGTCTGCCTTTGCCTGCTCAATGATCTCCAGCGCTTTCTCGATTTGGCGCTCGTTGATCAGCGGACCTACAACGGTTTTCGGATCGGTTTGGTCGCCGTACGGAAGCTGTTTGACACGTGCGGTGAATTTTTCAACAAACTCATCGTACACATCTTGATGAACAATGATTCTGTTGATAATCATGCAGATTTGTCCCTGGTGAATAAATTTTCCGAAAATCGCGGCGTCTACAGCACGATCGACATCCGCGTCTGAAAGGACGGCAAATGGGTTGTTGCCGCCGAGCTCAAGGGCCATTCGTTTAAAGTTACGCCCGGCGATTTCACCGATATGGCGCCCGACTGCGGTTGATCCCGTAAAGCTGATTAATTTCGGAATTGGATTGGTCAGCATGCCGTCCCCAATTTCCTTTAGGTCCGTCAACATGACATTGAGGACACCCGCAGGAAGACCGGCGTGTTCAAATGCCTTTGCAATGATGGTTCCACCGGAAAGAGCAGTTTGAATATCAGGCTTGTGTACAATACTGTTTCCCAGCGCAATCGAAGGCGCAATTGTTCTCATTGATAAATTCATCGGAAAATTAAAGGGAGAAATCGATGAAATGACACCGAGCGGTAGGCGGTAAATCTTATTGATTTTCCCTTCAATGTCGGATGGAACCTCTTTGACGCCGCCTAATTCGCCAGTATATGTCATGGCTTCATCTAAAATCGCAATTGTTTGTTCAAGCTCGATCGTTGCTTTAATGATTGTTCCGCCGGTTTCGCGGGAAATCATCATGATGATGTCATCACGGTTTTCCTGTAAGTAGGCGCGCGCTTTTTGCAGAACTGCTTTTCGTTCTTCTGCTGTGCTCTTGGCCCACTTTTTTTGCGCCTGTTGTGCAATGTCAAACGCATCCTCCAGCTGTTTGTTTGTTGCCAACGATGCTGTTGTAATGACAGACTGGTCATACGGATTCAAAATGTCCTCCGTACGCCCGCTTTCCCCTTCGGTCCATTTTCCGTTAATAAAACTTTTGTTTAACGCTTCTAGTCCCATTATTGATCATCCTCCTTTGGTCCTGCATATCCTCTTCTATTTCCGTTGATGCCAATATGTAAACGAATGAGGTTTCCCTTTCAGTTTCCGTCCATCTATGCCAAATATACTCTTTTTTATTGGAGAACAAAAGCGTTTCGCCTTATACTGGATATACAAATCCTTACATAAGAGAGGAGACCTTATGAAATCGCTGCTGTCTATTTATCCCGGTTTGAATGTGTCTGAGGAGCTTTGCGTAAAGGAAGACTATCTATGCTTTTTTGATGAGAACAGTCAGAAGTATATATCCATTCCGAAAACGGAGATCAGTGAGAAAGAGACGTTGCTGCTGCAATCATTTTTGACGCCTGCGGATGAGGCCAATCAAATGTCTTTGAAATCGCCGGAAGAAAACAAGTGGTTTGCGTTTCTTTTTTCCAGAGGGGAAGTACCGGCGAATATAAAGAAGCGAACGAGATTTGTTCATTTTCATTTACTCGGTAAAATAGAGCGGGCATCTTTTGCGGAAGCGGTCCGCCATTTCTGGCCGGTTCCTTTTGTGATTGTGTGGATGCATGAGGACAGAGGCGTGATTGTCGAGCAGGAAAGTGAAGCGGCGGCGGGGAAGGACGAACTGGAATCACTCGCTAAGGTTCTTGAAAGTGATTTCTACTTCAGTGTCCGTTTTTACACCGGGAGATTTTACGAGCCCGATGAAAGTCTGCGAACACATTACGCCCGTGAGCAGACGTATTTTCTATTTGCTGAAAAACGGCTGCCTCAGGTGCAGAGTGTGACCTTTGAGATGATCTTTCCTTTTTTATTATTAGAAGCAGAAAAAGAAAAACTTGAAACGCTGCTCTCTGAAGAAGCCGAGCTTTTGTTCGGAGATGAATCTGACCTGAGGAAGACAATCAAACTCTTTATTGAAAACAACTCAAACGTGACGTTAACGGCGAAAAAGCTGCATCTGCACCGCAACAGCCTGCAATATCGAATTGATAAATTTATTGAGCGGTCAGGGATAGACATTAAAACGTATAAAGGCGCGCTGCTTGCCTATTTTATCTGCCTGCAAAGCGAAGTTTCAGAATAAATTGGAAACATGCACGAAAAATGGTTGCTGATTTTATGAATGCTGCCCATTTCAGCGATAGAGGAATGCTGTTACACTCTAATTAAGAAAGCGTTTACAATAACAAAGGGGGATGTTAGATGGCTGAACTGCGGATGGAGCACATTTATAAATATTATGATCAGAAGGAAGCGGCTGTTGATGACTTTAACCTTCACATTGACGATAAGGAGTTTATCGTATTCGTCGGCCCGTCCGGCTGCGGAAAATCAACGACGCTTCGGATGGTCGCAGGGCTTGAGGAAATTTCGAAAGGCGATTTTTATATTGGAGGAAAACGTGTAAATGATGTAGCGCCAAAGGACAGGGATATTGCGATGGTATTTCAAAACTACGCGCTCTATCCGCATATGACTGTCTACGATAATATTGCATTCGGGCTGAAGCTTCGGAAAATGCCGAAGCCTGAGATCAAGAAAAGGGTAGAGGAAGCCGCTAAAATTCTAGGGCTGGAGGAATATTTGCACCGAAAACCGAAAGCGCTGTCAGGCGGGCAGAGACAGCGGGTCGCGCTTGGACGGGCAATCGTGCGAGATGCAAAGGTGTTCCTGATGGATGAGCCTTTGTCAAACCTGGACGCGAAGCTGAGGGTGCAAATGAGGGCGGAAATCATTAAGCTCCACCAGAGGCTGCAAACCACAACAATTTACGTGACGCATGACCAGACAGAAGCGCTGACAATGGCGACACGGATCGTGGTCATGAAAGACGGAAAAATCCAGCAGATCGGGACGCCGAAGGATGTATACGAATTCCCTGAAAACGTCTTTGTCGGTGGATTTATCGGCTCACCGGCGATGAATTTTTTCAAAGGAAAGCTGACGGATGGCCTAATCAAAATCGGATCTGCGGCATTAACCGTGCCGGAAGGAAAAATGAAGGTGCTGCGTGAAAAGGGCTACATTGGCAAAGAAGTCATCTTCGGCATCCGTCCTGAGGATATCCATGATGAATTGGTTGTCGTGGAGTCGTATAAAAATTCTTCGATTAAAGCGAAAATCAATGTCGCTGAGCTGCTCGGTTCTGAAATCATGATTTATTCGCAGATTGATAATCAAGATTTTATTGCGCGGATTGACGCTCGCCTCGATATTCAATCAGGTGATGAGCTGACAGTTGCGTTTGATATGAATAAAGGCCATTTCTTTGACAGTGAGACTGAAGTGAGAATTCGATAAGCTCAAATGCCGGACATAGAGACATGTCCGGCATTTTTGTGTTCTTTTTAAGGGTCACAGAAAAAAACACAGCGGGTAGTGGTTGGTAAGAAAGGGAGATAGAGATGTGGCATCCGGCAATGTGGGGCGGGATCTCAGGCTCTGCTGTATTACTGGGCGTGCCGGCGTCCATGTTTTTTTTCGATTCACAAACAGATCATCGGCTATATTATGGCTTTTGGCACAGGTGTATTAATTGGCGCGGCCGCTTACAAACTTCTCGGAGATGCAGTAGCAGAAGGCGGAATGGCAGCGACAGGCGCCGGATTTAATATGGGAGCTGCCGTGTTTACGGTTTTTGATTACGCGGTTTCCAAAAGAGGCGCGTCACAAAGAAAAAGATCGGGACAAGCAGCTGCCAGAGGATACTTCTTTCTCGACGGTGCTTCTGAAGAAGTGATGTCAGCAATTGCAGCATTTGCAGGCGGGGGGATCATTGCGGTGATTGCTTCGACGATGATGCCTGAGGCGTACGAAGACAGCGGCCCGATGACAGGGTTAATCGCTGCACTTGGGTTGTTAACCTCTTTGGTTTTGAATCAGTTTTCTTAAGTTATGAAATGTATTGAAAAGAGAGTGGCTTATCCACTCTCTTTTTTTTCGCATTATCGATAAACCGAAACACTTAATTGTCCATAAAGTGAACCGTTTTTAAAAACAGTAAGTTTTCCCTGACCTACACTTTGACCTGTTACGATCCCATTAGCATCTACAGTGAAAACAGCTTTGTTGTCACTATGATATGAAAATCCTGACCCCAATAAATGGCTTGGGACTGCTTTTGCATGACCGACCTGTACATTTAAGTCAGCTAATTTTGCCTCAATAGGAGCGAGTGATGCAGGGACAGTTTGACTTTCTGGAACAACTGTAGAATTCTGAGTTTCCTCTTTAGCAGAAGCTTGACCTCCGATTGATAAAACAACAGCTGAAACAGAAAGTAAGGAAACAATCGTTTTCTTCATTTTCATATCAATTCCTCCAAATGTCATTTTTTATTACAAGTAACCTATTCAATTTACATAATTAAATATCCTTGTAAATATATGTAAACTATTTGTGAACATTTGGAAGTTGCCTTCTTACACTTGAAAATTCTACAAATTAACCGATGAAAAGGGAGGAAGAAATAGACAGAAAGCAGGGAAACGATGAAACGTTTTATCCTAAGCATATTTCTTTTGGGAAGCTGCTTGGCTCTCGCGGCTTGCGCTGATCAAGAGGCGAACGCGGAGCAGCAGGTGCCGAAAGCCGAACAAAAGAAACCGGAAGAAAAGACAGTACATGTACAGAAAAAAGAAGACGATACATCCGCATGGATTAAAACAGATAAACCGGCAAAGCTACCGATTTTGATGTACCACAGCATTTCCTCTGGAAACAGCCTCCGTGTTCCGAAGGAAGAATTCGAAGCGCATATGAAGTGGCTGCACGAAAACGGTTATCAGACATTAACGCCGAAAGAGGCGTATCTCATGCTGACGCAGGATAAAAAGCCGAGTGAGAAATGCGTGCTGATTACGTTTGATGACGGATACACCGACAATTACCTAGAAGCGTATCCGGTGCTAAAACAGTACGGGATGAAGGCGACGATTTTTATGATCGGCAACTCAATCGCACATAAACACCATCTGACAGAGGAGCAAATGAAAGAAATGGCGAAGCATGGCATATCCATTGAAAGCCATACGATTAACCACCTTGAACTGAACGGGTTAACGCCTGAACAGCAGTACAGTGAGATGGCTGATTCGAAAAAGCTGTTTGACAACATGTTTCATCAGCAAACCTCTATCATCAGCTATCCGGTAGGGCGCTACAATGAGGAGACGCTGAAGGCTGCCAAGGAAACGGGCTATCAAATGGGCGTGACGACAGAACCGGGCGCGGCATCTAGAGACCAGGGAATGTACGCCCTCCATCGCGTGCGCGTGTCCCCGGGCATGTCAGGCGCGGCTTTTGGCGCGTACATCGAATCCATGAAATAAAAAAAGGCGGCGCTCAATCGCCGCCCCCTCCGCCGCCACAGCCGGAATCGCTGAAACCTCCGTCACTGCCGCATCCATCATGGTGCGAGCTATGGCCAGAATAACCGGAAAACCCGCTGTCCGCCTGCTGGCGGCTTTTGTTTTCCGAGGGCTGCGGCTGGATGACTGAAAGAAAAACAATAATAGCTATAATCAATAAGATGATCACAATCACTTTGATCACTCCCTTTTTTCACCATATCTGTTATACGGGTGAAACGCAGATCAGTTTCACTTCAAAGAGATCGATTCTTTCAGACGGTCTCTGAGCCAGCGCTTCAGCACCCCGTGTCCTTTGTTTGACAATAACGTGCTGACACGCCAGTACATAGGGGGATGAGGAGCGAACTGAAAATCAATGAATCTGAAAAGCCAGCTTTTATCGCGGGTAAGAGAGTCGATCTGAAGCGCGTCCTCATCTGCTTCAGAGCTGTAGGCGCTTTGTTTCTGTATATTCCGATCCTGCCGAACCGCCAAGATCCTCAAAACTTCAGCCATTTGTTTGTGCCCGCCTTCCAGCAGTGATGCGCCAAGGTTGTCAGCGCGTACCTCCATCCATTGTGAACAAAAGGATTGATAGAGCTGAAACAGGATGATGATTGCCATGATGAAGACCCAAAGCACAATTTTATGGGCCTCGGGATGGACGATATGCTGTTCAAATAAGAGGATGATCCCAACGACGACTCCTAGATATAGAAATCGCAAAAGCTGTGATGACAGTACGTCACGTTTTTTAATATGTATCGCCTCATGAGCCAGAATGCCTTCAATGACACGCAACGGAAGTGTTAGTGTGGCACTTGTCAGAATGACCATTGACCTCCCGACATTCATGCCGACTGCCATTCCGTTGTAATCATCACTCTCCGTTTCGTATATGCGGACATGGGAAATGCCGGCCTTGCTGAAAATCCTGTCGGCCGCTGCCTGTACATGCGGATGATGACAAGGCTTGGTATCCATTGCCGCCCGCAAAACACGGTCTGACAGATACATGTTGAGTATCCAGTACAGCATCACGGCAACGGCCATGATCCATGGAGAGGCATGTAATCCATATAAAACGAGCACCAATAAGGCGTAAGCCGAGACGCCTTTTACACTGGCGGCAAAATATAGCTTCCCAAGCAGCCGCTTCACATTTTTCCTATGATAAAACGGTAAAACAGAAATCACAGTATCCTCGTTGTTTTCCGATTCTGTGTATTGACGGAAGAACGCTTTCCATTTTTGCGGTTCCTTCACCGTCAGAAACAGCGTTTCACCGGGAAGAGACAGTTTGATGACTTGATGAAAGCTTGTTGTCAGGTCTAACCGGGATGAATACATCGTCAAAAGCGGATGAAGCTTTAAGAGATCAGCCGTTGATTCAAGCTGAATGTCTCTCAAATCGGAAAGCGGGTATGTACGGGTTTCATAACGTGAGCTGATGTGCAATTTTTCTAAGGATGCTGAATACAAAACGTTCACGCTGAAAACATTCAATATGCGTTTCACCATTGCCCCTCCGCCGGAGATCATGCCGAAAAGGATCACATATTTGAGGGGGCTTGGGTCAGGTCCATAGATCAAAAAGATGACGGCGCCCGCAAACACAACGGCGGTAAGCGTGATGTCTGACAGGAGGCGTGTTTTGTTTCTGGCAAGCTCGATTTCCTGCCAGTCTCCCGAAGGTTTTGCCGCGCGTTCGGAGACAGTGAGATCCATTGCTGTCCAGTAGCAGTAGTGCATTGTCGCGATCGAGACAATGCCGTCCATGAATGATTGATAAGAGAAAATATAAACAGCAGCGAAAACCCAAAGAACGATATCAATCCAGAAGTCTATAAGTGGAATAAATTTTGTTGCCAGAGCTGATATAAAATATAATCCCAGCCCGAGAATCATACAGAGAAGTAGTTCAGTTCCCATAGGTATGCTAGAGTCCTTTCTATCTATTATTTCCAACTATTACTATAGCATGATGCGGGAACTTGAAAAAATAGGAACATGCAAAAAAGCAAGCTCTTTCATGTTACGAAGAGCTTGCTTGCGGTGTATCAATAAAACTGGTGAAGCAGCAATAAGGTTAAGGATACTGTAATTGCTCCCCCGATTCGGGTAGACACCTGGGCAAATGGCATTAGCTCAAGCCTTTCTGCGGCGCTTAAAATGGCGACGTCTCCGGTGCCTCCTTGTCCTGAGTGGCACGCATTGATAATGGCGGTCTCAATCGGATACATGTTCAGCCACTTTCCAGTGAAGAAGCCGACGGCCATCATGGTCACAACGACAGACAGAATCGTAATGATATTGCTAAGGTTAAAGGCAGCGATAAGCTTGTCCCACGGCGTCATGGACACCCCGATTGCAAAGAGCAGCGGATAGGTCACAGCAGTTGAAAAGAAGCGGGACACCCCAAACGCGCCATTTTCTATTGAGGCAGGTGCCAATCTAAACAGCTTAATCAGGACAGCCAGTAACAGCATGGCAACAGGTGCCGGAAATCCAAAAAAGTCGTGAGTGAGCATGCCGACTAAGTATAAAGAAACAGCAAGGATACCGCCTGACGCAAATAAGGAAAGGTTAAACATTTGCTGTCCGCTTTGCGATTCCTCCAGCGCAGGGGACTCCTTTTCAGAGCGGTCCACTTTGCCGTTGCCTGTCCATTCCGGTTTTTTCTTTCCGATTCTATTCAGCAATCCCGCTAGGATAATCGCGCACAGGCTGCCCAGCATGATAGACGGCAGAACAAGTGCAAATGCTTCCCCTTGAGACATGGGCATAATGTCAGAATAACCAATGGACAGCGGAATAGCACCTTCTCCGACTCCCCCTGCCATGATAGGAATAACAATGTACAGCAATGTATGCTGAAATCCGAGCCCGAGCAAAGTGCCGACAGCCAGTCCGACAATAGCGGCTGCGACAGAACCGGCAATAAGCGGAATAAAGATTTTCATGAATGCTCTTATGAGTGTTTCTCTTTTCATGCCGAGGATGCTTCCGACGACAATCCCGGCGATAAACAAGTATAGAAAGTTTGAGTTTTCTGTAAATTCCGTGGTGGATTTAACGATATCATTAGGCAGCAGGTGATAGTAGACGACAGCGGACGGAATAAAAGTAGCTAGGATGGCCGGGCCGCCGATAGAACGAACAATCGGGATCGATTTGCCGATTTGGGCAAAGGTGAACCCGAAAAATGCCATGACCGCAATGGATGTCAAGATGTCACTTTTTACATCGTGATGCATGACAAAAACAGTGATTAATATAAACAGCAAGACATACACAGGAAGCGGTATGATGCCTACTTTTATATTCATGGCTTTTGCAAACCAATTCCCTTTTCGAACCCCTTCGTGAATTGTATCCGTTTGCAATTGCATTTGTGTTTGAAGCTCTCCCATTGAAAAACCTCCCCTATTCTTGATGCAGTGAAATTATTCACTATGTTAAGCATACTAAAAAATTGAAATTATTAATATATTAAAAATTTACTATTCAGCTTTTCAAATCTTCACGCTTCAAATGGAAAGAGGCATTCTGACTAAAAACGGGCTATGACGGAGTGCTGAGAAAGGAGTGTGGGTGCTGGACAAGCATTTTATTCGCAAGGAACGATGTGTTGATGTACGATAATAAAGGGTCATTCATCCTAAATACCGTCATCAATCAGCAATAAAATAGACAATAATCCGTCACATAGTGCGGGACTTTTTAGGTATTTTAGGCTTTATTTTTGAAATGAATCGTTGTAAAGTACTTAATATGAACTAGTCAGAGAATGTGTCATTTGATCAGTCTGGCAATCTAGCATCATATTGAATGACTTACTGACACATTTGTGAAATATTGAGCAACATTTTTTTCGTCTATTTTGTGAAATACTGATCAAAGTCTTGGTGCTGATTGTGAAGTATTGAGCAAATACTAACCGGAAATGGAGGAGAAAGCATGAGTGAATTGGTTTTAGCCCGCATTCAATTTGCATCAACAACGTTGTTTCACTTCTTGTTTGTGCCGTTGTCTATCGGGCTTGTATTTATGGTTGCGTTGATGGAGACTCTTTATCTTGTGAAAAAAAATGAGCTGTACCTCAAAATGGCAAAGTTTTGGGGGCACTTATTCTTAATAAATTTCGCAGTCGGTGTTGTAACGGGGATTTTGCAAGAATTTCAGTTTGGCATGAACTGGTCTGATTATTCCCGTTTTGTCGGAGACGTATTTGGCGCTCCCCTTGCAATTGAAGCATTATTGGCGTTTTTCATGGAATCAATCTTTATCGGATTATGGATTTTCGGCTGGGACCGCCTGCCGAAAAAAATTCACGTTCTCTGTATTTGGCTCGTCTCATTTGGAACAATTATGTCGTCTTTCTGGATTTTAACCGCCAATTCCTTTATGCAGGAGCCGGTCGGCTTTACGATCAAAAACGGCCGCGCGGAAATGAACGACTTTGCCGCACTGATCACAAACCCTCAGCTTTGGGTTGAATTTCCGCACGTCATTTTCGGTGCGCTTGCCACCGGGGCTTTCTTTATCGCCGGTGTGAGTGCTTTTAAACTATTGAAGAAAAAAGAAGTGCCGTTTTTCAAGCATTCTTTTAAACTCGCAATGATCGTCGGCCTTTGCGCCGGTCTTGGCGTCGCACTTAGCGGCCATGCGCAGGCTGAGCACTTGATGGAATCTCAGCCGATGAAAATGGCTGCCAGTGAAGGCCTTTGGGAAGACAGCGGTGACCCTGCTGCTTGGACAGCTTTTGCCATGATCGATACAAAAAATGAAAAAAGCTCAAATGAAATCAAAGTTCCTTATGCATTGAGCTACCTGGCGTATCAAAAATTCAGCGGAAGTGTCAAAGGGATGAAAACACTTCAGGCTGAGTACGAAAAAATATACGGAAAAGGCGACTATATTCCGCCTGTTAAAACGACATTCTGGAGTTTCCGCATCATGGTTGGCGCAGGTGTTGTCATGATTCTTGCCACGTTAGGCGGCCTTTGGCTAAACCGCCGCAAAACACTTGAAACCAGCAAATGGTACTTGCGATTGATGATCGCCTTGATTTCCTTCCCGTTTATCGCCAACTCCGCGGGCTGGATTATGACAGAAATCGGGCGTCAGCCGTGGACGGTCATGGGCTTGATGACAACCGCTCAATCCGTGTCGCCTAACGTAACAGCGGGCTCCCTGTTATTCTCAATCATCGCATTCGGTGTGATGTACTTGATTCTGGGCGCACTGCTTGTCTTCTTATTTGTCCGTGAAATTAAAAAAGGCGCGGAGCATGGTGATCATCATGATGTTCCTGTATCAACAGACCCATTTAGTCAGGAGGTATATCATGTCTCTTCATGATCTTTGGTTTATACTCGTTGCTGTATTGTTTGTAGGTTTCTTCTTTTTGGAAGGCTTTGATTTCGGAGTCGGCATGGCGACCCGTTTTCTTGGCCATAATGAATTAGAACGCAGAGTGCTGATCAACACGATCGGGCCGTTTTGGGACGCGAATGAAGTATGGCTATTGACTGGTGCAGGCGCCATTTTCGCGGCGTTTCCGAACTGGTATGCAACGATGCTGAGCGGTTATTACATTCCGTTTGTCATTGTGCTTCTAGCGTTAATGGGCCGCGGGGTCGCATTTGAGTTCCGCGGCAAGGTGGAGCATGGAAAATGGGTGAAGGTTTGGGACTGGGTCGTTTTCTTCGGCAGTCTGATTCCTCCGTTTGTGCTCGGTGTATTGTTCGCGACATTATTCCGCGGGATGCCGATTGATGCCGATATGAACATTCACGCGCATGTATCCGATTATATCAATGTGTACTCTGTACTTGGCGGTGTGACTGTAACACTCCTTTGCTTCCAGCATGGATTAATATTTATCACGCTGCGTACGATTGGTGATTTGCAAAACCGCGCCCGCAAAATGGCGCAGAAGATAATGGGTGTTGTTTTTGTAGCGGTTCTTGCCTTCGCCGCCCTTTCTGCCTATCAGACAGACATGTTTACACGCCGCGGCGAGATTACCATTCCGCTTGTTGTTTTGATTGTCATCTGCTTTATGCTCGCGGCTGTCTTTATCCGTAAGAAAAAAGACGGCTGGACATTTGGGATGACAGGCGCGGGGCTGGCGCTGACTGTAGGAATGATCTTTATTTCATTATTCCCTCGGGTCATGGTCAGCTCCCTTCAAAGCGCGTACGATTTAACAGTAGCTAACGCTTCTTCCGGTGATTATTCGCTTAAAGTCATGTCAATTTTGGCGTTAACGCTATTGCCGTTTGTTATTGGCAGCCAGATCTGGAGTTATTATGTCTTCCGGAAGCGCGTCAGCCATAAGGAGCCTATGATTTATTAATGGGAAAAGACCTGTTTCGATATAAAGGAATGAAGCGAATTCTCACCGTGATTACTTGTTTAACGTTATTTCAGACAGCCGCCATTATTATGCAGGCAGAGTGGCTGAGTGAAGCCGTAACCGGTCTGTTCAACGGGAAGAGTATGGCCTCCCTGTTTCCGGTGATCGGCTTTTTCCTCATCGCTTTTGTCGCCCGGCACGGGGTCGCGGTGGCGCGCCAGAAAATCGTCTATCAATATGCTGCCCGGACAGGAGCAGATATGAGAAAGAGTTTTCTTGATCAGCTGTTCCGGTTAGGTCCCCGCTTTGCAAAGAAAGAGGGGACGGGGCAAATGGTGACGCTGGCGATGGAAGGCATCAGCCAGTTCCGCCGTTACCTTGAGCTGTTTCTGCCGAAAATGGTCAGCATGGCGATTGTGCCTGCGGCTGTTGTCATTTATGTGTTTTTTCAGGATCGCACATCAGCCCTTATTTTGGTTGCGGCGATGCCGATTCTCATTATTTTTATGATTCTCCTCGGTCTTGTCGCGCAGAGAAAAGCGGATCGCCAGTGGAAATCCTATCAGAGGCTTTCCAATCATTTCGTTGATTCTCTTCGCGGGCTGGAGACATTGCGTTTTTTAGGTTTGAGCACCTCGCACAGCAAAAACATTTTCTACGTGAGTGAGCGGTATCGCAAAGCAACGATGAGCACGCTTCGGGTGGCATTTTTATCTTCATTCGCGCTCGATTTTTTCGCCATGCTGTCGGTGGCAACAGTTGCCGTGTTTCTGGGCCTGCGCCTGATTGACGGCGATATTTTGCTTGGTCCAGCTTTAACGGCGCTTATTCTCGCACCTGAGTATTTTCTGCCGGTGCGGGAAGTGGGAAATGATTATCATGCGACGCTGAACGGACAGGAAGCAGGCAAAACCATTCAAGAAATTTTGTCGCAGCCTGGTTTTAAAGAAGAGGCGCCGCTTCAGCTTGAGGCTTGGTCCGAACAGGATGAGCTGAAGCTGTCAGGCGTGTCAGTCGGCCGGTCAGTGTCCGATATTGATCTGTCATGCAAAGGCAAGAAAAAAATTGGCATCATTGGCGCAAGCGGTGCGGGAAAATCAACTTTAATTGATATCCTCGGCGGTTTTTTAGAGCCAAATGGCGGTACGATAGAGGTCAACGGTTCAGAACGGTCCCATTTGCAGGACGGCAGCTGGCAGAAAAACCTTCTATATATTCCGCAGCATCCGTACATTTTTGATGATACGTTGGCGAATAACGTTCGCTTCTATCATCCAAGCGCTTCAGATGAGGATGCGGCCAGCGCAGCTGCCGCGGCGGGACTGGCAGAGCTGGTGGACAAACTGCCGGACGGACTAGAGGGACGGATCGGGGAAGGTGGCCGGGCGCTCAGCGGCGGCCAGGCTCAGCGTGTCGCCCTGGCTCGCGCCTTTTTGGGAAACCGTCCGATCCTGCTGCTGGATGAGCCAACCGCCCATCTTGATATCGAAACAGAATATGAAATCAAAGAAACGATGCTGGATCTATTTGAGGATAAGCTCGTCTTTCTCGCGACTCACCGCCTTCACTGGATGCTCGATATGGATGAAATAATCGTGCTGGACGGAGGCAGGATTGCGGAAATCGGGACTCACGATGAATTGCTGAAGAAAAACGGTGTGTACGCCAAACTCGTGGAGGCACAACTGGGGGAAAGAGCATGAAGAAAGAAGAATGGATTCTGCCATATATCAAGCAAAATGCCCGTCTGTTCGTTCTGGTTATCCTTTTGGGCGCGGTGACAATTTTTTCTGCTGCTTTTCTCATGTTCACCTCAGGGTTTTTGATCTCTAAGGCGGCGACAAGACCGGAAAACATCCTGCTCATTTATGTGCCGATTGTCGCTGTCCGCACCTTTGGGATTGCACGGTCTGTGTCACGATATGTGGAACGCCTCGTCGGGCATCATATCATTTTGAAAATCGTGTCCGACATGCGTGTCCGCCTGTACAACATGCTTGAGCCGGGTGCTTTGATGCTGCGTTCCCGTTTTCGCACGGGGGATATGCTCGGCATTTTGTCTGAGGACATTGAACATTTGCAGGATGCCTTCTTAAAAACGATTTTTCCTGCGATCTCAGCCTTGCTCCTGTACGCTGTTTCAGTGATTGCACTCGGGTTCTTTTCTTGGCCGTTTGCCGTATTGCTTGGGCTTTACTTGTTTGTTCTCGTTGTGCTGTTTCCAGTTGTGTCTTTGCTCGTGACAAGAGCGAAGAATGCAAAGCTGAAAAGCGGGAGGAACGTGCTGTACAGCCGACTGACAGATGCCGTGATGGGTGTCAGCGACTGGATGTTCAGCGGCCGCCGGCATGAGTTTGTAGACTCCTATGAAAAAGAAGAACTTGCTTGGTTTGAGCTTGAACGGAACAAACACCGCTTTATAAGATGGCGGGACTTTGCCGCACAATGCCTTGTCGCCGGCCTTATTTTGCTGATGCTGTTTTGGACGGCTGGGCAGCATGCGGACGGCGAACTCGCCAACACGATGATCGCAGCTTTTGTGCTTGTGGTGTTCCCGCTGACAGAAGCCTTTCTGCCGCTGTCCGATGCCTTGGGAGAAGTGCCCGGCTATCAGGATTCCATTAGACGCATGAACAAGGTGGCCTCTCAGCCGGAGGCGTCACAAACAGAAACTGCGGCTGAAACACTCGATCTCCAAGATGTCACACTGTCCTTTCGTGATGTGGCGTTTTCGTATGACAACACCAGCCACGTGCTGCACGACTTTTCTTTTACACTGCGCCAAGGAGAAAAAATGGCGCTGCTCGGCCGAAGCGGGTCTGGGAAATCAACGTCGCTCGCATTAATCGAGGGCGCCTTGAAGCCGGATTCAGGATCTGTAACGTTAAACGGAGTGGAGACTGTGCTGGTAAAGGATCAAATTGCCGATGCGGTAGCTGTGTTAAACCAAAAACCGCACCTCTTTGATACAAGCATTCTAAACAACATCAGGCTTGGAAATGGAGACGCAAGCGACGAGGATGTGCGCCGCGCCGCAAAGCAGGTGAAGCTCCATGATTATATTGAGTCACTCCCTGACGGATATCATACCTCTGTTCAGGAAACCGGCATCCGCTTTTCCGGAGGGGAGCGCCAGCGGATTGCGCTCGCCCGCATTTTGCTTCAGGATACGCCGATCATTATTCTCGATGAGCCGACAGTCGGCCTTGATCCTATTACAGAGCGTGAACTAATGGATACGGTGTTTGACGTGCTGAAAGGAAAAACAATCTTATGGATTACGCACCACCTCGCCGGAGTGGAAGCGGCCGATAAAATCGTGTTTCTTGAAAACGGAAAAACAGAAATGGAAGGAACACACGAAGAACTGCTGGCGGCAAACGAACGGTATCGCCGCCTGTACCATCTTGATGTTCCTGTAAAATAGAAGGCAGCCCTAAGGCTGTCTTTTTTGTTTGAAATAGAAAAGGTGCAGGAAAAATAGGAAGAGAATGCAGAGGAGGGATAGAGATGAAGATTTCAATTTGGACGGAGGAGCATGTGAGGGCCTCGCTTCCTGAAAGAGAGGCGGAGAGCCATAAAGGCACGTACGGTACCGCATTGCTTCTGGCGGGAAGCGACGATATGCCGGGCGCAACGCTTCTGGCGGGGCTTGGGGCTATGCGGAGCGGTCTCGGAAAGCTTGTCATCGGCACGTCGGAAAGCGTGATCCCGCTGGTCGTTCCTGTTCTGCCCGAGGCGACCTATTGGCGTAATGGCTGGCAAAAAGCGGCGGACGCTCAGCTTGAAGAGACGTACCGGGCCATTGCCATCGGTCCGGGTCTTCCGCAAACCGAAAGCGTGCAGCAGGCAGTTGATCATGTGCTTGCGGCGGATTGCCCTGTTATTTTGGATGCCGGAGCGCTGGTCAAGCGCACGTATCCGAAACGGAAGGCGCCCACCATCCTCACGCCGCACCCGGGTGAGTTTTCCCGCATGACAGGGGTGCCTGTAAAAGAGCTGCAAAACAAAAGAGCCGAATATGCAAAGGAATGGGCGGCTCAGCTGCAGGCTGTCATTGTGTTAAAAGGAAATCAAACCATGATCGCGTTTCCCGATGGCGACTGCTGGTGCAACCAAACTGGAAACGGGGCGCTCGCCAAGGGCGGCACCGGTGACACGCTGACAGGCATGATATTGGGCATGCTCTGCTGTCATGAAAACCCGAAACATGCGATATTAAACGCGGTCTATTTGCACGGTGCGTGCGCCGAGCTCTGGACCGACGAGCACTCCGCCCATACCCTGCTCGCTCACGAGCTTTCGGATGTATTGCCTCGCGTGTGGAAACGGTTTGAATAAGAATAGCAGTAACATAAAAAGCTGTCTTCACAAGGAAGACAGCTTTTCTTGATAACCGGCTTGTTTTTTCAGACGCGGTTTCATCAATACATAATATAGAACAGAAGGCACGACCAAGCCGACAATCCATGCGATGTCTCCGCCGCCAAACATTTTGGCCAGCGGCCCGATGTAAAAGGATGTATTGATAAACGGGATCTCTAGCAAGATGGAAAGAACAAACGCCATCGTCGTGATCCAATTGACCTTTCCATACGGCCCGTTTACATCGAACATGGCTTTGACTTGATAGTTTCCATGGCGGACGAAGTAGTAATCGACTAAATTGATTGCCGTCCATGGAATTAAGAAATAACTGATGAAAAAGATAAAATTCAAAAACAGCTCCATAAAATTACTTTGTCCGAGCAGGCTTAAGACTGTACCGACAAGCGTGACACCGAGGATCATGATGATTCTGACGTTGGGCGTGACTTTTAACTTCAGAAATGGCTCAAGCGTTGTGGTTGTGGACATGAAAGCCCCATACAGGTTAAAGACATTGATCGCCATTTGCCCGAATAACACGATGATCAGCATAATGAACGAGAAAGGGCCGAACAGTTGGACAATCTGGCTGCCTGAGTTTGTTGTAAAGTCAGGCAGTGCCGTCGTCAGTAAAGCGCCGAGCAGCATCATCCAGATGGAGCTGACAGATGTGCCTGCGTAGCTGTACCAAAATGTTTGAGAAGCCGGTGTTTGAACTGGCAGATATCGTGAATAATCGGCAACATACGGCGCGTATGCCAGCTGCCACGTCGCGACTGCGCTGACCGCAACCAAGAAAACAGGCAGATCAACCGCCCCGGGAATCCAGCTGCCTGCCGGGATCGGCAATTGAAAAATAAGAATCGTTGCAGCAAAAAATACAGCAAAAGAGGTCCAAGACAGGATTTTTTGCATTTTGTGAATCAAATCATGGCCGAAAATGGTGAGTAAAAAACATACGGCGCTTAAGCCTATAATGCTCCATGATCCCGGGATGGGAACAAAGCTGCTTAAGGTTCCGGCCGCCAGAATCGTGCTGCTTGCGAAGAAACCAAGGTAGATAAACATGACTAAGAAGAGGGGAAGAATCGCTCCGATTACGCCGAATTGGGCACGGCTTTGAATCATTTGCGGGATGCCAAGCTGAGGGCCTTGCGCGGAATGAGACGCCATAAATATGGCACCGAGTAAGGTTCCGCAAATAATAGCGGCAACACTCCAAAACAGATTAAGCCCCATTGCCACGGGAAGAGTACCGGTCACTAACGTAGTGATATGCATATTAGCCCCAAACCACACGGGGAATAAATCTTTCGCTTTACCATGTCTTTCTTCATTTGGAATATGTTCAATCGTTCGCCTTTCTACTTTCAATGCATCGTCCTCCATATTGGATGTTATTTTAAAATCGACATAAAGACATAGCTTAACAGACTATGAGGGGGTTTACAAATGAGGATATGCGGCCAATCGGCCGGGAAGCCTATCTGTCCATAGCTGAATAGAGTTGTAAAAAAAATGAACGGCTTTGAATCCGGTGTCGTCTCATAAGGCAGAAAAACAAAAAAGGGGGGATCGCGGCCATTGGATACACATGAAGAACAGAAGCTGATTCAGCAGGCGAAAGAGGGGAACGACGAGGCGTTTTCAGCCCTATTCCACTATCATTATTCTTTTTTATATAAATACTTGTTGAAGCTTTCCCTTCACCCTGATCTCAGCGAGGAACTTGTTCAGGAAACCTTTCTAAAAGGGTACATTCATTTAAGGAGTTTCCAAGGCCGTTCCAAATTCTCCACGTGGCTGATCTCTATTGCATCGAGGCTCTACCTCGATCACCAGAAAAAGAGAAAGAGAGAATGGAAACGGAATCAGGCGGTTACAGAGGAAACAATACGCAAAATAAAGTGGGACATGTCGATGAAAGGATCTGAGTGGAGCGAAACGCTTGATCTCTTTTCTAAGCTTGACCCGAAGCTGCGCACGCCTGTTTTATTAAGGCACTATTACAGCTATACCTACGCCGAAATCGGGCTGATGCTGCAGATCAAGGAAGGCACGGTTAAGTCTAGGGTACATAAAGGGCTCCAGCAAATCAGGAAGGAGTGGACTGATGAATAAAGAAAAGCGATCTGTTCATTTAAAATCGGAATTACAGAGAATCGACCAATGCGCCAACCCGAACATACCGAGTCAAAAAGAGTTGCTTGATCAATTGTCACAAAAAAAAGCCGAACGAAGAAAAAACCTGCTGAAAGAAGTGATGTTATTTATGTTCTGTGCGCTGGGGATGGTAAGCGCGGCGATGCTGGCATTTACTCAAGTTCCCGCTGCTTTTGTCGTGCTTCAGGTCTGTGCGCTGGCTATCCTGCCGATTTTGATTGCGGCTGAGAAAAAACGATACCTCGGCGAACGTGAGGTGAAGCGCTGATGTCCCAAACAGAAATGATCGTAGCGGTGGCTGCTTGTCTCATCCTATTGGCACAGGGAACCTTTTTATTCATTGATGCCAAAAAACGGGATCGTTTGGCATGGGTATGGGGAATTGTCGGGCTGATTCAAGCGCCGATGCCTCTGATTTGCTATTACTTTTTTGTGATTAAGCCGGACCGGGAGAAAAGGGGGATCAAGCAATGAATATTTCTTGGGAAATGATTTTGCCGCTGATTGTATTGCAGCTTGTGCTGGCGGTATTCGCCCTTATCAGCTGTATAAAGGAAGAGCAGACAAACGGCCCAAAGTGGATGTGGGCAGCGGTTATTGTATGTATCAATATTATCGGGCCGATTCTATTTTTTACCGTCGGCAGAAAGCAAAGGTGAGCAGGCATGCTGTCTATTGAGTCATTATGCAAATCGTACCGGCATCATCAAGCTGTAAAGAAAATCAGTTTTCACGTGAATGAAAACGAGTGTGTCGCACTATTAGGCCCTAATGGAGCTGGTAAGACAACAACGCTGCAAATGCTGGCCGGGCTGCTTTCGCCAACTTCTGGAACGATCAAGCTGTTAGGGGAGAAAAAGCCGGACAGGCGTTTGATTGGGTACCTCCCGCAGTATCCTGCTTTTTATTCGTGGATGACTGCAACCGAGTTTTTAACCTTTGCCTGGAGACTGTCGGGTCTTTCGAAGAAAAAATGCCAAGAGGAAATCGGCGAGATGCTACAATTTGTCGGCTTGCAGGAATCCGCGCACAAAAGAATCGGCGGCTAGGCGGCATGAAACAAAGACTCGGGCTGGCACAAGCGCTGCTCCATAAACCGAAGCTGCTGATATTGGATGAACCGGTGTCTGCTCTTGATCCATCAGGACGGTTCGAGGTGCTGGACATGATGCGGGAGCTAAAGAAGCATATGGCTATCCTTTTTTCTACACACGTTTTGCATGATGCGGAGCAGGTGTGTGATCAGGTGGTGATCATGAAAAACGGGGAGATTTCATGGAAAGGCGAATTACAGCAGCTTAAGAAACAGCATCAAACGAACGTTTTCACCCTTACAGTGAATGAGAAGCTGAAGGGCTGGCTAGAAAAGAAGCCTTACGTCTCAGCTATTGTCTATATCAATCCGTCTCAAGCTGTTTTCGAGCTGTCAGATATACAGGCTGGCCGGACTTTGCTGAGTGATTGTATCCGAACGGGATTGACCGTCACCCATTTTGAACAGAAAACGGAGTCGCTTGAAGACGTTTATCTAAAGGTGGTGCACGCATGAAGGTGATGATAACGCTATTGCAGAAAGAGTGGCTCGATGGGTGGAAAAGCGGCAAGCTGATCTGGCTGCCGATCGCGATGATGATTGTGGGGTTGACACAGCCGCTGACCATTTATTATATGCCGGAAATCATTGAACACGGAGGAAACCTTCCTGACGGCATGAAAATCAGTTTTACGATGCCTTCCGGGTCTGAAGTGATGCTCAGTACGCTTTCTCAATTCAACACGCTTGGCATGGCTCTAATTGTCTTCAGTGTCATGGGCTGCGTGGCGAATGAAAGAAATCAAGGCGTAAACGTCTCTGATCATGTCGCGGCCTGTGACGGCAGTCCATTATATCGTGAGCAAATGGCTTACCCAAAGCGTGATCGGCATTGCGTCGTTTGCAGCTGGATATGGTCTTGCTTATTATTACATCCAGCTGCTGTTTGAGGACACATCCTTCAGCCGTTTTGCCGGCAGCCTTGCCCTCTACGCTCTTTGAATCATGTTTATTGTGACTGCAGGCCTTGCCGGAAGCACGATGTTTCGGTCTCTCGGAGCAGCCGCGGCTGCCGGGATCGGACTGACAGCTGCAGTTTCCTCTGTTGTTTCGCTATTTCCTGATGGAGCGAAATGGCTTCCGGCCACGCTTTGCAAGCAGGCTGAGCACATCATTCTTCATGGAGAGCGGGCGAATTTTTTCGGGTGGTCGCTCACATTTTCCATTTTGTGCATCGTGCTTCTGGCCATGTTTTCAGTGTGGCGTTTCCGGCAGTATGAAAGCTATTAATTGATCATATTTCGTTTTTGCACAAGCATTACTAGAAGGGCGGATGTCTGACAGAAGGCCGAGCGGAAATCGAAGAAGGATTTGCGTCACCCCGTAGCCTCCGAGAATGATGCCGATGGCACCGTATGAAAAGTGCAGGTCCTAAATACAGGCTGAAAACAGGTACGTAAATATAGCCTGAAAACCAAAAACAAAATACCATGCATAAGAAAACGGCGTGATCTAAAGCACTGATTGTTTTTTTCTGTGACATCATGTCCTGCTGTAATTCCATCTTTCCTCTCCACCTTCTTTTCCAGTACAACACAAGTGTTGAAAGCGTTTCAATAGAAAATAAAAAACAGGACCTTAAAAAGTCCTGTTTGCCATTTTTAATACGGATCAGACGGATGGCTTTCCTGTTCAGCCTGCATGGCAGCCTGTTCAGTCTCTGTTGTACCGATCGGTCCGTTGCTGTTGTTTTCTGAGGCTTTTTTCAGTCCTTCCGCCACGCGTTTTCCGTAGTCGGGATCAGCTTTTGTGAAATTTTCAATCATCTGATCCTGAATTTCTTTTCGGCATGTGGAAAGGGTATTGACTAGATTTGAGATCAATTCGTTCCGTTCAAATTCAGAAAATCTCCGGTAGGTCTCTCCAGCCTGTCCGAAGTTGTTCGGTCTGTCGATCGCTTCACGCTTAACATCACCTTCAACATGCGGCGTATGATCTTTTCCATCCTGCTTCGCTTCCTTTAGCCCGCCCATAATCGATGGTTCATAGTTGACGTGCGGGTTTTGGCCTTCTGCTCTATCGACCCGATATTGCATTTGCCCGCCTTCCTGGTTGGTGGCAACATGTTTTTTCGGCGAGTTGATCGGAAGCTGCAGGTAATTTGCTCCTACACGGTAGCGCTGCGTATCTGAGTACGAAAACGTCCGCCCCTGAAGCAGCTTGTCATCTGAAAAATCAAGTCCGTCAACAAGCACTCCCGTTCCGAATGAAGCTTGTTCCACTTCCGCATGGTAGTTTTCCGGGTTTTTGTTTAGTACCAATTTGCCGATCGGCTTCCATGGGAAATCGTCTTTATACCAAAGCTTTGTCGGATCAAGCGGATCAAAGTCCAGTTCAGGATGCTCATCATCGCTCATGATTTGGGCATACACTTCCCATTCTGGATAATCGCCATTTTCAATCGCTTCATACAAATCCTGTGTGGCATGGTTAAAGTTTTTCCCTTGAATCTCTTCCGCTTCCTTTTGTGTCAGGTTGCGGATGCCCTGCTTCGGTTCGAAATGGTATTTCACGAGTACGGCCTTGCCTTCCTCATTCACCCATTTATAGGCGTGTACGCCCGAACCCTGCATTTGCCGGTAGTTGGCTGGTATGCCCCAAGGCGAAAACAAGAATGTGATCATATGTGTCGCTTCAGGAGATTGAGAAATGAAGTCGAAAATACGTTCACCATCTTGGATGTTGGTCACTGGATCAGGCTGAAATGCGTGCACAAGATCCGGAAATTTCAGTGGGTCGCGGATAAAAAAGATTTTCAGGTTGTTCCCGACCAAATCCCAGTTGCCGTCTTCAGTATAAAGCTTAACGGCAAAACCGCGCGGGTCTCTCAATGTTTCAGGTGAATGTTTTCCATGATTCACCGTAGAAAAACGGACAAATGCCGGTGTTTTCTTGCCTTTTTCCTGAAAGAGCTTGGCCCGCGTGTATTTTGAAATCGGTTCGTCTCCAAAGCTTCCATACGCTTCAAAATACCCGTGTGCCCCCGCTCCTCTGGCATGAACAACCCGCTCCGGGATGCGTTCACGGTCAAAGTGGCTGATTTTTTCGAGAAAATCGTAGTTCTCAAGTGTTGTAGGCCCTCTGTTCCCGACCGTTCTCACATTTTGGTTGTCAGTGACAGGGTGGCCCTGTCTGTTCGTTAAGGTATCCTCTGACTCGTTTTCCCCGGATGTCTTATGAGAAAGCGCATCCTCACCGCGATGGGCATTGGTTCCATGCTGTTTGTTTTGATGATCATCTTTCATTGGTTGACCCTCCTTTTTTGAACGGTAATAATATTCCCTTAATGGAAAGATTTTAAAACAGCTGTTTTTTTTTTTTTCATCGGGGTCGGGAATGGTACAATGTACAAAAATCGGTAAAAGGAGAGGTCGATTCGTGACGAGAGAAAAAAATCCGCTGCCCATCACGTTTTACCAAAGAACCGCTCTTGAGCTTGCCCCGGCGCTTCTTGGCTGCCTTCTCGTAAAAGAGACAGATGAAGGCACAGTGTCAGGCTATATTGTGGAAACAGAAGCCTATATGGGTGCCGGAGACAGAGCGGCCCACAGCTTTAATAACCGCCGGACGAAGCGGACTGAGATAATGTTTGCAGAAGCTGGGAGGGTGTATACATACGTGATGCACACTCATACATTGCTGAATGTCGTTGCCGCAGAAAAAGATGTCCCGCAAGCGGTATTAATCAGGGCGATTGAGCCTCATGAAGGCCAGCTGTTAATGGAAGAGAGACGCCCGGACCGGCATCCGAGGGAATGGACAAACGGGCCAGGAAAACTGACGAAAGCGCTTGGTGTCACGATGAATGACTACGGTCGCTGGATCACGGAACAGCCGCTTTACATCGAAAGCGGGTATACACCGGAAGACATTTCAACCGGCCCGCGTATCGGCATCGACAACAGCGGAGAGGCGCGCGATTATCCTTGGCGTTTCTGGGTGACGGGAAACAGGTACGTATCACGGTAGAATGTTTAAGCGCAAGGCAATCAGGGGAATGGTTGAGAAAAAAGAAGGGAGAATCGGAGCTTTGAAAAAGATGATCAAAACCGTTATCAAATGGGCGCCGGTCATTTACCCAGTTGTGCGAAAAATCATGAAGGATCGTAAGGCGTCTAAACGAAAGAATATGTCCGCATCCCGAACAGCCGGCTGACCCCGGTTGTTTTTTTATGGGTCAGTTTTCCCTCTAGTCTTCCCGATGTTCATTGACTTGCCATTCTCCCCATTATAGAATTTATATACATTTCGCATTCCTTCATCATCTTTTCTGCCTATTCACTTTATCCCTGCATCTACTTGATAGGAGGTTTTTCTCATGCTTCATGGGCGACTTCGTGATATTCTGCGCTTGCTGATGGCGGCTGAAATCCCGGTGACAAGCTCGTATTTTGCCGCGCATTTAAATGTGACGACGCGGACGGTCCGCAATGATATAAAGGAACTGCAAAGTGTGCTAAGCGGCTATGGCGCCTATGTCCAATCGGTAAGGGGCTCCGGTTACAAACTCCGCATTCATGACGAGCAGACATTCAGAACGCTGCTGCAAGATGTGTTTCAGCAAAAAAAGAGCCTGCCGGTATTGCCGGAGGAGAGAATGGCTTATCTCATGAAACGGCTGCTGCTGGCAGAGCATTACCTCAAACTCGATGAACTGGCTGAAGAACTATTTATCTCAAAGTCTACACTCCAAACGGATTTAAAAGAAGTAAAGAAACGGCTGCTGCCTTACCGCATCGTCATGGAAACACGCCCAAATTATGGCTTCAAGCTGCGCGGGGACGAGGTGCAGATGAGGTACTGTATGGCGGAGTACATTGTCGATGAAAGAGAAACGGAGATTGATATTCTGAATGAAAAGGCTGATATTTTGCCAAATGAAGAAATTGAGATCATCCGTTCCGCCATCCTGAAAAAAATAAAAAACGACCGCATTCCTCTGTCCAACTTAGGGCTGAATAACCTCATTATCCATATCGCCATCGCCTGTAAACGGATCAGAACGGAAAACTATGTATCTCTTTTCCCGGAAGATATGGATCATATCCTGCATCAAAAAGAATATCAGGTTGCCGAATCCATCGTAAAAGAGCTGGAATCAGTACTTGCTGTTATATTTCCGAAAGACGAGACGGCCTATATCGCCATGCATCTCCTCGGCGCTAAACGAATGACACAACCACACTGCGGGGAGGACGCATTTTCAATAGACGAGGAAACCGATCAGCTGACATTTGCGATGATTGAAACCGTTGATCGCGAACTGAAGCTCGGCATCCTGCATGACAAAGAGCTGAAAATCGGCTTGGCCCTGCATGTGAAGCCGGCGATCAGCCGCAACCGATACGGCATGAACCTTCGAAATCCGATGCTGGCAGCGATCAAGGAACATTATCCTCTCGCTTTTGAAGCCGGGATCATTGCGGGGATGGTCATAAAGGAACAAACGGACATCGACATTCATGAAAATGAAATTGGGTACCTGGCTCTTCACTTTGGCGCCGCAATTGAACGGAAAAAAACAGAAAGTCCGCCAAAACAATGTATCATTGTGTGCGCATCGGGTGCCGGAAGCGCCCAGCTACTGCGTGAAAAACTCCGCTCCCATTTCGGCAAGCGGCTCGATATTCTCAGTACTGCCGAGTATTACAGTCTTGACCAGATGTCCTATGAATCCATTGATTTTGTCATCAGCACCATCCCGATTAAAAAAGAGCTCCCTGTACCAGTGCTGAAGGTCAATACACTCTTAGGCGGAACTGACTTTGCAAAAATCGAATCCATTCTGAGTAATGAAAAAGAAAAAGCGGCCCGTTATCTTAAAAAAGAACTCGTTTTTTTCCAGAAGGATCTGCGCTCAAAAGAAGAAGTGATTCAATTTTTAGGGCAAAAAGCGGTCGAATGCGGCTATGCCGATGAAGAAATCATAGATTCCATTTTTGAAAGAGAAGACATGTCGCCAACATGCTTTGGTAATCTTGTTGCCATCCCGCACCCGCTCGTTCCGCAGACAAAAACTACGTTTTGGGCCGTTAGTACGCTCAAAAAACCGATAGATTGGGAGAATCAGCGTGTTCAATTTGTCTGTTTGCTTTGTGTCGAAAAGGAGAACAAAGCGGATTTGCAAAGCATGTATAAACTGCTTGGCAGTATTTTGGATGACCCGGCAGCAGTGAACCAGCTGATCAAATGCCGTTCGTATCAAGAACTATCTGATGTGTTTGACCAAAAATGCTGAGCTGACAGCCTGTATATACCTTTTTTCCGTTTCCTGCGGAAAAACCTTGAGTGTTTATGAAAGCGATTTCATAATATGATGATATCAATAGCAGGACATGACAAAATTGATCAAACTCTAGGGGGTCTTTTACATGAATATCTTACTCGTTTGTGCAGCAGGAATGTCTACTAGCTTATTGGTGAGCAAGATGGAAAAAAGTGCGCAGGAACAAGGAAAAGACTATACCATTTGGGCAGTTTCAGGCGATTCTGTACAAAATCATATTGATAAAGCGGATGTATTGCTTCTCGGCCCGCAAGTCCGCTATATGCTTCCTCAGCTAAAAAAATTAGGAGAGTCAAAGGGGGTTCCGGTCGATGTCATTAATACCGTCCATTATGGCACGTGCAACGGGGCGGAAGTGCTGAAATCAGCCGAACAGCTTGGACATGTGTCATAGAGAGGGGCGGGCTATGTGAATAAAGTCAATCAGATCTTAGAAGAAAAGGTCATGCCTATAGCGGGAAGAATTGCGGGACAGCGCCATTTGCAGGCGCTGCGTGACGGTATCATCCTCACAATGCCGCTGATTATCATCGGTTCCTTTTTTCTCATCATCGGCAACCTCCCGATACCGGGATACGCTGAGTTTATGGCAAAAACGTTTGGCAGCTCTTGGTCTGAAAAACTGGCCTACCCAGTTGACGCCACCTTTGAAATTATGGGTCTTGTCGCCGCGTTCGGCATCGCCTACCGGCTCGCCGAGAAATATGGCGTTGATGCCTTGTCGGCCGGAGCCATTTCCCTAGCGGCATTTTTGCTAGCGACACCGTATCAAGTGCCATTTATGCCTGATGGTTCGACCAAAGAAATCATGGTCGGCGGCGGGATTCCGCTCTCGCTGATGGGAAGCAAAGGCCTGTTTGTCGCCATGATTATCGCCATGCTGTCGACAGAGATTTACCGTCTCATTGTCCAGCGCAATTTGGTCTTCAAAATGCCGGATGGCGTTCCGCCGGCAGTCAGCAAGTCATTTGTCGCGTTAATCCCCGGCTTTGCCGTCATCTTTCTGATTTGGGCAGCCCGGCTGATTGTTGAAGCGACACCGTTTGAAAGCCTTCATAATATTGTAAGCGTTTTACTCGGAACCCCGCTTTCCATTCTGGGAGGAAGCCTCGGGGGAAGCCTTGTCGCAGAAGCTGTGAAAATGCTTTTATGGGCCTGCGGTCTTCACGGCGCTAACATTGTCGGCGGCGTCATGGCACCGATTTGGTATGGTGCCATGGATGCCAACCGGATCGCCTTCCAAGCTGGTGAGGCAATGCCAAACATTTTCACCCAGCAATTTTTCGAAATCTGGATCAATATCGGCGGAAGCGGCGCAACTTTGGCACTGGTTGTCACGATGTTCCTGCGCGCCCGAAGCAAACAAATGAAGCAGCTCGGAAAGCTTGCGATCGGCCCGGCCATCTTCAATATTAACGAACCGATTATTTTCGGAATGCCGATCGTCATGAACCCGATGCTTTTACTTCCGTTTATCATCACACCGCTTATCACACTGACACTCACTTATATCGGAATGAGCACCGGACTTGTCGCCAAACCGGCGGGGATCGCAGTGCCGTGGACCATGCCGCCAATCTTTTCAGGCTATTTGGCGACAGGGGGGAAAGTTTCAGGCGCGGTCATGCAAGCCATTAATATCGCCGTATCCTTTGTTGTCTACTATCCGTTCTTCAGAATGTGGGATAAACAGAAGCTGAAAGAAGAAACCGATTTGGAGCTGGTCCAAACGCCTGCAGCATCAGATGGCAAAGAAGCTGCTCTGTAGAGAAAGGAAGTGTATCGCGTGAATGAAAAAATGGAGCAAATCATATTTCAGATTATCCTTCACGGAGGAAACGGAAGGAGCTCCGCAATGGAGGCCATTGCCGCTGCCAAAAGCGGTGACGCAGAAGAAGCGCGGAAAAAGCTTCAAGACGCGGCAGAAGAATTATCAAAAGCCCATCATTATCAGACAGAGCTGATTCAAAATGAAGCGGGCGGAGAAAAAACGGAAATGACGCTTCTGATGGTGCATGCACAGGATCATTTAATGAATGCAATGACAGTGAAGGATCTTGCGGCGGAGATCATTGAGTTATATGGAAAAATCACCGAGCAAAGGGGAGCAAGCATATGACAAAAGGATTGAAGATTGTAACGATTGGCGGAGGTTCAAGCTATACGCCCGAGCTCGTAGAAGGGTTGATTAAACGGTATGATGAGCTTCCTGTTCGTGAATTATGGCTCGTTGATATTCCTGAAGGCGAGGAAAAATTGAACATTGTCGGCACGCTCGCCAAGCGGATGGTTGAAAAAGCCGGTGTCCCGATCGACATTCACCTCACTTTGGACAGGAGGGAGGCGCTGAAAGATGCAGACTTTGTGACGACTCAATTCCGGGTCGGACTGTTGCAGGCGAGAGCCAAGGATGAGCGCATTCCATTAAAATACGGTGTCATCGGCCAGGAAACGAATGGCCCGGGAGGTCTGTTTAAAGGATTGCGCACGATTCCTATCATACTTGAGATCGCAAAGGACATTGAAGACCTCTGTCCGAACGCATGGCTCGTCAATTTCACAAACCCTGCCGGCATGGTGACGGAAGCCTTGCTTCGCTACTCCAACCTGAAGAAAGTCGTCGGTCTCTGTAACGTTCCAATCGGCATCAAAATGGGCGTAGCCAAAGCGCTTCATGTAGATGTGGACCGCGTAGAAGTCCAATTCGCCGGACTGAATCATATGGTGTTCGGACTGGATGTCTTCTTAGACGGCGTCAGCGTGAAGGATAAAGTCATTGAAGCGATGGGTGATCCGAAAAACGCGATGACAATGAAAAACATCTCCGGAGCTGAGTGGGAGCCAGAATTCTTAAAAGCTCTCGACATGATCCCTTGCGGCTATCACCGCTACTATTTCAAAACAAAAGAAATGTTCGAACACGAGCTTGAAGCATCACAAACGGAAGGCACTCGTGCTGAAGTGGTGCAAAAGGTAGAGCAAGAGCTGTTCGAGCTTTATAAGGATCCAAATTTGGCGATCAAGCCGCCGCAGCTGGAAAAGCGGGGCGGTGCTTATTACAGCGATGCAGCATGTAATTTAATTAGCTCCATTTACAATGATACACACGACATTCAGCCGGTGAACACGATGAATAACGGAGCAATAGCCAGTATCCCAGACGATTCCGCGGTTGAAGTGAACTGCGTGATGACGAAAAACGGCCCTCAGCCAATTGCTGTCGGCGACTTGCCGGTGTCTGTCCGGGGCCTCGTCCAGCAAATCAAATCCTTTGAACGTGTCGCGGCAGAAGCGGCGGTCACAGGTGATTACCAAACAGCGCTCCTCGCCATGACGATTAACCCGCTCGTTCCGTCCGACACTGTGGCTAAGCAGATTTTAGACGAAATGCTGGAGGCACACAAAGCACATCTGCCGCAGTTTTTTAACAAAATTGAAGCGTAAAAAAAGCCGGCCCTCAGTGGCCGGCTTGTTTCTTACTTGCTTTCAGTCAGCGCTGCAACCTTGGTCGTCCATCCGAATTCGTCTGTGACGGCGCCTTTTTGAATGCCTGTAATCGTGTCATATAGTTTTTTGGCGATTTCACCTGTTTCACCGTTGTTGATCGAAAGTGTTTCATCCTGCCAGATCAGTTCGCCGACTGGGGAGATTACAGCTGCTGTACCAGTTCCGAAGGCTTCTTCAAGGATGCCGTCTTTATGGGCTTGGATGACCTCATCGATCGCAATTTTCCGTTCTGAAACTTGAAGGCCCCAATGCTTAAGCAAGGCGATAACTGAATTGCGCGTAATGCCTTCCAGAATGCTTCCGTTTAGCATCGGCGTTACGATTTCACCGTTGATTTTGAAGAAGATGTTCATGCTTCCGACTTCTTCGATGTATTTCTTCTCAATGCCGTCCAGCCAGAGAACTTGAGAAAATCCTTTCTCTTCAGCCACCTGCTGCGCTTTTAAGCTTGAAGCGTAGTTCCCTGCGGTTTTGGCATTTCCCGTTCCGCCTTTTACCGCACGCACAAATTCACTTTCTACAGCGATTTTGACCGGCTTGATGCCTTCTTTGTAATAAGAGCCGACCGGAGAAAGAATGATAAAGAGCTTATACGTATGAGATGCTGCAACACCGAGGAAAGGCTCGGTTGCGATGATAAACGGACGGATATAAAGGGACGTGCCCTCTGCATTCGGAATCCAGTCTTTGTCGATCGCAACAAGCTGTTTTAAGCCTTCCAGAACCTGTTCTTCATCAATTTGCGGGATGCAGAGCCGGTCGTTTGATTGATTCAGGCGTTCCATATTTTTTTCCGGTCTGAAAAGCAGGACATGGTCATCCTCTGACACGTAGGCCTTTAACCCTTCAAACACGGTTTGGCCGTAGTGATATACCATTGCGGCCGGATCCATTGATATGGGTTGATAAGGAATGATTCTTGGATCGTACCATCCTTTATCCGCCGCATAGTCCATTACAAACATGTGGTCTGTAAACACTCTTCCGAACGAAAGCTGATTTGGATCTGGTTTCGGTTTTTTTGTTGATGTCAATTCAACGCGAATTGTTTGTTTAGTCATGGTCAATCTCCCTGCTGTTAAATTGTTTATATTATCAAACTTATTTGAAAATAATTTATATTCTATTGTATACCTTCAACAAATATTCGCAATAGGTTTACTCAAATTTGTAAGAGATTCATAAGAAAAAAGCAGGAGAAATCAATTCTCCTGCGTGTTCATTTGTTCGAACACCCTGTCATAATCGGACCGAGTGGCATTTCGAAGACCTTCAACACGTTCATTTGTAATCTCTAGTTTGCCTTCCTTCAAGCCGTCCAAGAAATACTGCACATATTCTTCAGCTGAAATGCCGCGGTATGTCAGACCTTGTTTATCGCGTGATTTTTGGTTTAAGCCCGTGTCAACCATAGGCGGTGCCATTTCAATCACTTCTACGCTCGTGTCACGGAGCTGGTGTCTCAGTGTAAGCGAGAACGAGTGAAGCGCCGCTTTCGTTGCGCAGTACACCGGGTAAACAGCTAACGGGTTAAATGCAAGCCCGGATGTGACCTGAACGATTGCTGCCTCTGGCTGCTTCGTCAAATGAGGCGTGAAAAGGGCTGATAAATGGACAGGCGCTTGGAAATTAAGCTCAATTTCATCTCCGTCCACAAAAAGCTCTTCCGTCCCTTTTTTGAAGTCAATTTCCTTTTGAATGCCGGCGTTGTTAATGAGAACATTCAGGTTCGGAAATTCCTTTAAAGCCCATTCATACAATGCTTCCCGCTGCGAACGGTCTGAAACATCACATTGCTTTGTATGGATGTTTGGGAGCTGCTGCTTCGCTTCTGTAAGCCGGGCTTGGCTGCGTCCACAAATGATAACTTCATTGCCGAGTTCCAGCAGGCGCTTGCCCAGTTCAAGCCCGATGCCAGCTGAACCCCCTGTAATTAAAACCGTATTGCCTGTCAACCTCATTGATGAAACACCTCTTATTCAGTTGGCTGTGATTCCTTTACTATTTCAAATTTTAGCAGGAAATATACAGCCGCGTCCTATGAGATGCTCAGGATGATGAGACTTTTCCGGTTTTATAAAATTCGTCAATAGCTTTATCGACATACACCCAGCCTTTCCAGCCGATGTGAATGGTGTCTTTCATGAAATACGGATCGTATTCATGCTTTGAGAAATCAGCAACCTGGAAGCCCTTCGCTCTGATCTGTTTATTCACCTTTTGGTAATAATCAGTACGTCCTTTTTTCGGGAAGCCAGTGTAGTCGTACCACTTTCCGTTAACAGGGATGGTGACAAACATAGGCTTTGCACCCGCATCCTTCAGGATATCAAGCATCATTTCAAAATCGCCGTATTCCGGTGACACTGCATACGATCTTCCTTTGTTTTTCCCTTTCAGCTTGGGCACTTTCGGCTTTAGCTTTTTATAAACAGGATTGTCAATGTAAAAATCGTTAGACCCAGAGTGGCGTTTGCCTGATTGATCTGCGAGCTTATTCAATTCAGACCATGACTTATCCTTTACAGACTGAGAGATATAACGCTTTGGCCCGGATGATTCCGTCGTTGAATAATACAGGTCTTTCTTTTCGAGCATGCTGTAATATACTTTTGCGGCCGGCTTCAGCGCGTTCACTTTCCACGTCTGGCCGTTTACCATTGCTTTGTATAGCTCAGAAAGAATGGCATCGTTTTGCACGGCTTTAAAGCGCAGCATGCGTTTCATTATTTTCTTTTTCACGTCAGGGTTGATCTGTTCGTTAAATGCCAAATCAAGCCCTTGCAGCGCAGAATAGTTCGGCGCGAAATGCTGCTCATCAGACCCGCCCTTAATAAACCATTGCGGAGACACGATGAATACGATTTTTTTGCCCTTCAGCTGATCCATATGGGCAGCGAAGTTTAAGGAATGAATCAATGACTGAGATCCGCCTTTGCCGACAAGGTATGGCGTGAACCCCTCATTGTTTACTTCAAAATAATTAGATGGGTGAAACTCGTCCAGCCTGGAAAGCTCAGAAGACCCGTAAATCGGAAGATATGACGGATCTTTGAGCATTTGATTTTGTAAATATAGCCCTTGAAACATACTCGGATTCAAGGCGGTTGCTGACTCTTTCACCCGCTTATCTGTGATGAAGCCTGTCAGCCATGAAGATGGAATTGCGATGGCGCCTGCGAAAAGAATAAACGCCAAAATAATTGGACCGAAAAAACGCTTTTTCATTATTTCAACTCAGACAGCTGATTTACAATGTTGTTAGGCGTATTCCAAACATCCCGATCAAACTCAGTGATCGGCACTAAAATATCAAAACGATTTTCAATCGCAAGCAGCAATTCTACTGTTCCAAAAGAATCAAGCAAACCTTCTTCAAAAATTTCAATATCAGGATTTTCCTTTACGATGTCATCCTGGCAAACCTCTGCTAAAACGTCTAATACCTCTTGTTTAAATTCCATAGCTTTCTAATCTCCTTTAATGGTGGTGATGAAATGGTTTTCCTGAGAAAATATAAAATCCTAAGCAAACGAAGTGGAACGTGATCACAACCGCAAGAATGGTTGTCCAGCGGTTGGACGGAAGCCATTTGTATTTCTTATTCCACTTCTCGAAAAAGTTGTAGCACGTCATCAGCACGGCGTGATAGAGGCCGTAGATGATATATTGCGGCGCAAGCCCGTGCCAAACCCCCATCAGCATAAACAGCAGGAAATACCCGAGGTTTGAAACGGCCATACGGTTTTTGATCCACTTTTTCTTTGTCATCCAAAATACGAATCTCATGAACACATAATCTCTGAACCAGAATGACAGAGACATATGCCAGCGATTCCAGAAATCTTTAATGTTTTTACTGATAAACGGTTTATTAAAGTTTTCCGGTGATTTAATGCCCATCATATAGCTGACCCCGACGGCAAACATCGTGTAGCCGGCGAAATCAAAGAATAAATACATGCTGTAGCCGTACATGTACAGCAGGTTCCCAAGAATCTTATTGTGCGTAATTGCTGGAAGATTCATGATGAAGTAGGTGTTGATTGCGTAGCCGATAATAAATTTGTATAGGAATCCGATAAAGATTTTATGAATCCCTGTATACAATAAGTCCGCGTATTCTTCTTTCGTCCAAGCCTTCTGTTCATCCTTGACGAACCGGCGATATCTGTCGATCGGACCGGAGGAAATCGTCGGGAAAAACAGGATGAAATACAATAGGCGGTGCAGCGGCAGCTGTTCTTTTAGCAGGCCGTCTCTTGCTTCCATAATCAGCTGAACGCCTTTAAAGGTTAAATACGAAATTCCTAAGAAGGTGATCAGGTTATGTGGCGGATGATGCGGCTGCGGATGTGAAAGAAACGGCCATATTTTTGACAGAAATAAAGGCAGAATCGACGCGATAACAGCTCCGCAAAAGACAAAGCCGCTGTTCGCTTTCTGCCGGTACGCCAGATAACCGCTGATCAAAAGCACCTGCCATATCGTAAACAGACACAGTGCGATGACCCCGTGTAAATCGTGCGAAAAAATGATAGCCAATATAATGATAGACATGAACATGTTGTATGCTTGAAATCTTTTTCCGTTCAAGCCGAGAATGATCGTCGGCAGAAGAAGAATGCCAAGCAGTATAAAGAATAAAAACGAGCTGTAGGGCGTCATACAAGAACCTCTTCGCCGATGCGTTTCCGGTCAATTTTGCCGTTAGCCGTCATTTGAATGTGGTCCTGATAAATGAATTTTCTCGGGATCATATACGCCGGAAGGGAAGCGGCAAGCTCTTTTTTAATGGCGCTTGTCAGCTGGAATTCCTTCTGGAACTCATGCTCCTCAGGCACAATAGCAGCGATCAGGTATTCAACTGTTCCGTTTGGCTGATATGGGATCACGACAGCAGAGCGAACGTACTGAGATTGTCTGACATGGAACTCAATTTCCTCCAGCTCCATTCGGTAGCCGTGAAGTTTAATTTGGAAATCCAAACGCCCTTGGCAGAAAATCTGACCATCTTGGATATAGCCAGCATCGCCAGTCCGGTATGCCCACTGGCCCTCATAAGAGAAAAACGCTTTCTCCGTCAGCTCTGGCTCACCAAGGTAGCCTCGGCTTACGCTCGGCCCTGCAATGACGATTTCTCCTTTTTCTCCATCAGGAAGCGGCTGTCTCTGTTCATCCATAATGAAAATGTTCATATCAGGCTTGGCGAAGCCCACTGGAAGAGATTCGCTGCGGCTGATGACGTCATCCGTAATTTCAACAGATGTGACAGCCACTGTCGCTTCAGTCGGACCGTACGTATTAAAGATTTTTGCTTTCGGAAAACGCTCAAGCAGCGCTTTTGCAACAGAAACCGGAAGAACCTCTCCGCAAAACATAAATGTGTCCGCTTCAGGCATCAGGTCCTGTGAAAAACCCGGATCCATCAGGCACATCTGCACAAAGGAAGGAGTTGATGTCCAGACATTCAGCCCGGACTTTTTCAGCTCTTCGAATAAGATTTTCGGCTTATTCACCGCATCCTTTGTCACGCAGTGTAAAGTCCCGCCTGATTGAAGGCACGTATACAGATCCATGACAGATAAATCAAATGAAAACGGCGCTTGATTTAAAAATGTTTTTCCTCCGTTGACTGGAAAGTCTGCACAAATCCAGTCTGTGAAGCTTTGAAGATTCGCAGCGGAAATCTGAACGCCTTTTGGATTTCCTGTGCTTCCGGAAGTGTAAATGATATAAAACGTCTCGTGTTCCTTGACCCATTGATCTTGGCTGACAGAGCCGTCTGCGTTTTCCAGCAGTTCTTCTGCTGAAACCGTCTGAATCTGCTGGCTAACTTTGTCAATGGGATGTCCGGCTGTATGGATCAGCAATTCTGCTCCAGAGCTTTCGATAATTTTCGCAATCCGCTCGGACGGTATGGACAGATCAACCGGAATATAAGGCTGTCCCGCTTTAACGCTCCCTAAGAAGGAAACGATCATGTGCGGCTCCATATGGCCGTACACAAGGATAGGGGATTTCTTTTCTCCGGAAATGCGTTTTTGGATCGCGACAGCCGCGCGGTCAGACTGCTCCCATAATTCCTGATACGTGAGCGACTGGCCTTGAGAGCGGAAGGCAACGGTTTGCGGATAAGATTCCGCATGTGTTTGAATAGCATGTAAAAGTTTCATCATTATTCTCTCTCCAATTAGAAATCGTTATAAATATATGAACCGGTATTCGCGGTGTGAAAACCATACATAAAAAACAAAACAAGCAGTATCATCAAATAAAATCCTGTATGACATGTCCACTTGACAGCGGGTTTTTCATACAGCTGTTTCATCAATTGCAGCATCTCAAAAATTCCCTTCCCGTTTTTTCGACAATCACATGAGTATTTGACGATCAGATGCTCAAAAAGTTTCGTTTTTTTGCTAATCTCCCTCAGATTAATATATCGGCGGCTTCTTTTGAAAATGAATCTTTATGCCTGCAAGAGCTTGGGCTGATTCATAAAAGGAAAAGATCAAGGGAGACAAAAGATCTTTCTTAACTTTTAAAAAACATATTGCACTTAAAAAAATTTTTCTGTACCTGTTTGTTCAGGTAAAAGCAGAAACCTAATGAAATCGGGGCAGAAAGCGTATAATAGGAAAGAAAACGCCTTCTTGCGGTATCTTGTGAAATGAGGGAGAAGTCATTATGATAGATAAGGAAGCAAAAGGAGTTTTATCAAGCTGCCGGCTGAAAAAAGTAAGCCTTTTAATAGAAAGGAAGAGGAAGATGAACCAAACAAATAAGGGTGAGGGCCAGACAGCGCCGGAAAAAGAAAGCATGGGGCAGATCCTTTGGCAATTAACCCGACCTCATACGTTAACCGCATCGTTTGTGCCTGTGCTGCTCGGAACGGTTTTGGCGATGTTTTATGTGAAGGTTGATCTGCTATTGTTTCTGGCTATGCTGTTTTCTTGTTTATGGATCCAGATCGCGACGAACTTATTTAATGAATACTACGATTTTAAACGCGGGCTAGATACAGCAGAATCTGTCGGAATCGGAGGTGCGATTGTACGCCACGGAATGAAGCCTAAGACGATTTTGCAACTCGCTCTCGCCTCATACGGGATTGCCATTTTGCTCGGCGTCTATATTTGCGCAAGCAGCAGCTGGTGGCTCGCTCTGATCGGCCTTGTCGGCATGGCGATCGGCTACCTGTATACAGGCGGGCCGCTGCCGATTGCGTACACGCCGTTCGGTGAGTTATTCTCAGGCATTTGCATGGGGTCGGTGTTTGTGCTGATTTCGTTTTTCATTCAGACAGATATGATCAACACGCAAAGCATTTTGATTTCGATCCCGATTGCGATTCTTGTCGGCGCGATTAACCTGTCAAACAACATTCGCGATATTGAAGAGGACAAAAAAGGCGGACGCAAAACATTGGCCATTTTAATGGGGCATAAGGGGGCTGTCACTCTCTTGGCTGCGTCGTTTGCTGTCGCTTATATCTGGGTTGTCGGCCTGGTTATTACCGGTGCTGCAAGCCCGTGGCTGTTTGTCGTCTTTTTGAGCGTGCCTAAGCCGGTTCAGGCAGTAAAGGGCTTCGTCCAAAAAGAAATGCCGATGAATATGATTGTGGCAATGAAATCAACAGCCCAAACGAATACATTTTTCGGATTCCTGCTCTCGATCGGATTATTGATCAGCTATTTCCGATAAAAAGAAAGACCGCTTGTTTGGTCTTACCCCTGTCAAG
>NZ_JALAYA010000025.1:0-17894 GCF_026796395.1 Bacillus sp. T17B1
CAAGCAAACTCTCGTTGCCGTTTATATAGCGTAAGACCGCGTTGATTTTTTCTTCGTTTTTAAATTTAGCCAAAAGAAAAAGCACCTCCAAATTTTAGACTGTGTCTAAAATTTGGGGTGCACTTCATATGCCGGGCGCTTTTTCTCATCTCGAAAACTCATATCCATCAGCATTGGCGGTATTCCCTCTACATTTACCCTCTACATTTATCTTTTTTTATCGTGAAAATGTTATTGATTTTACGATTGAGCGATTATAAAATCTAGAGGTCGTCAGAAAATTTAACAAACATATAAAGGGAGTCATCAGAATGGCTTGGGAGCTGCTTAGTGTGATTGGCATCATTGCGTTTGCAGTCAGCGGCGCAATTGTTGCGATGGAAGAGGAGTATGATATTTTAGGAGTTTATATATTAGGGATTGTCACAGCTTTTGGAGGCGGAGCGATCCGCAATTTGCTGATCGGTGTTCCGGTGTCAGCATTATGGGAGCAGGGAGCGTACTTTCGAATTGCAATCTTATCCATTACGATTGTATTTTTGTTTCCGAAGCTGCTGCTGAAGCATTGGAACAAGTGGGGCAATTTATCAGATGCGATCGGTCTCGCAGCCTTCGCCATCCAAGGCGCACTGTATGCCGTCAAAATGGGCCATCCGCTTAGTGCCGTCATCGTGGCTGCGGTGCTGACGGGAAGCGGCGGCGGAATCATTCGTGATCTTCTGGCCGGACGCAAACCGCTTGTGCTGAAAGCAGAAATTTATGCAGTCTGGGCGGCTCTCGGCGGTTTAATCGTTGGCTTGGGCTGGCTTGGAAACTCATTTGGCTTGTACGTTCTGTTTTTCGTGCTCGTTGTTTGCCGCGTTTGTTCTTATATGTTTAATTGGAAGCTGCCAAACCGTTCTTTTCGTTTAGATAACTAACAATAAAAAAACCGATTTCAAATTGAAATCGGTTTTTTTGCATATAAATAACCCAAACCTTGATTAAGATTGGGTGAATGTGCTAAGATAAATTGTATTTGTCAGCTTTTATTATATATTTATTATACGTATCCAATTATATTATATAGCATTTCATCTATGTTTGTCAACTATTTTCTGGAGGTGCCGTTCATGAATCAACAGGATAAGGAATGGAAGGAAGAGCAGTCGAGAATAGATGAGGTGCTGCAGGAGCTCGGCAAAAAAGAGCGGTTACTTGAAACGTCTGCAGGCGGGTTAAAGCATGACATTATCGGATTAAGAAAAAGCTTTTGGGAGGATGTTACGGTTAATCTTGATGATACCCATGAAGCGGTTGAAACGATGGCAAGCATTAAGCAGCAGGCAGAGCTGCTGTCTGATCGGGAACGGAATCATCGGCGTCTGGATCAGCAGCTCAAACGAATTCATCAATTAAAAGCATCGCCTTATTTCGGCCGGATTGATTTCATTGAAAACGGTGAGGAGCAGGCAGAGCGAATTTATATCGGTTTAGCTTCTTGTATGGATGAGAAGGAGGAACAATTTCTGATCTATGACTGGAGGGCGCCAATATCAAGTATGTACTACAATTATTCCCCAGGAAAAGCGGATTACGAAGTGCCCGGCGAAACGATAGAAGGGGAGATGGTGCTGAAACGCCAGTTTATCATCAAAAACGGCGCTCTTAAGGCGATGTTTAATACTGATATGACGATTGGCGATGAAATGCTGCAAGAAGTATTAAGCCATCAGTCTGATACCCAAATGAAAAACATCGTGTCTACGATTCAGAAAGAACAAAATCAGATTATCCGTAATGAAAAAAGCAAATTTCTGATCGTGCAGGGAGCGGCTGGGAGCGGAAAAACATCGGCAGCGCTTCAACGTGTTGCTTATTTGTTATACAGGCACCGCGGCGTCATTGATGCCGGACAAATCGTTTTATTTTCTCCTAACTTCTTATTTAACAGCTATGTCTCCTCTGTTTTGCCTGAGTTAGGAGAAGAGAATATGGAGCAGGCGACGTTTCAGGAATATATTGAGCATCGGCTTGGCCGCAAGTTTCAATGTGAGAGCGCCTTTGATCAGCTCGAATATTGCCTGGCCGAAAAAAAGGGTGGCGATTTCCCTTCAAGACTTTCGGCAATTACATGGAAGGCGGGATTATCTTTTCAGCAATTCATTGATGAATACGTCAGCCGTCTGTCCTATGAGGGGATGATCTTTAAAAATATCATCTTCCGCGGACAAAAACTGATCACAAAGGAACAAATTCAATCCTATTTTTATTCACTGGATCAAGGCCAGTCCATTCCAAACAGGATGGAGCAAACGGCGAGGTGGCTGCTGAGTGAGCTGAACAAGCTTGAGAAAAAGGAACGGCGTAAGGATTGGGTCGTTCAGGAAGCTGAGCTGCTCGATAAAGAGGATTACTTGGACGTGTACAAAAAACTGCAGGAAAGGAAACAGTTCAGTGAGAGTACATTTAACGATTATCAAAGAGAGCAGCAGCTGCTTGCCGCCATCATTGTGAAAAAGGCCTTCAAACCGCTCAAACAGGCAGTCAGACTCCTTGCATTTCTTGATGTTACACAGCTGTATCTGCAGTTGTTTTCTGGCTGGGAAGGGAAATTTCAGCATGAGGATACGGCAATGATAGGAGAGCTGACCCGAGTGGCATTTGCGGAAAATAAATTGCTCTATGAGGATGCGGCACCGTTTCTTTATATTCAGGATCTGATTGAAGGCAGAAAGAAAAATACGAAGATCAAACATCTTTTTATCGACGAAGCCCAAGACTATTCACCGTTTCAGATGGCTTACATGAGAACTATTTTTCCGTTTGCCAGCATGACGGTGCTCGGTGATGTTAATCAGTCCATCTATGCCCATGCCATACTTGGCGTGAAGCGTATGGATGCATGCTTTGAAGGAGAGCGGGCTGAATATGTCCGCTTAAAGAGAACGTACAGATCGACAAGGCAGATTGTCGAGTTAACAAAAGCAATGCTTCAGGACGGAGCGGATATTGAGCCTTTTAACAGAAACGGGGAAATGCCTCTCGTTTTTAAAACCGAAGGACGTGAGGACCTTTGTCAAAAAATCACGCAAGAAATTGACCGGCTCAAGAAGCAAGGGCACGAAACGATAGCCGTCATTTGCAAGACTGCGCAGCAATGTATACAGGCGCATGCTCACATGAGCGAATATATAGATGTTCGCCTGATTCATAAAGAAAATCAAACATTCCAAAAGGGAGTTTGTGTCATTCCAGTGTATTTAGCGAAGGGAATTGAGTTTGACGCAGTGCTTGTCTATGATGCATCAGAAGAACATTATCAAACAGAGCACGATCGCAGGCTGTTATACACTGCCTGCACACGAGCAATGCATATGCTGATGGTATTTTATACTGGTGAAGCCAGTCCGTTTGTAACAGCTGTGCCGCCTCACTTATATCAGAATGCTGAATGAAGAGAAGGGAGGCCTTCTCTTTTTTCTATATAAAAATGAAACATAACCGTTTTATCATTAGGATTCTTAATAGTTATCATCATGTAAATATATTTTACTTAAGTCTAGTATTCCGGTAAAGTTCAATTAGATGCAATTTTCGATCAGTTTATAACTTTGTGAGGTGGATACGTTGCAACTTCAGGTATTGAACAGTCCGTTTAATCAGGAGCAGGCAGAGCTCCTTAACCGCCTTCTGCCAACCTTGACCGAATCTCAAAAAATCTGGCTGAGCGGATATTTATCCGCGCAATCTGTTTCCGCCCAAGAAACAGCGGGGGCGCTAGCGGCTGCTGTTTCTGCAGAAGCGGCGGCACCAGCCGTTTCAAAAGAAGTGACCATTCTTTACGGTTCACAGACGGGAAATGCACAGGGGCTTGCAGAAAATGCCGGCAAGCAGCTTGAACAGCGCGGTTTTCAAGTAACTGTCTCATCCATGAGCGATTTTAAGCCGAATCAGCTGAAGAAAGTAAATAATCTTTTGATCGTCGTCAGTACGCACGGTGAAGGCGATCCGCCAGATAACGCGCTGTCGTTTCATGAATTTCTGCATGGTAGACGGGCGCCTAAGCTTGAAGATCTTCGTTTTTCTGTTTTGGCGCTTGGTGATAGCTCGTACGAATTTTTCTGCCAGACAGGAAAAGAATTTGATCAGCGCTTAGAAGAACTCGGCGGAAAACGAATTTCTCCGCGCGTTGATTGCGATCTTGACTATGATGAGCCGGCTGCCGAATGGCTGGAAAGCGTTTTTGATGGCTTAAGTGAAGCTGAGGGCGGAAGTGCAGCGCCTGCGCCGGCAGAAGCGCCTCAAACCGGTGAGTCTTCGTATTCCAGAACAAACCCGTTTCGGGCTGAAGTGTTAGAAAATTTAAATTTGAACGGCCGCGGATCAAATAAAGAAACACGCCATGTGGAGCTGTCTCTTGAAGGATCTGGCCTGACTTATGAGCCTGGTGACAGCCTCGGCGTCTATCCGGAAAACGATCCGGAGCTTGTCGAGCATCTGCTTAAGGAGATGAATTGGGACCCGGAAGAAATTGTGACGCTTAATAAGCAAGGTGATGTCCGCCCGCTGAAAGAAGCGCTGATTTCTCACTATGAGATTACTGTTCTCACAAAACCGCTTCTTGAACAGGCAGCCCGGCTGTCTGGGAGCAATGAGCTTAAAGAGCTTTTAGCTCTGGGAAATGAGGATCATGTAAAAGCGTATCTTGAAGGGCGCGATTTGCTTGATCTCATTCGTGATTATGGCCCGTTCAGTGTATCGGCGCAGGAGTTTGTTTCAATTCTGCGAAAAATGCCGGCCCGTCTCTATTCGATTGCGAGCAGTTTAACCGCAAATCCGGATGAAGTGCATGTAACGATCGGCGCAGTCCGTTACGATGCGCACGGCCGTGAGCGAAAAGGCGTCTGCTCAATTTTATGCGCGGAGCGTCTGCAGCCGGGAGATACACTGCCGGTTTATGTCCAGCATAATCAAAACTTTAAGCTTCCGAATGATCCTGAAACACCGATTATCATGGTCGGCCCTGGGACAGGCGTCGCTCCGTTCCGTTCCTTTATGCAGGAGCGTGAGGAGACGGGAGCAGAAGGGAAAGCATGGATGTTCTTTGGCGATCAGCACTTTGTGACAGATTTCCTTTACCAGACAGAGTGGCAAAATTGGCTCAAAGACGGTGTGCTGACAAAAATGGATGTGGCGTTCTCGCGTGATACGGAAGAAAAAGTATATGTGCAACACCGCATGCTTGAACAGAGCGCAGAATTGTTCGAATGGCTTCAAGAAGGCGCGGCTGTTTACATTTGCGGCGATGAAAAGCACATGGCGCATGACGTCCATCACACATTGCTTGATATTATCGAGAAAGAAGGCAATATGAGCCGCGATGAAGCGGAAGCTTATCTTGCCGACATGCAGCAGCAGAAACGCTATCAGCGTGATGTATACTGATTTGACTTGAAAGGAGTTTTTCAACATGGTGACCAAAATCTTAAAAGCACCGGACGGCTCTCCAAGTGATGTTGAACGCATTAAAAAAGAAAGTGATTATTTGCGCGGTACACTGAAAGAAGTCATGCTGGATCGGATCAGTGCCGGAATTCCGGATGATGACAACCGCCTGATGAAACACCACGGCAGTTATTTGCAGGATGACCGTGACCTTCGCAATGAACGCCAAAAGCAAAAGCTTGAGCCTGCATATCAGTTTATGCTGCGCGTGCGGATGCCAGGAGGCGTTTCAACCTCTGAGCAATGGCTTGTCATGGATGACCTTTCTCAGAAATACGGGAACGGCACATTAAAACTGACGACACGTGAAACGTTCCAAATGCACGGGATTCTGAAATGGAACATGAAGAAAACCATTCAGGCGATCAACTCAGCTCTTTTGGATACGATCGCAGCCTGCGGAGACGTAAACCGCAACGTCATGTGCGCATCGAATCCTTATCAGTCTGAAATCCACTCTGAGGTATACGAGTGGTCTAAAAAATTAAGTGATGATCTGCTGCCGCGGACGAGAGCATATCATGAAATTTGGCTAGATGAGGAAAGAGTGGCCGGCACGCCCGAGGAAGAAGTCGAGCCAATGTACGGACCGCTCTATCTGCCGCGGAAATTTAAAATCGGTATTGCAGTTCCGCCGTCTAATGATATTGACGTCTTTTCCCAAGACCTTGGATTCATTGCGATTGTTGAAGATGGCAAACTGATTGGTTTTAACGTGGCGATTGGCGGCGGTATGGGAATGACGCACGGCGACACAGCGACATATCCGCAATTAGCAAAGGTGATTGGGTTCTGCCGTCCTGAGCAAATGTATGACGTTGCTGAAAAAACGATTACGATTCAGCGTGATTACGGAAACCGTTCTGTCCGCAAAAATGCGCGGTTCAAATACACGGTTGACCGCCTCGGTTTAGAAACCGTAAAAGAAGAATTGGAAAACCGTCTCGGCTGGAGCCTGGAAGAAGCGAAGCCATATCACTTCGACCATAACGGAGACCGTTACGGCTGGGTGGAAGGCATTGAGGATAAATGGCATTTTACACTGTTTGTCGAAGGCGGCCGTGTCACGGATTACGATGATTATAAACTGATGACAGGCTTGCGGGAAATCGCCAAGGTTCATACAGGCGAGTTTCGTCTGACATCCAATCAAAACTTGATTATTGCGAACGTTTCAAACGATAAAAAAGATGAAATCAGTGCGTTAATCGAGCAATACGGACTCACTGACGGCAAGCATCATTCAGCGCTCCGCCGCAGCTCTATGGCGTGCGTCGCTCTTCCGACTTGCGGATTGGCAATGGCTGAAGCAGAACGTTATTTGCCGACCCTTTTAGATAAGGTGGAAGAGATTATTGACGAAAACGGCCTTCGTGATCAGGAAATCACCATTCGCATGACAGGATGCCCGAACGGCTGTGCACGCCATGCGCTTGGTGAGATCGGATTTATCGGAAAGGCGCCGGGCAAATATAATATGTATCTTGGCGCTGCATTTGACGGAAGCCGTTTAAGCAAAATGTACCGTGAAAACATCGGTGAAGAAGACATTTTAAGCGAGCTGCGCGTTCTTCTATCCCGTTATGCGAAAGAACGCGAGGAAGGCGAGCACTTCGGTGATTTTGTCATCCGCGCAGGCATCATTAAAGCAACGACTGACGGCACAAATTTTCATGAATGATAAAGTTGATAAAGAAAGACGAGAGACAGGGAATAGCTCCCTGTCTCTTTTTTCATAGAATTTGCTCTGCTGCAAAAAAGTTCTCTATGAGCATATTGTGAGAAATAATACCCAAATAAGGGTACTATAAAAGAAGACAAGTGTGGAGAGAACTCCTGCGAAATCACATAATGGATGCAAGGCTATCCTATCTTCAGCCTCTTATAGACAATCAGACATCGAGTTCATCATGCACGAAACGAAGGAGGTCATGCATTTGGACATATTTTTAGTGGTTCTCGTTTTATTAACAATTATTGCGGTATCCAATATCGTGAACCGGTTTATTCCATTTATTCCCGTGCCTCTTATTCAGGTGGCGTTAGGGATTCTTGCGGCCTCATTTCCACAGGGGCTTCATTTTGAATTAAACACCGAATTGTTTTTTGTTTTGTTTATCGCGCCTCTTCTATTTAACGATGGGAAGAGAACGCCGCGGGCGGAACTTTGGAATTTGCGTGCCCCAATTTTATTGCTTGCACTCGGCCTTGTATTTGCGACTGTAATTGTAGGAGGCTACACGATTCACTGGATGATTCCTGATATTCCGCTGGCAGCGGCTTTTGGGCTTGCGGCCATTCTTTCACCGACTGATGTTGTCGCTGTCAGCGCATTATCAGGAAGAGTGAAAATGCCAAAAGGGATTCTTCGACTGCTTGAAGGGGAAGGGCTGATGAATGACGCTTCAGGTCTGGTGGCCTTCAAGTTTGCGATCGCAGCTGCAGTGACCGGTGCATTTTCATTAGCACAAGCGGCTGTCAGCTTTGTATTTATTTCTCTCGGGGGATTGCTGTGCGGGGTAGTCATTTCTTTCTTGATTATCCGCTTTCGCTTATTTCTGCACCGCTTAGGTATGCAGGATGTTACGATGCATATGCTGATTCAAATTCTGACGCCGTTTGTCATTTATTTGGGAGCGGAAGAAATCGGCGTTTCCGGCATTTTAGCCGTTGTAGCGGGAGGCATCACCCATGCGGTTGAACAGGATCGTCTGGAATCAACGATGGTCAAACTGCAAATCGTCTCCTCAAGTACGTGGAACATTATTTTATTTATTTTGAACGGTCTGGTCTTCGTTATTCTCGGGACACAGATTCCGGACGTCATTTCTGTCATCTTTCACGACACCGCAATCAGCAACTTGAAGGTGATCAGTTATATCCTTGTCATCACATTTACGTTAATGCTCCTCAGATTTTTGTGGGTGCTGTTCTTCTGGAATGGCAAATGGTTCTTTAATAGGGATCAGAACATCTATAAACCGGGTCTTCGTTCAACGCTGTTACTCTCGATTTCCGGTGTGCGCGGAGCTGTAACGCTGGCGGGTTCTTTCTCCATTCCTTATTTCCTGGAGGATGGCACACCGTTCCCGGAAAGAAATCTAATTCTCTTTTTAGCAGCCGGCGTCATTTTATGCACGCTTGTCATTGCCACCGTTGTCCTGCCGCTTCTGACTGAAAAAGAAGAAGAGGACGAGAAACGAAATGAAAAGCTTCTGACGGCGAGGCGCAAATTGATTAAAAAAGCTCTCCGAACGATTAAGGAGGACATGAACGATACAAACAAAACAGCCTCTCTTGCGGTTATAGCTGAATACAATGAGAAAATGAAAAATCTTCGTTTTCAGCAGTATACATCATCTAATCGGATCAAAAAGCAAGAGCGAAAAGTCCGTGCGCAAGGGGTTAAAGCTGAGCAAGAGGCGCTGGTGAAAATGCTGGAGCGGGGAGACATTCCAGAAGAGACGGCAAATGTACTGCAAGAACGGTTTAACGAATTAGAAATTTTGTATGGCAACCCATTTAAAGTCGGATTATCAAAAACAAGACTCAAGCGGCTGATGTATTGGATTTTCTTCGGTGAACACAAAAAGCCGGAGATGTCGATTTTAAATGAAGCGGGATTGATACGGGCAACGAGAGTGAAAACGGCAAAAGCAGCGATAGAACACTTGGAAAAACATAAGACGGAAGAACATAAAGAAGTGTTTTTATCTGTCATTACGTTTTATAAACAGTTAATTTTCAGGCTGGAGCATAGCCATCATGAGCTGAAATCAAGCGCTCAATTTGAAAATCAGAAGCTAGAGGTGAAGCTGAAGGCTGTGCAGGCGATCAGAAATGAAATTCAAACGCTCTTCGAGGAACGGGAAATTTCCCGGGACATCTCCCATGAGCTTCGCCAATACATTAATGATGTGGAAGCCGCGATGCTTGAAGGCGGCGAATAAAATGCAGCAAAAAAGCTGGCGCGCCCTATCGCCAGCTTTTTTTCTCTATTAAGGGCGATGGGTTTCGACAGTGCTGTCATCCCGGTCGAACCAGCCTCTGAAGGCCCAGTTGATCCAGCCGCCATCACCTTTGTTTGTAAAGCTTCCGTCTTCGAATACCCAAATGCTAGGAGCGGAGTTTTCTTCAGCGGAAGCAAAGGACAAAGGGGGGATGGTCAAAGGGGCACCAAGCACAAGTGTCATTGGGATCCGAATCCGTTTCAATTTGTTTCCTCCTTTGTTTTTATGTGGGTACACTACACGCATACCCTGCTCAATGCAGCTGTAATCTCAATATTGTTAAAATAGAAAAAATAGCGTATAGGTTTATCTGTGCTATGAAAAAAGAAGCAAAAAGAGGTTCTTAAGCGTATTATTGGTATCGGCTGAGAGGAATGTGAGATAATATAGACGCTTACATTTCAGTGAAAGGGTGGATGTTCAAGTGCCAACAAGTTTAAAGGATACTGTAAAGCTACATAACGGAGTGGAAATGCCTTGGTTCGGTCTTGGTGTTTTTAAAGTAGAAAATGGAAGTGAAGCGACTGAATCAGTGAAAGCGGCGATTAAAAACGGCTACCGCAGCATTGATACAGCAGCTGTCTACAAAAATGAAGAAGGCGTTGGCATCGGGATCAAGGAATCCGGTGTGGCAAGAGAAGAGCTCTTTATTACATCAAAAGTATGGAATGAAGATCAAGGCTACGAAACAACGCTTGCTGCCTTTGAAAAAAGCTTGGAAAGACTTCAGCTTGATTACTTAGATCTATATTTGATCCACTGGCCTGGCAAAGATAAATATAAAGATACGTGGCGCGCGCTTGAAAAGCTGTATAAAGACGGCAAAATCCGCGCAATCGGTGTCAGCAACTTCCAAGTTCATCATTTAGAAGAACTGCTGAAAGACGCTGAAATCAAACCGATGGTGAACCAAGTAGAATTTCACCCTCGTTTGACACAAAAAGAATTAAGAGATTACTGCAAAGCCCAAGGCATCCAGTTGGAAGCGTGGTCTCCGCTCATGCAGGGACAGCTTTTGGACAACGAAGTGCTCACACAGATTGCTGAAAAACACAATAAATCTGTGGCTCAAGTCATTTTACGCTGGGATCTGCAGCATGAAGTTGTAACAATCCCAAAATCCATCAAAGAACACCGTATCATTGAAAACGCTGATATTTTTGATTTCGAATTGTCTCAGGAAGACATGGACAAAATTGACGCGTTAAACAAAGATGAGCGTGTCGGTCCAAATCCCGATGAGCTTCTATTTTAATGAAAAACTCCCCGAGACGGGGAGTTTTTTTAGTGTGTTTTTTTCTGTTGAATGCAAAACAGCATCAAAAAGGAAATGACAACAATACAGACGACCCACGCCCAGGCTAGGGTATTGTTTCCGGAATCCAATGCGACATAAATGGCCGTCGGAAGTGTTTGCGTAACACCGGGGATGTTCCCTGCAAACATGAGTGTTGCGCCAAATTCTCCGAGCGCCCGCGCAAGGCTGAGGATGCTTCCGGTCAGTAATGAAGGATAGGCGAGCGGAACTGAAATATGGATAAATACCTTCCATCTGCTTGCGCCGTCTAACATTGCCGCGCCCTGTATATCGGGATCAATGTCGGCAAATCCAGTTTTAGCGGATTGATACATGAGCGGAAAGGCTACAACCGCCGAGGAGATCACAGCGGCCCACCAGGTGAAAATGACAGGCTGCTGAAAGACCCACTCGATGGCTTGACCGATAAAACTGTGCTTTCCGAACATGACGATCAAGATAAAACCGACGACAGTAGGCGGAAGAACGAGCGGAAGCATAAAAAATGTTTCGAGCGCCGTTTTTCCGAAAAATGATGCCCGCGACATCCATGCTCCAGCCAGTGTTCCGAGAATAATGACAACAATTCCGGCAACTGCCGCCACCTGAAAGGAAAGCAAAACAGGTGTGAAAAACTCTGAAGCGGTTATGCTACTCAGCAGTAAAACCATATTTCTCAAATACTTTCATTGCTTCATCAGATTGCAGGTACTCGTAAAATTCCTTCGCTTCATTACGGTGTTTTGTATCTTTTACAATTCCTAACGGATAGACAATCGGGCTGTGTGTATCTGCTTTTGCCTCGTCAATGATTTTGACCTTTTTTGAGATCAGAGCGTCTGTTTTATAAACAACGCCTGCGTCTACATTGCCTGTTTCAACATAAGAAAGAACTTGGCGAACGTCTTTTCCATAAACGATTTTATCCTTCACTTTGTCCCATAGAGACAGCTTTGTCAGTGATTCTTTCCCGTAGGCTCCTGCCGGCACAGATTCCGGCGTTCCGAGGGCGATTTTTTCTGAATGAGCCAGATTGCTGAAGCTAGTTACAGGCGAATCAACGCTTTTCGGCACGACCAGCACAATTTCATTGCCGACTAAATCAGTGCTGTCTTTTTTGGCGATATCCCCATCATCCACCAGCTTTTGAAATTTATCCTCAGCAGCTGAGAAGAACAGATCAGCCCCTGCACCTTGAGAAATCTGTTTTTGCAAGGCGCCGGATGAGCCATAGTTATCTTGGATTGTAATGTTTTGATGTTCTTTTTTGTAATTCTTTTGAATTTCCTCAAGTGCATCCTGTACACTGGCGGCCGCTGAGATGGTTAACGTTACATTATTCTCGCTGTCTGTTGTTGACTGGTTTGCAGAGCAGCCTGCTGCAAGCAGAAAAGCGGTTAAGGCTGCTGTTAAAATGGAATACTTTTTAAACATGAGTGCACCCCTTATAATTAGTTATAACTAATTATAACTGATTATGTTTGGTTGTGTGGGTTTTTTTAATTCCAATGAAACGGTATAATAAAATAGGAGAGTGATGATGATGAATGAAAACTCATCCTATACGATAGAAGAAGTTGCAGGTCTGCTGAAGGTATCAAAGCTGACCGTTTATGATTTGATAAAAAAAGGCATGATCTCTGCTTACCGCGTCGGAAGGCAGATGCGTGTGGACGAAGAAGACCTAAAGCGATATAAATCGAATATGAGAATGTCTCAGCCCATTGCTGCAGCTGAAGTGCCGAAACAGATGCAGGAGGGGGAGCCGGATGGCAGCCCGAATGTCATGATCAGCGGACAGGACATTTCGATGGATCTGCTCAGTAAGCATTTGGAGAATGCCATTCTGGAGACGCCGCTCCGTAAATATAAAGGAAGCTTGAACAGCCTGATTGATATGTATCAAGGAAAATGTGACATTGTCAGCCTGCATTTGTATGATGCGGAAACAGGACAATATAACGTGCCTTATGCAAAACGGATTTTGTCTGGTGAACCGTTTTGTCTGATCAATGTCGTTCTCCGCAAAGCAGGACTGTATGTTCAAAAAGGGAATCCGAAACACATTCACTGCTGGGAAGACTTGAAAAGGACCGATATCCAAATAATCAACAGAGAAAAGGGTTCGGGCGCAAGGGTGCTCCTTGATGAACAGCTTGGCTTGCTTGGTGTGAATCCGGCTGATGTAAAGGGATACGGCGAAACCGTGAGCAATCATTATGCTGTCGCTTCACAAGTCTCAAGCGGACAGGCTGACGCAGGAATTGGGGCGCAGCACGCGGCACATATGGGCAGTGTAGATTTTATTCCGCTCATCGAAGAACAATATGATATCGTCGTTTTGAAAAAACATGAGCAGCTGCTGAAAGCCGTGAAGGAGATTTTGAACTCTGAGGAATACAAGGCGAATCTGTCTCATTTAAACGGCTATCACACAAAGCTGACTGGTAAAGTAATGTTTGAAACGTAAAAAAATCCCTCTGTAAAGAGGGATTTTTTATTCATAAAAACGGAGCAGGTCGCCGTTTAAGATTTTATCAGAGAAAGACAGCTCTTCGTTTGCTTTCTCCTTATAAGGGAGGCACGCATTCTGGTCTTCCAGCACTTCACCTGTTTTTTGGCTATAGCACGTGTTTTTCGTATATACAAAGTCGTTTGTAATAAAACTGCCGTTTCTCAACACGGCGAATGGGGTGCGGTCATTTGACAGCAAATCATTGCCGAATTGAATATCTCCCTTTGTTTCAATGCCTAGCAAATGCATCAGTGTCGGCCTGACGTCGACCTGGCCTCCGGCATCAGAGATGGTTTCCGGCTTTTGATCGGTGATGCCCGGGATATGTATGATAAATGGCACTCGCTGGAGCTGAACGTTGTCATACGGCGTGATTTCTTCTTTTCCTAAAAACTCAGCCATCGCCTCGTTATGGGCTTCTGAAATGCCGTAATGATCTCCCATAAATACGATCATCGAATTTTCGTATAAGCCTTCGTCCTTCAGTCTTTTGATAAAATGCTTTAATGCCTCATCTTCATAGCGAACCGTTGTCACATAGCGGTTTAGCAGGTCGCTGCTTGAATCGTATTCATCAATCAGCTGATCCTTTTCATCAATCTCAAACGGAAAATGATTCGTTAACGTGATGAAATTGCTGTAGAACGGCTGCGGCAGGCTTTTCAGCTTTCCGGCTGACTGCTCTAGAAATTCCTTATCCTTTAAACCCCAGCCTGTTGATGTCCCGGGAGTGACATGGAAGTCATCAACATCAAAAAAGCGGTCAATCCCAAATGAATCGTACATCACATCTCTGTTCCAAAATGTTTTATGGTTGGCGTGAAAGACAGCTGAATAATAATCATGTTGTTTCAGCGATTTGTACATCGTATGAAATTGATGGTCGCTTTTCGTGAAAAAGACTGCGCCGCTAAGGGAGGGATACAGCGAGTTCGCCACGATGAATTCTGAATCAGATGTTTTGCCTTGTTCGGTTTGCTGATAGAAATGATCAAAGTAATAGCTTTTTTTGATGAAATCATTCATAAACGGCGTAATTTCTTTTCCATTCACCTTTTCATTCAGAACGAAGCTTTGGGTCGATTCAAGCGTCACAAAGATGACGTTACGCCCCTTTGCCAGCCCGAATTTGCCTTGATCAGGCTTGCTGTAATCAGCCTCTGTGTAGTTTTTGATGGCAGTCATGCTGTCTTCATCTGCAAATGCTTTCGCACTTATATTAACAGTCTGAGAAATCGTATCGTAGATATGGAATTGAAACAAACCGATGCTTTTGACGAGCATTTCCCGGTCAAAGGAATGTGCCAAAAGCTTTGGCTGCTGTACTTCTGCAAGTGCCAGAGTGCATAAGATTATGCCGCAGGAAGCTGCATAGTACCGTTTGATCGTGCTCGATGCGGCTTTTGTCTGCGGGTGTTTCTCTTTTCGGGCAAACAGCAGAAGAAAAACCAAATCCGCAAACAGGGCGATAAACAGAGGATTGAACAATTCTTTTACACTGCTGCCCATATCGCTCATGTTACTGGCCTGAAATAAAACAGGGATGGTAATAAAATCGATATAAAAGCCGTAAAAAATCGTGTTGGAAATCAAGATTACAGTCAGAACCAAATTGGCAATCAGCAAAAAGATCCGCTGCTTATTTTCTTTCAGAAACAGGCCGATCCCGAATAATGGAAGGATAAAGCTGAGCGGGTTAATCAGCAACATCAGCTCCTCCAACAGAGAATCGATCTGCAAATCAAAGCCGAGTTTATAGATCGCATACGTTTTGATCCACACGAATACGATCGAAATACATAAAAACCGCTGATTGTGAAAAAAGGTCCCTTTCATGAATATGACTCCTCGCGTTTTCTTGATCATCTGCATGAAATGCTTCTTATGTAAAACCTACTAAAAATAGCCCGTTCAGACAAGTGTCAGCACTCACGTTTAAAACATGCGTCCAAGAAACAGCATATAAAAGTAGTAACATGAAGCAATTGTCAGCCCGGCTAACACGAGCTGCTCGGAAAAACTGCCTGTCTTCATGTATAATGGGAGCCGCACGCGGATCGTTGAAGGGAATAATAATTTGATTCCGTTCACTGTCCAAGCGTCAAGAATTAAATGGCTCGCCATTCCGGTCATCAGTCCGGTTGAAATGTTTTTATCTGGAATATATGTGGCTGTGATAAAAAACATGATGAGCAGAAAGAGCAGGCTGTGTGTAAAGGTTCGGTGGCCGAAAACGGAGCTGACCACTTTTGATAAAATAGGTAATCTTCTCCCGATTTTGCTTTGCGTGTGGCAAATATCGGGTATCAATGCCCCAACCGCGCCTGACGCAGCCATAAGCACTGGATCAAAACCATAATAATAAGCCACTGCCGTACAAGAAGCGATGCCTCCCATGATGTGTGTTTTTCCTGTCATTTCCCCGCTTCTCCTTTTATCTTTTGCAAAAAATCTCTGAATTACAAATATATCAAGAGAATGTATGTTTGATCAACAGGACTTTGGACAATAAAAAATTTCCCGCATAATTTCTGAAGGAAAAAGGCATCTTAAACATGTACCTATTTTCTATAAAGAGGTGATACGAATGGGTTTCTTTAATAAAGATAAAGGAAAACGTTCTGATAAAGAAAAAAACGTAATCCAGGGAGCTCTTGAAGATGCCGGTTCAGCTCTAAAAGATGATCCGCTTCAAGAAGCTGTGCAAAAAAAGAAAAATAATCGATAACCACATGCGGATAGAGCTTGGCTCTATCCGTATTTTCCATCTGTTCCCTTTGACAGATCATCCTTTCTTTGATAACCTTCTGGGAGTAACTGAATAATTAAATCCTCACTCTTTCTCAGTGAGGTAGAGGTTGCGCGGATGATGAGTCACACATGCCAGGCTGACAGGGGCTGTTAAACATGTGTAAAAGGCATCAGCGCCGAAGTGTGGAGAAAGCCGATCATTCTCTATGCTGGGACTGTATCTGAATAAGTGCAGGACTGCCGCGTGCTTTTTCGCGGAGGGCTATCCGGAGATCAAGGGTGTGTGTTTCTTTAAGCATGGACTTTTGTTCAGGCTTTTTTTGCGTTTATATGATCTCGGGGTCTGGTCCGTACAAAGAATCATGGAGGTACTGGAATGGAACAGACAAAAAAATGGGGTTTTTGGTTATTAACGGCGTTTGTCGTTGGAAATATGGTTGGATCAGGAATTTTCTCCTTGCCGAGCTCGCTTGCTTCAATCGCTAGTCCCTTTGGAGCGACGTCCGCTTGGCTGTTGACAGGTGCCGGCGTGCTGATGATTGCGCTTGTTTTTGGGCATTTGTCCATTCGCAAGCCTGAGCTGACAGCGGGGCCGCAAAGTTATGCAAGAGCGCTGTTCTCTGATCCGAAGAAAGGGAACGCTGCCGGTTTCACAATGGTGTGGGGCTATTGGGTGGCGAGCTGGATCAGTAACGTGGCGATTATTACAAGTCTTGCCGGTTACTTGACTTCGTTCTTTCCGATCTTAGTTGATAAACGTGAAATGTTTTCGATCGGCGGACAAGAGGTGACACTCGGCCAATTGATGACATTTGCTGTATGTACGATCTTGTTATGGGGAACGCACACGATTCTTGTTGCAAGCATTAACGGTGCAAGTAAATTAAACTTTATCACAACATTTTCGAAAGTATTAGGGTTTGTCTTCTTTATCGTTGCCGGATTGTTTGTTTTTCAAACGACATTATTCGATCATTTTTATTTTCCAATTCAAGGCGAAAACGGCACAAGCATCGGAATTGGCGGACAGGTTCACAATGCCGCAATTTCTACTCTCTGGGCGTTTGTCGGAATTGAATCAGCTGTAATCCTGTCCGGACGCGCGCGTTCTCAGCGTGATGTAAAACGTGCAACAATTACCGGCTTGCTGATTGCCTTGAGCATTTATATTATTGTGACTTTCATTACAATGGGCGTTCTGCCGCACGATAAACTTGTTGGATCTGAAAAACCGTTCGTTGATGTGCTGTATGCGATTGTCGGGAACGCTGGAAGTGTGATCATGGCGCTATTGGCGATTCTTTGCTTATTCGGAACGATGCTCGGCTGGATTTTGCTTGGCTCTGAGGTTCCTTACCAAGCTGCTAAAGCAGGAGATTTTCCGGCATTCTTTGCGAAAACGAATAAAAAGGGAAGTCCGATTAATGCGCTGGTTATTACAAATGTGATGTCACAGGTCTTCATTTTCTCTGTTATTTCCCGGACAATAAGTGACGCATTTACGTTTTTAACGACAGCGGCAACGCTTGCGTATTTAATTCCGTATTTGGTTTCAGCGATTTACAGCTTGAAGATTGTCATCAAAGGTGAAACATATGACCAGCTGAAAGGCTCCCGCGTAAAAGACGGATTGATTGCGATTTTAGCGTGCGCATACTCAGTGTTTGTCATTGTAACAGGCACAGCGGATTTAACGACATTTATTCTCGGCATCGGTTTATTCTTTGTCGGCCTGATCGTTTATCCATTTGTGGTTAAAAAGTTTCAGAAAGAAAAACAAGCATAAACAAAAGACACCTGATTTTCAGGTGTCTCAGACTGTTGACAAAATAGT
>NZ_JALAYA010000026.1:0-93289 GCF_026796395.1 Bacillus sp. T17B1
CGACTCCTCTCGGGCGCGCCATAATCTACATGAAATCGGGAAGTAGCTCAGCTTGGTAGAGCACATGGTTTGGGACCATGGGGTCGCAGGTTCGAATCCTGTCTTCCCGACCATTCTTGGGGCCTTAGCTCAGCTGGGAGAGCGCCTGCTTTGCACGCAGGAGGTCAGCGGTTCGATCCCGCTAGGCTCCACTTGGTTTCAATAAATATTTATTTGGCGGTGTAGCTCAGCTGGCTAGAGCGTACGGTTCATACCCGTGAGGTCGGGGGTTCGATCCCCTCCGCCGCTACCAATGGACCTTTAGCTCAGTTGGTTAGAGCAGACGGCTCATAACCGTCCGGTCGTAGGTTCGAGTCCTACAAGGTCCACCACTATATGGAGGAATACCCAAGTCTGGCTGAAGGGATCGGTCTTGAAAACCGACAGGGGTGTCAAAGCCCGCGGGGGTTCGAATCCCTCTTCCTCCGCCATATATATTCTTAATCATCGCGGGGTGGAGCAGTTCGGTAGCTCGTCGGGCTCATAACCCGAAGGTCGCAGGTTCAAATCCTGCCCCCGCAACCAAAATATGTGAATGAAACAAGGAGTACCTGAAGGGTACAACACCAACAATTCACTTTATACATATGGTCCGGTAGTTCAGTTGGTTAGAATGCCTGCCTGTCACGCAGGAGGTCGCGGGTTCGAGTCCCGTCCGGACCGCCATTTAAATACTTAGGCTCGGTAGCTCAGTTGGTAGAGCAACGGACTGAAAATCCGTGTGTCGGCGGTTCGATTCCGTCCCGAGCCACCATTTATCAATATATATTTTGGCGGTTGTGGCGAAGTGGTTAACGCACCAGATTGTGGCTCTGGCATTCGTGGGTTCGATTCCCATCAATCGCCCCAAATAAAATTGCGGGTGTAGTTTAGTGGTAAAACCTCAGCCTTCCAAGCTGATGTCGTGGGTTCGATTCCCATCACCCGCTCCATTTCTAAACTGTCATGGGCCTGTAGCTCAGCTGGTTAGAGCGCACGCCTGATAAGCGTGAGGTCGGTGGTTCGAGTCCACTCAGGCCCACCATGGCTTATATTCCACAGTAGCTCAGTGGTAGAGCTATCGGCTGTTAACCGATCGGTCGCAGGTTCGAATCCTGCCTGTGGAGCCAAATGGAGAAGTACTCAAGTGGCTGAAGAGGCGCCCCTGCTAAGGGTGTAGGTCGTGTAAGCGGCGCGAGGGTTCAAATCCCTCCTTCTCCGCCATAAGATTACAGATATAAGTTCTCAACCATCGGCCCGTTGGTCAAGCGGTTAAGACACCGCCCTTTCACGGCGGTAACACGGGTTCGAATCCCGTACGGGTCATCCAGAAACCTTGCATATCCTGCAAGGTTTCTTTATTTTTTATAAATGCTGATATGGCTTAGATATCATTCTATATTCTATAAACAGGCAACAAAAATCTTCATATTCGGAAAATGAAGTTAATTGTCAATGAGTATAAGCGCTTTCATGAGAAGGCTTTTTTTATTTCTTCGAATAAATACTATAAATGAAAACTATGATGTCAGAGGAGAACAGCATGTGATGCACAAAGCGAATGAAAGTGGCATTTGGACGATGTTTATTCCAGATTTAGGAGAAGAGGGACGATATAAGTATAAAATCGTGACGAAAAGCGGTGAGATCAGGCTGAAGGCAGATCCATACGCTATTTCATATATGACGTTCAGGTGAAACCGCTTCATGCATACAAACGGCAGTTGCTGAATGTTCTTCATATTATGTATTTGTATAATCGGCTCAAAGAGGACTCGGGATTTTCAATCTATCCGCAAACCTTTATTTTCGGGGCAAAGGCTTCACCAAGCTATTATTATGCCAAGAAAATCATTAAGCTGATCCATTCTGTCGCAGAAAAGGTCAACTATGATCCGGCAGTCAAACAGCTGATCAAGATCGTTTTTTTGGAAAATTACAGAGTTTCTATGGCTGAGCGGATTTTTCCGGCATCAGATGTTAGTGAACAAATTTCAACTGCAAGCAAGGAAGCGTCTGGTACAGGAAATATGAAGTTCATGATGAACGGCGCCTTGACGATTGGCACGCATGATGGCGCAAATATTGAGATACTTGAGCGGGTGGGGCCTGATTGTATTTACACATTTGGCTTAAAGGCGGATGAAGTTCTATCGTATCAGGAAAACGGTGGCTATAGATCGAGGGAATATTATCATGACCGCAGAATTAGGCAGGTAGCGGATCAACTGATCAACGGTTTCTTTGAAGGGGAAGCAGATGAATTTGAATCGATCTATGACTCGCTGCTTCCGCATAATGATGAGTATTTTGTGCTGAAGGATTTCAGCTCATATGCAGATGCCCAGGAGCGAATTCAGGCTGATTATCGCGATCGGAGGAAATGGTCTGAGCGTTCGATTGTAAACATTGCCCATTCTGGATATTTCTCAAGCGACCGCACGATCCGGGAATATGCGAAAAACATTTGGGGGATCAGGCCGATGATATGAAAAGCCGCTTAAGCGGCTTTTTAATTACAGATTCATGGAATAGATTGTGAAGGATAAAAATGTCGCAAACGCACTCCATAAAACATAAGGCAAAAGAAGATAGCTTGCGGCTCTGCTGTATTTTCTCGCTATGATCATTAAAACGAGTGCAGTGATGGCGACAAGCAGGGAGTCAATCGATGCAGCAAGCAGATTCTTTTGGGTAAATTGAAAATAGCTGAATGCCTGATTAAGCACATAATTAATCAAAAGCGTAAGCCAAAAGCTTTTCGCATTTTTAAATGAAAACGCGGCATACACAATGGCAGCTGAAAGGGAGATCAGGGCAAAAAGGATGGCCCAAACGATGCCGATCGCAGATCCGGGTGGTGTCCAGTCCGGTTTTTTCAGTGAATTGTACCATTCTTGGTCAATTGGAAACAGGTAGTCTGCGGCTGAAAACAACGCATATGTAATCACAAAAACCGCGATTGCGCCGACAATCTTCTTCATATTTGAACCTCCGTATGTATTTATTTTACATTCATTCTTACCCTTTATTTTATAAAGATCAAACCCCCGATATGCGGGGTAAATAATGGTCTTAAATCCCTGTAACGCGTTCATATTCAACTGCCTGACTCTAAGTCTTCCTGCGGCGGTAAAGCAGACTTGCGGGCGTATTTTTCGCGAATGACATCGTAAAGTTCATAAAGTTCATAAGGAAACAGCATATCAGTTTTTGTTCGTCGGCCTCTGGCTTCATATGCGTTCAGTATCACATGAAATGTTTCTACATCCCTAACGTATCTAAAAGCGGAATAATCATTTTTTGTAAATCTCGTATAGGAAGATCAAAAGATACGGTATTTATGTCGATGATTCTGCCATTAAAGGTCACATTTTTTTACTGTTTTACTTCTACCTTATAACTTGACTATAAAAGAATCTGGTTTTTTACCCGTTTTGTTTTTGGGGCAATTCCATTCCGCACAAATTGGTTTTTCAATCAACCGTTATCTAACTTGCAGGAATGGAGCTATGTTGAAAATAACACTGATCGCCACAGAGAGCTTCCTGTCCCCTCGGCTCAAGGAGGCGTTATTCAAATCTACCTCTTGCAGTAAAAAACAGCCCGTATTTCAGCCCGAGCTGTAGGTTTTATGATTTTGCTTTCATAAAAGCTGGTTGAAAGATGATAAATCAAGGTTTTGTTAGAAAAGGCAGCGGTAATTGTTTGTTTTCCGGTGTCAGAACGGATTGGTAAACGGCATTGAGCCTTTTGGTTACATGGGTAAAGGTAAATAAAGATTCTACATTGTGCCGGCCGTTTTTTGTGATTTTGTTTATTAATTCTTGGTCTGAAAAGGCTCTGTCTATTGCTTTCGCAAATGAAGAGGGTTTGTTGTAGCTGTCGATGACAAGACCATTGACTTCGTGTTTTACAACTTCTCCGTTTCCGCCCCGGTTTGTGGTAATTAAGGGAGTTCCGGCCGCCATTGCTTCATAATTCACACGGGCGAGGGGTTCATCCCACTGAGAGCTACACACAAATACATCTGACATCAGAAAGAGGTTTGGTATGTCGTCTGCGGGGATGAATTTCGTGAATATTATGTGGTCCCTGTATGGCAGCGCCAGCTTGCGCAGATAGGTTACATAGTGGTTTTCACCGTCATCGCTGAACCACTTCCCGCCTGCTATAACAAGCACAGCGTCGGGATGCTGCTGTAAAATCCGTTTCATGCTGTGAATGAGAAGGTGAGGCCCTTTTGTGGGGCTTAAACGGCCAGCAAATAAAATGACTTTCTTATCCTCAATGCCGTATTTTTTCCGGTATGTTTCTCTGATAGCCGAACCTTTCAGCGTCCAGACAGGCGGATAAGAGTGGATGTCAACACCGGAGTATACGACTTGGGTAATGTCCTCGGCTTCAGGGAACCGTTCAATGACCGTTTGTTTAATAAATTCGCTGACGGTTGTGATCATGGAGACATTGTCGAGTACTTCTTTTCCTTGCGCGAAGGTCATCTTTTTTTCAGAAAACATTTCGTTATGCAGGCTCAGAACAATCTTGCTGTTTGGTGAGGCTTTTTTATATAGAGCAACATTTAAAGGCCTATTGAACACGTGAATAAGGTCAAAGGAAGAGGCTCGCAGTTCCTCGGTTACCGCCTCGCGGTAATGCTCTTTTGGCAGATGGATATACTGTACGCCGTCTTTTGTTTCTTTTTTTGGAAGTGATGGATCTTCTATTGAAAAAATGGTCAGATCGTACCGTTTGCTAAAATACGGCGTAACACCGTCGATCATCATTTGAATTGCGCCGCCGCGTACCGCGGGCGCCGGCAGCTTTTCTGTACAGATAAAGGCAAGCTTCATTTTCATTCCCCCTGAACAGCGACGATAAATATGCGAATTCGTTGGCCAAACCATCTTTGAAATCTCTGCTCACGTTTTGCTTGGTTCCCCTATTATTTTGACCGATAAGTGTAGTGCTGCTTTTTTACCGAAAATGTCTTCAATGAGGGAGACAACCTTTAAGATTTAAAGCACCTTTGCGCTTCCCCTGTTTCGCCAATAAGATGTGGTTTCCCAAAAACAGCGTTGATGCCTTTGACACAGTCGTCGATATAGGTAAAATCTTTTAACTGCTGCCGTTACCGAAGATGGTGAGCGGCTTTTGCTGAAGCAAAATTACTGATCATATACCAATATCCTATTAAATAAGGGCTGGTTCGTGATTCCGCTTTATGCCCAGTTTTTTCGCCTCATTTCTGATGTACAAACATCGGGGTATGCTTTTGGAATATCATGTAATTCACAGCCAGCAGCTGAGGGGAAAAAGCGGCCATTCTTGCCGACGGGAACAATGCGTTGTGATAAAAGGGGACTAGAATATGTGAAAAAGCCTAAACAAAACCCACTGTCACATACCGCAGCAGGGCGTTAAATTTTTACACCGTATACTTTTGATGAGCTGGAAACATTAGAAGCTAGTCCCGATATGCTGAATACGTAAAAGAACCCCCGACAACCGGGGGTTCAATCAGCGTGGAGGTCGCCGAATGTTGTCATGATTCCCTCTTCATCGAGTTCTTCCTCATAACGCTCATGAGCTCTGCTTTGATAAACTGTAATTTCTTTGCCTGTGATATCTGTAGCGATGAAATTTTCGTACGACTCCGTATTGCCGATATTTTCTTCGGCATTCATCGTCATATCATCATAGCTGAGCGGAGGGTTTTCCATATCCTGCGGTGTTTGCGAATTCCCGTATTTTTCGACGTCCTGGTAGGAATCTTCACTGTCATAAGGTGCTCTGATTTCTTCATCATCGTCAAATTCAAATTGCCCGAAAGGTGTTTCTTCTTCGATTGGACGGTCTTTGGAAACGACATCCTGTGACGAATACTCTGCGAGCGTTGTGGCAGTTGGAAACGCTTCAAGACGTTCGTAAGGGATTTCCTTTCCGCTGACTTCACAAATACCGTACGTACCGTTTTCTATCGCCTTCAATGAATGCTCAATGTCTCGGAGGTGCTCTCTCTCATGCAAGTCGAGGGCAATGTCTTTCTCACGCTCGTAAAGCTCTGTCGCCTGATCGCCGGGGTGGTTGTCGTAAGCCGAAAGCTCACCCCATGAATCATAAGGAAAGGCAGAGTTAAGCTGGAAATGATCATTGTCTTTGAAACGGTTTAAGATATCTTCTTTTGTTTGTTCCAGTTCCTGTTTCAAGTGTTGAAGCTGGTCTTTTGTAAGCAATGTGATCGCCTCGTTTCTCTGTGGTGCATACCTTTAGTATGAACAGATCGCCTGAGAACTTTCATAAATGACGAGTGGAGGAATATAGGAGATTTTCCTTATATGGTAAGCGGATACAACCTTTGCTATCAGTGGAGAAAGAAATTTAAGGTTTGTTTCTTTTTCATTTCTGGAATTAGGTTTATAATAGGTAAGGCAGGCCATTTGGACTGCAGGATCTGTGTGTTTGACACAAAGGAGACACAGGTGTATGGTATTAAAAGCATTTTAAGGATTATGGAGGAATGTCTCATGGTGACAACGGTGCAGCGTACGTTCCGAAAGGAAGTTCTACATGCATTACATAAAGCCAAAGAAGTCAACCATGCTGTCTTAATAAGCTATTCGAGACAAATCGAGTCTCTTGACCCTCTATCATTTTTCAATTACGGAGCAAAAAAATATACAGGCAATCGATTTTTTTGGTCAGATCCTGAAAGTGAATTGACAATAGTCGGTCTTGGCAAAGAAGCGGTTTTCCAGACAAATCAAAAAAACAGCGAGCGGTATCGCGAGGTTTTTGAACAATGGGAGCGCTTTAAAAAGACGGCTTTTCATATTTATGAAGAAGAAAAGCTGCAGCATTCTGCAGTGGGACCTGTGTTATTCGGAGGATTTTCCTTTGACCCTTGCGAAGAAAGAGGTACACAATGGGACCATTTCTCGGAAGGGGATTTCTTTATGCCTGCGCTTATGCTGACGATGACTGCCGAAGGCCCGTTTCTAACAGTCAACAGATGGGTAAGCGGAGAGGAAGACGCAGAGACAGTTTTGGAAGGCTTAAAGTCTCTTGCAGCCGAATGTAAGGTTCCTGCTTTACACCAAGAAGATCAAGCTGAAATTACAGCATCTCAAGAGCTGGATAAGGATGATTGGCTGAAAGCAATCGAAACGGCAACAAGCCAAATGAAAGAGGCACAATATGATAAGGTGGTTCTTGCCCGAGAGCTGCTGCTCACGTTTGAAGGGCCGATCCAAATTGAACCGGTGCTTAAAACGCTTCTGAACGATCAGCAGACAAGCTATGTTTTTGCAATCGAGCAGGAAGGAAAAACCTTTGTCGGCGCGTCTCCAGAAAGACTGATTAAAAAAGACGGCAGCACTGTCATGTCTTCTTGTCTGGCAGGCTCCATTAAACGCGGCACGAATGAAGAAGAAGACCGCCGGATAGGCCTAGAATTATTAAACGATGAGAAAAATCTGCTGGAGCATGATATTGTTGTAGGCATGATTCATAATGCTTTTGCATCAAGCTGTTCTGAGGTTGAAAAGCCTGATGGACCTGTGTTGTATAAAACGAAAAGTGTTCAGCACTTATTTACGCCGATTGTCGGGCAGCTTCGTGAATCTGCTTCACTTTTTGATTTAATTGAGAAACTGCATCCTACGCCGGCGCTTGGGGGAGCACCTCAAAAAAAAGCCGTTGAAGTGATCAGAGAGATCGAACCAATGTCCCGTGGCTGGTATGCGGCCCCTATCGGCTGGATTGACAGCCAGGATAACGGAGAATTCGCAGTGGCCATTCGCTCAGGACTGATCGAAGGCAGCACAGCAAGGCTGTTTGCCGGGTGCGGCATTGTGGAAGATTCGGAGCCACAGTCTGAATATGAAGAAACACAGATTAAATTGAAGCCGATGATCTCTGCATTAGGAGGTGAGAGGCGTTGACAGCCAACCCAATTACTCATTACATCGGAAGTTTTATTGATGAATTCGCCCTTTCCGGGATTACGGATGCCGTCGTCTGCCCGGGCTCAAGATCCACACCGCTGGCTATTCTTGCAGCCGCGCATCCCGATATCAGTATTCATGTCCAAATTGACGAAAGATCTGCCGGTTTTTTTGCTTTAGGGCTGGCAAAAGCGAAGCAGCGTCCCGTGCTTTTGATATGTACATCAGGAACAGCCGCGGCCAACTTTTATCCGGCTGTGATTGAAGCCCATTATTCAAGAGTGCCCATTATTGTGTTAACTGCTGATCGGCCTCACGAGCTGCGCGAGGTAGGCGCACCGCAGGCTATTAATCAGCACTTCTTATTCGGTAACTTTGTTAAGTTTTTCACAGACTCTGCTCTACCTGAAGAGTCTCCGCAAATGCTGAGATATATTCGAACACTGGCCGGCCGCGCCGCCGGGGAAGCACAAAAGCGCCCAATGGGACCTGTGCATGTGAATGTGCCGCTGCGTGAACCGCTGATGCCGGATCTTTCGGATGAGCCGTTTGCAAGAATGAGAACAGGCCGTCATGTGTCTGTAAAAACGGGTACGCAGTCTGTTGACCGCGAAACCCTCTCTGATGTAGCTGCAATGCTGGCAAAGGCTGAAAAAGGAATGATCGTCTGCGGAGAGCTCCACAGTGATAAGGAAAAAGAACACATTATTGCGCTGTCAAAAGCGCTTCAGTATCCGATTTTAGCGGACCCGCTGTCTAATCTGAGGAACGGCGCTCATGATAAAAGCACTGTCATTGATGCGTATGATTCATTTTTAAAAGATGATGAGCTGAAGGCGAAATTGCGTCCTGATGTCGTCATTCGTTTTGGGCCGATGCCTGTCTCAAAACCGGTTTTCTTATGGCTCAGGGATGAGCCGGCAATTCAGCAAATTGTGATTGACGAAGATGGAGGGTGGAGAGACCCGACACAGGCAAGCGCGCATATGATTCACTGCAACGCATCATCTTTTTCTGAAGCCATCATAAAAGAACATACTGACAGGATTAGATCATCAGAATGGCTGGAAAAGTGGCAGTTTGTCAATGAACGGTTCCGTGCGCATTTGCAAACAATGAGCAGTGAAGAGGTTTCATTTGAAGGCAATCTCTATCGAATTCTTCAGCATCTTGTGCCTGAAAACAGCTCTCTGTTTGTCGGTAACAGTATGCCGATCAGGGATGTTGATACATTTTTTGAAAAACAGGAACGTGCTTTCCGAATTTATTCAAACCGGGGCGCAAACGGGATAGACGGTGTCGTCTCCTCTGCTATGGGGGTATGTGAAGGAACAAAAGCGCCTGTTACACTCGTGATTGGAGATTTATCTTTTTATCACGATTTAAACGGACTGCTGGCGGCCAAAAAGCTGGGCATTCCTCTTACTGTGATTCTCGTGAATAATGACGGCGGAGGGATTTTCTCATTTTTGCCGCAGGCTTCTGAAAAGACACACTTTGAAGATTTGTTCGGCACACCGACAGGGCTCGATTTCAAGCATGCGGCTGCACTATACGGCGGAACATATTCATGCCCGGCCTCGTGGGATGAATTCGAAACAGCTTACGCGCCCCAGGCAGACAAGCCCGGACTCCATTTGATAGAAATCAAAACGGATCGCCAATCGAGAGTTCAGCTCCATCGCGATATGCTGAACGAGGCAGTGCGGGAAGTGAAAAAACATTGGGAACTGTAAACATAACTGTTTCAGACGGTGTCCGATATGCTGTGACAGATGAGCGGCCGGATGCTTCCGAGGCCGTCGTCTGTCTGCACGGGTTTACCGGCAGCAAACAATCATGGAATTTCCTTGATGGGATGCTGCCTGATTCCCGTTTGATCAAAATTGATTGTCTAGGGCATGGCGAAACCGATGCCCCGCTGAATGGGAGAAGATACAGCACAAACCGGCAAGTTTCTGACCTTGCAGAGATTTTTGATCAATTAAAACTTCACAAAGTGAAATTGATTGGGTATTCTATGGGAGGAAGGCTTGCTTATTCTTTTACGGTGGCATATCCCGAACGGGTATCGGCACTGGTGCTAGAAAGCACAACGCCGGGGCTCAAAACGCTTGAGGAACGGCGTGAGAGAATCATGCGGGACCGGGTGCTTGCCGATTTTATTTTGCGTGACGGGATCAAAGCCTTTGTGCAGTATTGGGAGAACATTCCTTTGTTTTCATCCCAGCAGCGGCTGGCTGAAGATATTCGGCACAGGATACGATCCGGCCGTCTGCGAAACAATAAGATTGGGCTTGCAAATAGTTTAACGGGCATGGGCACTGGTTCACAGCCTTCCTTGTGGAGCCGTGTAGAAGAAATAGCCGTGCCTGTGCTTCTAATCTGCGGGGAGTGGGACAAAAAGTTTTGCGCCATTAATCAAGAGGTGCATAAGAAGCTTCCATCTAGTAGAATAGAGATTGTTCCAAAAGCCGGCCATACGGTCCATGTGGAACAACCGAGATTTTTTGGTAAAATAGTGAGTGAGTTTTTGACAAGCTTGACTCATTCACATAGAGAATAAAGGAGGTCATCATATGGCTGCAGAATGGAAAACAAAACGGACATACGATGAAATATTGTATGAAACGTATAATGGTATTGCAAAAATAACAATCAACCGCCCTGAGGTACATAACGCGTTTACACCTAAAACGGTTGCTGAAATGATTGATGCGTTTGCTGACGCAAGAGATGATCAAAACGTTGGGGTTATCGTGCTTGCCGGTGCCGGAGACAAAGCGTTTTGTTCAGGCGGAGACCAAAAAGTGCGCGGCCACGGCGGATATGTAGGAGACGACCAGATTCCGCGTCTAAACGTACTGGATCTTCAACGTTTAATCCGCGTTATTCCAAAACCGGTTGTTGCGATGGTGTCCGGATATGCAATCGGCGGAGGCCATGTGCTTCACATCGTATGTGATCTGACAATCGCTGCCGACAACGCGATTTTCGGACAAACTGGCCCTAAAGTGGGAAGCTTTGATGCTGGTTACGGTTCTGGCTACTTAGCTCGAATTGTAGGACATAAAAAAGCCCGTGAAATCTGGTACCTTTGCCGTCAGTACAACGCACAGGAAGCGCTTGACATGGGTCTTGTCAACACAGTTGTTCCTTTGGAACAACTTGAAGAAGAAACGATTAAATGGTGTGAAGAAATGCTTGAAAAAAGCCCGACCGCACTTCGTTTTCTTAAAGCTGCGTTTAATGCGGACACAGACGGACTTGCTGGAATTCAGCAGTTTGCAGGGGATGCTACCCTTCTTTACTACACAACTGATGAAGCAAAAGAAGGCCGTGATTCCTTTAAGGAAAAACGCAAACCTGATTTCGGACAGTTCCCTCGTTTCCCGTGATCAGCAATATTTAGTAAACAAACAGCTTGAGACTTTGCGGTCCAAGCTGTTTTCTTTTCAATACAGACATTTTACCTCGGAGATGATGACATGCTGACAGAACAGCCCAACTGGCTCATACAGCGGGCACAGCTGACACCTGAGAGAATCGCTCTCATCTATGAAGACCAAACCGTGACATTTGCAGAATTGTTTGCTGCGTCTAAGCGAATGGCGGCGCAGCTTGCTGCTCATTCGGTTCGAAAAGGAGATACTGCGGCGATTTTGCTCCAAAACCGTGCAGAAATGGTTTACGCCGTTCACGCTTGTTTTTTGCTTGGTGTGAAGGCGGTACTTCTGAATACGAAGCTGTCAACACCTGAAAGGCTGTTTCAGCTGGAGGATTCCGGCGCCCGCTTTTTACTGACAGATTCAAACTTTGACCAGCAAGATTATGAGCATACCGTTAAAACCATTGATGTGGACGAACTGATGAAAGAAGCCGCTGAAGAAATTGAGATCCAGCCTTATATGCAATTGGATGAAACGGCAACGCTGATGTATACCTCGGGTACGACAGGCAAGCCCAAGGGGGTTCAGCAAACGTTCGGAAACCATTATTTCAGTGCGGTGTCATCCGCGCTTAATTTGGGTATAACAGAACAAGACCGCTGGCTTATCGCATTGCCACTCTTTCACATCAGCGGATTGTCCGCGTTATTTAAATCTGTGATTTATGGAATGACTGTCGTGCTTCACCAGCGTTTTTCCGTAAGCGATGTGCTGGATTCTATCAGCAGGCATCAAGTGACAATGATATCGGCGGTGCAGACAATGCTGGCCAGTCTTTTGGAAGAAACAAGCCGCTGCCCTGAAACCATCAGGTGCATTCTGCTCGGCGGAGGCCCTGCACCGCTGCCATTGCTTGAGGAGTGCCGCGAGAAAGGATTCCCTGTCTTTCAGTCATACGGAATGACAGAGACATGCTCACAAATTGTTACCCTGTCGCCGGAATTCAGTATGGAAAAACTCGGATCTGCGGGTAAACCGCTGTTTTCATGCGAAATCAAAATAGAGCGGGACGGACAGGCGTGTAAACCGTTTGAACACGGTGAAATCATGGTCAAAGGCCCGAATGTGATGAAAAGCTATTTTAACCGGGAGAGCGCAAACGAAGCCTCCTTTCAAAATGGCTGGCTGAAAACAGGTGATCTTGGGTATTTGGACAGCGAAGGCTTTTTATATGTACTGGACAGACGTTCAGATTTGATCATATCAGGCGGTGAAAACATTTATCCGGCTGAAGTGGAGTCAGTGCTGCTTTCACACCCCGCTGTAGCCGAAGCCGGTGTTTCAGGGGCAGAGGACAAAAAATGGGGGAAAGTGCCCCACGCCTACCTTGTCCTTCACAAGCCTGTGAGCGCAGAAGAATTGACCGCCTACTGCAAAGAACGCTTGGCAAAGTATAAAATTCCGGCAAAATTCTTTGAACTGGACTGCCTGCCGCGCAATGCGTCTAATAAGCTCATGCGAAATCAGCTGAAGGATGCGCGTAAAGGAGAACTGCTATGATCGAAATAGAGAAAATTACGCTTTACCATTTGAGCATGAATTTAAAGAAACCGTTTAAAAACAGTATTGAAACGCTTCAAGAGCGGAAATTTCTAATTGTGGAAGCTATTGATACATCCGGTGTCACAGGCTGGGGAGAAGTGTCTGCGTTCTCTTCGCCTTGGTACACCGAGGAAACCATTGAAACATGTTTGCACATGTTAAAGGATTTTTTTATTCCCAATGTTGTGGGGCGTGAATTCAATCACCCTTCCGACGTTCCGGACAGTTTGGCGCGCTATAAAGGAAATCGGATGGCAAAAGCGGGACTTGAATCAGCTGTCTGGGATATCTTTGCGAAAAAGAAGGGCATATCCCTCGCTGAGGCATTGGGCGGGACAAGAGATAAAGTGCCTGCTGGGGTGGTTGTCGGCCTGGCGCCCCTAGATGATATGTTGAAGGAAATTGAGAGTTATCAAAAAGAAGGGTATCAAAGAATAAAAATAAAAATTCAGCCTGGACAGGATGTGGAATTGGTTAAGGCCATCCGCAGCCGATTCCCAAACATCCCGCTCATGGCCGATGCCAATTCCTCCTATGAACTGAAGGATATCAGCCGATTAAAGGAGCTTGACGACTATCATTTGATGATGATTGAGCAGCCGCTCCAAGCTGACGATATCGTTGACCACCGCCACTTGCAGAAACATTTGAAAACGGCCATTTGCCTTGATGAAAGCATTTGTTCAGCCGATGATGCGAGACGGGCGATTGAGCTCGGAAGCTGTAAAATCATTAATATTAAGCCTTCCCGAGTCGGCGGTTTAACAGAAGCCTTAAAAATTCATGATTTGTGCAGAGAGCATCATATGCAGGTTTGGTGCGGAGGAATGCTGGAAACAGGCATATCCAGAGCGCAAAACGTGGCGCTAGCTTCACTGCCGCAATTCACATTACCCGGTGATATTTCATCATCTTCACGCTATTGGGATGAGGATATTGTGACCCCTGATATCCGTATCGATAATGGGTTTATTTCTGTGTCAAAACAGCCTGGTTTAGGGGTTGAAGTGAATCAGGACATTATGCGAAAATATGTGACCAAAATGGATGTTTTCACACAACATGGATGAGAAAAAAGCATTTTGCCATTTTGAGCGAGTGTCAGTGTGCTGTTATAGTAAAAGCGTTCGATGAATACATCCCTTCTCGTTTGGACCGGCTGCCCAGCCGGTTTTTTTATGCATTTGTTGCTTGACAAAAATGGACAAACGCGATATTTTTGCACAAAGGAAACTTTTTGTCCTGTCTAAATAAAATATGCTTTTGGCTAATTTAATGTCACATGTCTAAGAAATAAAAACATAAGATAATACAATCGGACATTGTGGCAAGGAGGAGGGAAATGATGAAACAGTTACTGAAGGCAGCAGTACTTTCCGCTTGCTTTGCGTTAACAGGATGCGGTACCGATTCAGCCGGGAAAAGCAACGATCAGCGATTGCAGGTAACGGCAACAACATCCCAAATTGCCGATGCAGCCGAAAACATTGGAGGAAAGCATGTAAAAGTCACCTCTTTAATGGGACCAGGGGTCGATCCGCATCTTTACAAAGCCTCACAAGCTGATACGAAAAAATTAATGTCAGCCGATGTTGTGCTTTACAGCGGATTGAATTTGGAAGGGAAAATGGAGGATGTTCTTCAAAAAATAGGCGAACAAAAACAAGCAGCGGCAATTACTGAGGCCATACCGAAAAGCAAGCTTATTTCTGCCGGAGCAGGTAAGACGTTTGATCCCCACGTTTGGTTCAGCATTCCGTTATGGATCTATGCGGTGGATGAAATCGAAACGCAATTCAGTAAGGCGATGCCTGAGCACGCGAATGATTTTAAGAAAAATGCCAAAGAGTACAAAGAAGATTTGCAATATTTAGATAAATGGGCGCGTCAGGAGATCACACACATTCCGGAGAAAAGCCGTGTGCTTGTTACGGCTCACGATGCCTTTGCGTATTTGGGGAAAGAGTATGGTTTTCAGGTGAAAGGCCTGCAGGGACTAAGCACAGATTCGGATTACGGATTGAAGGATGTTCAAGAACTTGTCGATCTCCTAACAGAAAAACAAATAAAAGCTGTTTTTGTAGAAAGCAGTGTGTCTGAAAAATCAATAAATGCAGTCGTGGAAGGGGCTAAAGAAAAAGGCCATACAGTCACAATCGGCGGTCAGCTCTATTCAGATGCCATGGGTGAAAAAGGCACAAAAGAAGGCACATACGAAGGAATGTTCCGCCACAACATTAACACTATTACTAATGAGCTTAAATAAAGAAAAGAGGTGAGGGACATGTTCCCTGTTGAGCTCGATAATGTAACGGTCGCCTACCATAAAAAGCCTGTTCTGCAGGACATTTCGCTGCAGGTCCCTGAAGGAAAACTGATTGGCATTATCGGTCCAAACGGCGCGGGCAAATCAACCTTGATCAAAACCATTCTCGGTCTTGTGCCCAGGGCGTCAGGAGACATCTCTATTTACGGCAAAGACTATAAGGATCACCGGACAAGAATCGGATACGTTCCGCAGCGAGGTTCAGTTGACTGGGATTTTCCCACAAACGCGCTCGATGTCGTGCTAATGGGGAGATACGGCCGGATTGGCTTATTGAAAAGGCCGAAAAAAGCCGACGTGGATATGGCGAAGGCTGCTTTAGAAAAAGTCGGGATGCTTGATTATGCGAAGAGGCAGATCAGCCAGCTGTCAGGAGGCCAGCAGCAGAGGGTGTTTCTTGCCAGGGCACTATGCCAGGACGCTGACATTTATTTTATGGATGAACCGTTTGCCGGCGTTGATGCAGCGACGGAGCGGGCAATTATGACGCTTTTGGCAGAACTGAAAGAAAAAGGAAAAACAGTGCTTGTCGTCCACCATGATCTGCAGACTGCCGAGGATTATTTCGATTGGATTCTACTGCTTCATCTAAGAAAAATCGCTTTCGGACCTGCGAAAAATGTTTTTACAATCGAAAACTTGCAGAAAACGTATGGAGGAAGGCTGACATTTCTAAAAGATAAAGTGCTGGCAGAAGGACATAAGGGGTGAGAGTATTGTTTGAAAGTTTGTGGCTGCAGCTCCAGCACCCGAATACACAGTGGGTGCTGGCTGGAACGCTTTTGCTGGGAGCGGCAAGCGGTGTTTTGGGCAGCTTTGTGCTGCTTAGAAAGCAAAGTTTAATCGGCGATGCAATGGCCCATTCAGCTCTGCCGGGAGTGTGTCTCGCTTTTTTGTTTACCGGGCAAAAATCACTGCCTTTCTTTTTGCTGGGGGCAGCGCTTGCCGGGCTGCTCGGAACGTGGTGTATTCAGCTGATTCCACGGCTTTCAAAAACAAAAGAGGACTCGGCAATCGGGATTGTTCTCTCAGTGTTTTTTGGCGTTGGGATCATACTACTGACATATATTCAGCAGCAGGGAACAGGAAGTCAAAGCGGGCTTGATTCTTTTTTATTCGGCCAGGCCGCTTCATTGGTCAGGCAGGATATCATTTTGATTGCAGGAATATCAGCTGTTCTATTGCTCCTTTGTGTAGTTTTCTTTAAGGAGTTTACGTTGATTACTTTCGATCTCGCGTTTGCAAAGGGATTGGGACTGCCGGTGCGTTTTTTAAACGGGCTTTTGGCTTGCCTTATCGTCTGTGCTGTCGTCATCGGGCTTCAGGCAGTTGGTGTGATATTAATGGCAGCTATGCTAATTACACCTGGCATAGCTGCAAGGTTTTGGACCGAAAGATTTACCGGAATGTTAGTCATTGCCGGGGTCACAGGCGGGGTCAGCGGTGTGGCCGGAACCTTGCTGAGCACGACGATGAAGGGGATGGCGACAGGGCCATTAATGATCTTATCAGCAACAGTGATTTTTCTATTTTCAATGATTTGCGCGCCTAAGCGGGGATTGGCTGCAAAAGCAATAAGGCTGATCAGGCTGCGGCGCAAAACAAGCAGGGAGCAGGTGCTGCTGACGATATATGAGCAGTATGAAAAGAACGATCTTTATATAATAGCTGAACGTGTTAGAAAGACAAGGCGCCTATCCCCTTCATTATGCCATAAGGTATTGAATGGCTTGGAAAAAGAGAGGTGCATCGTGCGGGTTGAAAATGGGATTTGGCAAATAACACGTACCGGGATAGAAAAGGGCTATCACATGGCTTTGAAGCATCGGATGTATGAAATGTACCTCATGCACGAAATGGAGCTTGCGAATCTGGAAATTGATCAGGATCATTTTGACCCGGATCGTTTGCCTGGGGAAACAAGAGAGCGGCTTCTTTCACTCTTAAAGCTGTATGACCGGATGCCTAAGCTTCAAAAGGCGGCTACTGATACCGGGAAAGGACAGATCGCAAATGAGTTTTGAAGCATGGATTATAGCTACAGGTGTACTAGTCGGTGTAAGCTGCGCATTGATCGGAACATTTCTCGTGTTGAGAAGAATGGCGATGCTGGCCGACGCGATCAGCCATACAGTGTTGCTTGGCATTGTCGGTGCTTTTCTTGTGACAGGAAGTCTTGACGGAATTCCTATGTTGATCGGCGCTGCAATTTCTGGTCTGTTAACGGCATTTTTGGTTCAGCTTCTTCACAGCAAAGGGGTTCAATCTGATGCCGCGATAGGAGTTGTGTTTACATCTTTATTTGCAGTTGGCGTTATTTTGCTTTCTGTGTATGGAGCGAATGTCCATCTCGATATTGAGCACTCGTTAATGGGAGATATCACGTTTGTGCCATGGAATACGCTCTCAGTATTCGGAGTTGACATCGGGCCGAAAGCGTTTTGGATGCTGGCATCTGTCCTAGTTTTAAATGTCTTGTTGATCAGTGTGTGCTATAAGGAATTCAAAATCGCTTCGTTTGATCCGCAAATGGCTTTAGCTCTGGGGATACCGGTTTTGCTGATTCATTATGTGCAAATGGGCATGTTGTCGCTAACGACCGTTGCTTCCTTTGATTCGGTTGGTGCTGTCTTGGTTGTAGCCATGCTGATTGTCCCACCTGCTGCGGCTCATTTGCTGACGGACCGGCTGCTTTATATGCTGATTCTCAGCGCGCTGATCGGCGGGCTGTCGGCGTTTATGGGCTATTTCTTCGCAACATGGCTTAATGTTTCAATTTCCGGAGCAATGGCGGCCATGACAGGTGTATGTTATGCCGGCGCCATTTTGTTTTCGCCTGCAAACGGGATCATGACAAAAAAGCTGAGAACACTGAACATGAAAAAAGAAAGAGCTGGCTGACGCAGCTCTTTCTTATGATTACAAATCATGCGGCTTAAACGTTTTGCAGTCCGTTTCCTGGCTGTTTTCAGCCGTTTCACCAGTATGGCTGACAACATAAATGGCATCAGCGGTGCATTTGTTTCCTTTGCCCCAATAAGAACAGTTGTTGACTTCGCATAGAATTTTCTGCTCCATGCCATCCCCTCCTTATAAAGGTTCTGGCTTAGTATAGCCGTCGGGTATGTCCGCTATTCCTCTTGGCGGATATACCGTTTATCTCGCATAAACATTTTCCAGAAAAAATAAAATCCTGGAAAGAGAATGATAAATGCAACGATATACGTCGCAAACAGCGCTCTGAACGTTGCTGGCTCTGTGAAACCCGACATGATTGTCACATCGGGATAAATCATATACGGGAGATGCGCCCGTCCGTACGCGTAGCTTGCCAGAAAATACTGGATTGCAATCGCGACAAGTGCAAGCCGCGGCTTTCCGATGTTTTTGCCAAAGCTCTTGTTTGGCAGAAAAAGTGCGATTCCCGCGATGACAAATGTAATGAACGATGCAATAATCCAAGAGAAATCATTCATCATTCCGCTGTACAGCCAGTTTGCTTCATTCCGCAATGTCATTATAATGCTAACAGCAAATAGGAGTGAAATTGGGCCTGTAATCAAGGCGCTTTTTCTGTAGGCGCGGTACGCGTCCTGTTCCTCCGCCACATTTGAAAAATCAGCAAGCAGCAGCGAAGACAAAAACAAAGTGCTTAAAATTGCAAACCCGATAAATGAGTAGGCATTGGGGCTTGAAAAGATTTTAGACATGTTCAAGTTATAGATTCCGTTCGTTTTTTCTATAAACCCTCCGTGTGTCACAGGAAGCACTAATATTAAAATAGCAGGGATGATAAAGCCGGAGATACCGGAAATATATCTTAATATCTTCCGCTCCTTTGCTGTGTTAGAAAAAACGAGAAAACCGCTTCGAATCGCTAAAAAAAGTAAAATCATGCTGCCGGGAATTAATAAAACGGTTCCGAGCACAAATGTCGCGCCAGGAAAAAAGCTGAAGAGCGCCACGACGATGGCCACAATAAAAACGTTTGTGACCTCCCAAGTCGGGGACAGAAAGCGGTTCGCAATATCGGTGGCCTTCATGTGCTCCTTGTTTAAATAGATCATAGACCAAAATCCCGCTCCAAAATCCATAGTCGCCATGACGGCGTAAATAAACACAAAGCCCCAGATAATTGAGATGGCGATCAGAGCGTCAGTTGAAATGTCCATTTGTCGATCTTCCTTCCATTTGGTTTCCTGTTTGCGGAGCCATTACGACTCCGCAGTATTTAAATCCTCGTCAACCGGGTGCTTGCGGAAATAGTACAGCAGCACATAGACGACAGCTGCGCCTAACACGGCGTAAACAAATGTGAAAAATAAAAAGAGCACCCCGATCGAGCCAGTCGTTGTCACGACATCCGACGTTTTTAGGAGATGATAGATGACCCAAGGCTGCCTTCCCGTACAGGCGAAAATCCAGCCGAATTCAATGCCGATGAGACTAAAAGGGCCTGCTGTAATGAAAATGACCAATAGCCACGTTGGGAAGCGGTCTTTCTTGAGTACCTTTCTCCAGACCACACCGATAATGGAATAAAGAATAAGCAGCATTCCTACGCCGACCATCGCATTAAACAGCGTGTGAATGAAGAGCGGCGGCCATTCGTCTCTAGGAAATGCATTTAATCCCTTTACAACAGTATCAAAGCGGTTCGCTGCCAGAAAGCTTAACGCCCATGGAATCTCGATGGCCCATTTTACTTTCTCTTCCTTCGGGTCTGTAAAACCTCCGATAGCAAGAGGGGCGTGAGATCTTGTTTCAAACAAGCCTTCGGCGCCTGCTAATTTTTCAGGCTGATATTCGTACAGCATTTGTGCGGATTCGTGCCCGTTCAAAGCGGTCAGCAGTGAAAAAATGCCGCCGATCGTCAGTGCAAGCAAAAGGGCTTTCCGGTGAAAGCGATAGACCGTTTCCTTTTTTCTCGACCGAATCATTTTATATGCAGCAACAGAAGCAACAATAAACGCGCCCGTCATAAATGCGGATAAAACGACATGTCCTGCGGTGATAAAAAAGCTTGGGTTGAAGAATGCAGCCCACGGATCAACATCTGTAATTTTTCCGTTTGAAATTTTAAAACCAGCCGGCGTTCCTTCAAAGGCATGGACATTCGTGATCAGAACAGCTGATGCTGCTGCCCCAACTAACACAAAGAAAACGGCAACAATCCTCATTGCAGGTGACAAGCGGTCTGCGGCGTATACATAAATCGACATGAAAAGGGCTTCAATAAAAAAAGCATAAATCTCAATTTGAAACGGCAGGGACATGACCCGGCCGATGACCTCCATAAAACCGGGCCATAAAAGCGCGAGCTGAGTGCCCGCAATCGTCCCGGTCGGTATGGCGACCCCCAGCAAAACGGCTTGTGCTTTCGTCCATCTTTTTGCCATGATCGCATAATGGTCATCTTTCGTTTTTTGATAGATCAATTCTGCCACTAAAATCATGAGCGGCAGACCTACTCCAAGCGTTGCGAAAATGATATGAAAGCCCATTGTCGTGCCAAAAAGGCTTCTGGCCAAAACTAAATCATCCACAATCATAAACCACCTTTCTAAAAAGACGTTCTGTATGTATTTTGGGTTTATTATTTGCTTCCTCGGCTAGATTATTCTTCCTATTCTTAAATGCGATGAGGTTTACAATGCAAAGACGCAGGGAAGGATGTAGGAAGATTGACAAAACGTCTGTGAGGATATAAAATAAAACGTAATTATTACGATTTGAGGAAGGGAGATATACATGAAAGAAGGAATTCATCCAAAGAACCATAAAGTCATATTTCAGGATATCAACAGCGGCTACCGTTTTCTTAGCACCTCTACTAAAACATCTCATGAAACAGCAGAGTGGGAAGACGGCAACACATATCCGGTCATTAAAGTAGAGGTCAGCTCTGACACGCATCCGTTTTATACAGGCCGCCAGAAATTCAATGAAAAAGGCGGAAGGGTGGAGCAGTTCAAAAAACGTTATAATATGGGAAAATGAGGCAGACCCTGAGGGTTTGTCTTTTTTCTTGCCCAGTTTAATTTTTGATAAGATGACGAAAAGACAAATGCTGTGATATATTTGAGAGTAAAAAGACCAGAAAGGAATACAGTTAGCTATGAGCCTTCTAAATGATATTCTTGATTTTAACAAGACATTTACTGAACATAGGGAGTACGAAAAGTATCAAACATCAAAATTCCCGGATAAAAAAATGGCGATTCTTTCTTGCATGGACACTCGTTTGGTTGAATTGTTGCCGCATGCAATGAATATGCGAAACGGTGACGTGAAAATCATTAAAAGTGCCGGTGCGCTTGTGACACACCCATTCGGAAGCATCATGAGAAGTTTGCTCGTTGCTGTGTACGAGCTCAACGCAGATGAGGTATGTGTGATCGGGCATCACGATTGCGGCATGAGCAAAATCAGCAGTGAAAGCATGCTTGATAGAATAAAGGAAAGAGGAATTCCGGAAGAACGGATTGAAACATTGAAGTACTCCGGAGTTGACTTTGATCAATGGTTTAAAAGCTTCGATTCAGTGGAAGCGAGCGTAAAAGACAGCGTGAACGTCATTAAACATCATCCGCTGTTCCCGGAAAATGTGCCTGTCCATGGTTTAGTCATCGATCCTGAGACAGGAAAACTGGATGTTGTCGTGAACGGCTATAACGATTAATGCTTTCGTTTCTTTTCAGGAACAGGATCGACCCCTCCCGGATGGAACGGATGGCATTTCAAAATCCGTATGATTGTCAGCCAGCCGCCTTTTAAAGCGCCATGCGTTTTAATCGCTTCGATTCCATATTGAGAACAAGTCGGATAAAAGCGGCATGTTGGGGGCGTCAAGGGAGAAATGAATTTTTGATATCCTCTGATCAGCGCGATAAATAGGGTTTTCATATGTCTTCAGCAACCTTTCTGATGCAAGTATAAGAAAAAAAACACAGATTGAAAAGTTATTTGATAATTCTTATCGGAAAGGTGTGTTATAATGAATGTACATTTTTTTAAAAGGAGAGTGCCATTATGCCTTCAGTAGAAAGTTTTGAGCTTGATCATAATGCGGTTGTTGCTCCATATGTAAGACATTGCGGCGTGCATAAAGTAGGAACAGACGGCGTTGTAAATAAATTTGATATTCGTTTTTGCCAGCCAAATAAACAGGCGATGAAGCCTGACACCATTCACACACTTGAGCATTTGCTCGCGTTTACGATTCGTTCTCACGCTGAGAAATACGATCATTTTGATATCATTGATATTTCTCCAATGGGCTGCCAAACAGGCTATTATCTTGTTGTGAGCGGAGAGCCGACATCAGAAGAAATCGTTGATCTGCTTGAAGACACAATGAAGGAAGCGGTAGAGATTACCGAGATTCCGGCTGCGAATGAAAAGCAGTGCGGCCAAGCGAAGCTTCATGATCTGGAAGGCGCTAAACGTTTAATGCGTTTTTGGCTGTCACAGGATAAAGAAGAATTGCTGAAAGTATTTGGTTAAACAGTAAGGGACCTTTTTGCGCTTATGCAAAAAGGTCTTTTTTGTGTCGTGTCATTTTTTTGCTACCATTTGCTGTAAGCGTTTGCTACTATTTATGTAAATGATGAAAGGGTGATGGCATGAAAAAGATGTTGGTTGTTCTGCTTTTTTCTGCTTTTTTGCTTAATGGATGCGGTACTGGTGAAAACAAAGCAAATACTGCAGCTGAGACGCCTGAGGTATTGGATGTCAAGCTGACTGGCCCTGAAAAAGTAAATCCAGGAGAAAGCGCCGCGTATGAAGCAGCGGTATCATATGGTAACGAAGCGGTGACGGATGCCGATGAAGTGGAGTTTGAAGTGTGGAAAGAAGGAGAGAAAGACGCCAGCCAAATGTTTAAAGCGAAACAAGAAAAGGGCATATATCGATTGGAAACAACGTTTAAGGAAGCTGGTGTCTACACTGTCCAATCCCATGTCACAGCAAAAAAACAGCATAGCATGCCGACCTTAAAAGTCCAAGTCGGTGACGCCGATGCTGTCAGCAATCAGTCTGAAGACGCGCATTCACATAATCATTGATTTTTTGAATCAACACGAGTTTCTTGCGGAGGATCAATGGTGTGTTTAACATTATAAGCTTTGACAGTCGTCCAAATGGTGACAAGCAAAACAGCCAGCACAATCAAGATACTTATTGTAATGAGAAGCGCCATGACATTCCACCACCTCCCGTTTTTTAACAATTGTAGCATAGGAAAAGAAATCTTGACAGATAAGGGTAAAAAAGAGGTTTTGACGTACGATATAGAGGGTATACATAGTCATATAACAAGGAGGAAGATAATCATGTCAGAACAATTGATTCAAGCAGTGAACAAACAAGTAGCCAACTGGACAGTCATGTATGTGAAACTACATAATTATCACTGGTATGTGAAAGGGAAAGATTTCTTCACTCTTCATGAAAAGTTTGAGGAGCTGTATAACGAAACAGCAACTTATATTGACGACTTAGCAGAACGTCTTTTGGCGCTGGACGGTAAACCGATTGCGACAATGAAGGAATCCCTGGAAACGGCTTCTGTAAAGGAAGCGTCAGGAAATGAAACGGCTGAACAAATGGTTCAAAGCGTATATGATGATTTCACAATCATTGGGGAAGAGCTGAAAAACGGCATGGATTTAGCTGATGAAGTCGGTGATGAAACAACAGGAGACATGCTTCTTGCGATCCATCAAAATATTGAAAAACACAACTGGATGCTGAAAGCTTACCTGGGTTAAGTCCAAAAAAAGTAGAGCCGGATGTCTTATAATTAGACGTCCGGCTTTTAATTTTACATTCAAAAAAATAGGCGACAACTAGTCCATTTTTCTGAAAAATCCAATCCGTTCGGCTTGTTTTCCATAGAATATCGTAAGGCCGTTTCTGTGAAAGGATGTTGGGATAAATGGATAGAGACTTTGGCATCTTTTCATTAATAGCAGTCAGCGTTTCAGCAGCGGGGTTTTTCTTCGGAGGTTTTCAGTATTCATTTCTGATTTTGCTCTCTCTAATGGCAATTGAATTTATCAGTACGACCTTGAAGGAAACGATTATTAACAGGTTGGCGTTTAAAAAGGTATTTGCCCGGCTTGTCAAAAAATTAGTCACGCTGGCTCTGATCTCTGTATGCCACTTTTTTGATCAGCTGCTGAATACACAGGGGTCAATACGTGACTTGGCTATTATGTTTTATATTCTTTATGAATCTGTGCAAATTGTAGTAACAGCCAGCTCTCTCGGTATACCGGTCCCTCAGATGCTTGTCGACCTTTTAGAAACGTTAAGAAATAAATTCAAACGCAAACCGTAACTTTTGCCTGTTCACGGGTCATAATAAAGCCCAGAGCGTCAGTCGCACATTCTGGCAAAAAGCACAGCAAAAAACTGTACGAGCTGGTCTGCATGCTTTAGTCCTTGATGGCGTGCTGGGTTTCCCTTATTTTTTGATTAAAGGCTTCCGAAGAAACATAACTGTGGTATGATGTATGGAAGATAGTAGGAACGGATTTGAGGGATAAACATGTACGAGTTTAAAGATTATTATCAGAATACTGTTCAGCTTTCCTTTGACGATCAGCCTTTCTCGGACAGCCCGAAGCATGTCTGGGTGATTTGCCGTTTTGGCGGCAAATGGCTTTTAACAGAACATGAGGACAGAGGCTATGAGTTTCCAGGCGGGAAAGTAGAGCCGATGGAGTGCGCAGAAGAGGCGGCGCTCCGGGAAGTCAAGGAAGAGACGGGCGCGAGAGTGAAAAGCCTCAAATACCTCGGACAGTATAAAGTTCTCGGTAAAGAAAAAGTGATTGTGAAAAATATCTATTTTGCAATTATAGAAAAGCTTGAAAAGCAAGCTGATTACTATGAAACGAAAGGCCCGGTTTTGTTTCATGAGCTTCCGGAGAACCTTTCCCGCAATAAAAAGTTCAGCTTTATTATGAAGGATTCCGTTCTTCCGATCAGTTTGAGTAGACTGAAAGAAGCTGGATGGATTGAATAAAAAAACCGGCATATTTGCCGGTTTTTTTATGCCCTGCCCTTCGTCCATTTCTTTTCCAGCAGCTCTACGCCCTGATACATCAAAGTGGCGAATATGGCGATGATCAGCAGACTTAAGAAGACGAGTGTAAAATTAAAGACTTGGAAACCATAAATAATCATATATCCTAATCCGACCTTAGAAACAAGGAATTCTCCTACAATGACGCCAACCCATGATAAACCGACATTTACTTTTAATGTTGAAATAATAGCGGGAGAGGATGCGGGCAGAATCACTTCTTTAAAAATGACCCATTTTTTTGCGCCAAATGTTTTCATGACTTTTATATAGTTTTCGTCCACTTCCTGGAAAGCAGTGTACACGACGATGGTTGTGATAATAACGCTGATGATGGCCCCCATCGCAATAATGCTGATAAAACTGGGACCGAGCGCGACAATCAGGATCGGGCCGAGAGCCACTTTGGGCATTGCATTCAGAATAACAAGATACGGATCTAAAATCCTGGCAAGCCGGTTGGACCACCATAACAAGGCAGCGAGGCACGTGCCCATAAACGTACCAAGCAAAAAGCCAAGCACCGTTTCAAATAAAGTGACGCCGATGTGGGACAGTAAAGACCCGTCACCGAGCTTCTCCAGCAATAAATGCCATACAGCTGACGGAGAGCTGAAGATCAGCGGATCAATCCAGCCGAGCCTGCTGGAGATTTCCCAACCCGCGAAAAAGAGAATAAATATGGCAAGCTGAAAGGAATGGACATTCCGTTTTTCCTTTTTCTGTTTGAATTGATATTGCTCGTGAAGCAGATCAATCGTTTCTTTGCTGTTTCTCAAGAGAATTCAGCTCCTTCCATATCGTTTGAAACAGCGTCTGGAAGGATGGCTCCTGGCGGGCGTCAAAAGGCATCATCGCGGCCAATTCTTTAGGAATGGTAAAAATCTGATGGATGGTGCCCGGCTGGTTTGAAAATAAAAATATTGTATCGCTCATCGCTATCGCTTCCCCAATATCATGTGTGACAAGCACTGCAGTTTTTTGATACTCCTTTAATGTACGGAATACCAGATTTTCCAGTGCCAGCTTTGTCTGAAAATCAAGCGCGGAAAATGGCTCATCCAGCAAAAGCAGACTTGGATTTGGCGCAAGAGTTCTTGCAAGCGCGGCTCGCTGGCGCATTCCGCCCGACAGCTCCTTCGGATATTTTTTCTCCACATCTATGAGGCCGAACTCCGGCAATAAACCGAGTGCAGCAGCCTTGCTTTCTTCCGTCAGCGTGTCGGCGATTTTTAAACCGAGAAGCACATTTTCCTCGATAGATTTCCAGGGAAATAAGTAATCCTGTTGAAGCATGTAGCCGATATTATGTTCTTTTTGATTCGGCTCACGGCCTTCAATCAGAACTCTGCCTTCCGAGGGCTCAATCAGGCCGGCAATAATAGAAAGCAGTGTTGTTTTTCCGCAGCCGCTTGGGCCGAGAAATGAAATGAAATCACCTTTTTCGGCATTGAAATGAATATCCCGTACGGCCGTCGTTTTTTCTTTAACAGAAAAATAAGTATGGGTTACATGGTCGACATGTAAGAAAGACATAGATGGCGCCTCCTATTTTTCCGAGGTGACTTTTTCGGCAATTTGTTTATTTACAAGCTGATTGTATGGAATATGTTTCGGCAATTCTCCCGATTGATCCATAATGGTTTGGAGCAGCTCCCATTCTTTTTCGTTGAGAAGAGGGTCTGGCGAATACGAATGCTGTTTTTTATATCGTTCAATGGATGTTTCAATGACTTCTGGATCGGTATCATCAAATTCATCTTTAATGGCGTCTGTGATTTCTTTCGCCGAGTGTTTTCCCACCCACTGCTGCGCCTTATAAATAGCTCTTGTAAACTTGACGGCTGTGTCTTCATGTTTTTTCAGATAGCTTTGTTTTGCCATAAAAGTCGTGTAAGGAACCTGGCCTGATTGTTCTCCGAACGAAGCCACGATATGGCCGATGCCTTTTTTCTCAAAGAGTGAAGCTTGAGGTTCAAAGAGCTGCACATACTCGCCTGTTCCAGAAGCAAATGCATTGGCGATATTGGCGAAATCTATGTTCTGGATGAGGTCAATATCCTTGTGCGGGTCAATCTTATGGTTGTTCAGAACAAACTCGCCGACCATTTGCGGCATGCCGCCTTTTCTTTGGCCGAGAAACGTTTTTCCTTTCAGCTGATCCCATTCGAACTTTTCAACATCTTCTCTCGCGACGAGAAAGGTTCCGTCTGTCTGAGTCAGCTGGGCGAAATTAATGACAGGATCTTTAGCCCCTTGCGCTTCTACATAAATAGATGTTTCTGCCCCGACAAGTGCGATGTCTGAGCCGTTTGAAAGAAGCGATGTCATGGTTTTGTCGCCGCCCCAGGTCGTATTTACATCGACATCAAGCCCTTCTTCTTTGAAAAATCCTTTAGACTCAGCAACATATAAAGGCGCGTAAAAAATTGAATGGGTCACTTCGGATACTTTGACTTTGGTGAGCGTTTCCTCCTGCTTGCAAGCCGCTAGGGCGATCATCAGAAATATACTGCCGACACAGGCACAGCCCAGCCTTAACCATTTGTTCACATAGACAACCTCCTTATTTAGCATCAAGTTAATATCCTTTTTTGCTTTACATATCGTATGATGGGTATAAAAATGTGTGAATGCCTAATCAGGTTCTCAGGATGTAATTTTGGAGTAAGGAAAGCATATAAAAAAAGGAGGCGGATGCTATGATTGTTGAGAAAAGAAGATTTCCGTCGCCAAGCCAGCATGTGCGTCTGTATACGATCTGCTATCTTTCGAATGGCTTACGGGTAAAGGGACTTCTGGCTGAGCCGGCGGCACCGGGACAATATGACGGATTTTTATATTTGCGCGGCGGGATTAAAAACGTGGGCATGGTTCGGCCGGGCCGAATCATCCAGTTTGCGTCCCAAGGGTTTGTTGTGTTTGCTCCTTTTTACAGAGGAAATCAAGGGGGCGAGGGGAATGAAGACTTTGCAGGAGAAGACAGGGAGGATGCTTTTTCCGCTTTTCACCTGCTTCAGCAGCATCCGAATGTCAAGAAGGACAGAATACATATTTTCGGTTTTTCCCGCGGCGGCATTATGGGAATGCTCACTGCGATTGAAATGGGCCGGCATGCTGCTTCATTTGTTTCCTGGGGAGGCGTCAGCGATATGATCCTTACATATGAGGAGCGGCAAGATTTGCGGCGAATGATGAAAAGAGTCATCGGCGGAACACCGAAAAAGGTGCCTGAGGAATACAAATGGAGAACACCGTTCGACCAACTTTACAAAATTCAGGCACCCGTGCTATTAATCCATGGAGAAAAAGACGAAAACGTTTCGATTCAGCATTCCTATTTACTTGAAGAAAAGCTAAAACAGCTGCATAAGCCAGTGGAAACATGGTACTACAGTACATTCACACATTATTTCCCGCCAAAAGAAAACCGGCGTATCGTGCGGCAGCTCACGCAATGGATGAAAAACCGCTGAAGGTGAAATATGTTATGATAGAGCAAAAAGAGAACGAAAGGGGATTTCACTTTGGGAATGCCTGTTGAATTTAATACACTGATTGTGACAAAAGGAAAAGAAGTTCGCATAGATGAAAATATATTCACGTTAAAGAAAGACGGATACCGTGTGTATCCGATGGAGATTCCGATGGATGTGCGCAAAACAAAGTTCGGCGAAAAGTCAGGCACAGCTGAAGTGCAGAAACTTCAATGGGAAGACGGTCGGACCATTATTACGTACAAGCTGACTTCTTTGCATTCTGTCAATTAAAACAAGCCAAGAGCGTAATTGCTCTTGGCTTTTGCTTTTTAAACGAGAGGGCCGCCTGCCAGTGCAATGGCATCTGTATGCGCGAACTTTTTAAAATTCTCTTTGAAATCATTTGCGAGATAGACAGCCTTTTCTCTGTAATCTTTCTTGTTGCTCCACGTGTTTTCAGGCTGAAGGATTTGATCAGGAACGCCAGGAACATGGACCGGTATATGCAGGCCAAAAATATTGTCAGTTATCGTATCTGTATTCTCTAATTTGCCTTCAATCGCTGCTTTGACCATTGCTCTTGTGTAAGAAAGCTTCATGCGTTCGCCTGTACCGTAGCCGCCGCCGGTCCAGCCGGTATTAACTAAGAAAACGTCTGCACCGTGTTCATCGATTTTTTTGCCGAGCATTTCAGCATAGACGTGAGCAGGAAGCGGCAGGAACGGTGAGCCGAAGCATGTGGAAAACGTCGTCTCAGGAGATGTCACACCGCGTTCGGTTCCGGCTAGCTTGCTCGTATAACCGCTCAAGAAATGATACATCGCCTGCTCCTTCGTCAGTTTGCTGATCGGGGGCAGGACTCCGAATGCATCAGCCGTCAAAAATACAATTGTTGACGGGTGGCCTGCCATGCTTGGTGTCACGATGTTGTCAATCATATGAATCGGGTAAGCCGCACGCGTATTTTCGGTATAGAAGGAATCATCATAATTGGCTTCTCGTGTATCTTCATCAACAACAACATTTTCGAGAACAGCCCCAAAGCGGATCGCGTTAAAGATCTGAGGCTCCTTTTCTTCGCTTAAATGAATGCACTTGGCGTAGCATCCGCCTTCAATATTAAAGACGCCTGTGTCAGACCATCCGTGTTCATCATCGCCGATCAGTTTGCGGTCAGCATCGGCTGAAAGAGTGGTCTTGCCTGTACCAGACAATCCGAAGAAAAGGGCAACATCGCCTTTTTCACCGACATTGGCAGAGCAATGCATAGATAAAATATCTCTTTCAGGGAGCAGGAAATTCATAATGGAGAAGATGGACTTTTTCATTTCTCCGGCATACTCTGTTCCCCCGATTAAAATCGTCCGTTTTTCGAAAGAAACAATAATAAAGGTTTCGGAATGGGTGCCGTCTGTTTTTGGATCGGCTTTGAACTTCGGAGCAGAAAGAATGGTAAAAGGCTGTTCAACTGTTTTCTTATCATTGCCTTCCGGGCGGATAAACAGCTGTCTGGCAAATAAATTGTGCCATGCGAACTCATTTACGACGGTGATCGGCAGTCTGTATTTTTCATCTGCGCCGGCAAATCCTTCAAAAACAAACAACTCATCTCGCTGTTTCAGATAGCTGACGACTTTCGTGTACAGCCGCTCGAACGCTTCTTCTGAAATCGGCTGATTCACCGTTCCCCAATCGATCTTATTCTTCGTGCTTTCTTCCTCCACGATAAATTTGTCTTTAGGAGAGCGTCCTGTATAAGCGCCTGTTGTCGCCCGAACAGCACCCGTAGAAGTTAACATCCCTTCGCTCCGGGAGAGTACTTTTTCTGTAAGCTGTGCTGCTGATAAATTATGACGCACATTTGGGCTTGTTAATAAGGCTTGTAAATCAGCGGTTAAATCAACTGAGTTCATATATGAAACCTTCCTTTACCGTTTTTTGTGTTATACTAATTGTGAATTAGTATAACATATATTTTCAAATAGTCTATACTATTTAACGTTTTTTGTGTGTGCGTTTTCCAATGTTTTCCCTCAATACAGGCGCCTATTTCTTCTGAATCATATTGACATTGCAAACCCTTTTACGATAAGATATTTCATTGAGCGGATACTCTTATCCCGAGCTGGCGGAGGGACAGGCCCTATGAAGCCCAGCAACCGGTTTCTCTGTCATTTATTATGTGAACTGTGTGAGACAACCAAGGTGCTAACCTGTTGCAAGGTTGTATGATTCCTTGAGCGATAAGAGTGAAAGGCACAAAGACCAAACCCTTTCCTCGATGGAAAAGGTTTTTTTATTTCATAAATATGCCAATTAACATTCTCTAATATAACGTTACATTGTATAAGAGGGAGCGAGTTCCGTATCATATATACAAGGTCTTTCGGGAGGCCTTGTGCAGGAGGAAGCAAATCATGAGTGAAAATCGTCGTTTATTTACATCAGAATCTGTTACGGAGGGGCATCCGGATAAAATCTGTGACCAGATTTCTGACAGCATTTTAGATGAAATACTAAAGAAAGACCCTAACGCGCGTGTTGCTTGTGAAACGTCTGTGACAACTGGATTGGTTCTTGTCAGCGGAGAGATCACAACATCTACGTATGTTGACATTCCGAAAACGGTTCGTCAAACCATTAAAGAAATCGGATACACACGTGCGAAATACGGATTTGATGCGGAAACTTGTGCAGTTTTAACATCAATTGACGAGCAGTCTGCGGATATCGCGATGGGTGTAGACCAGGCGCTTGAAGCCCGTGAAGGCACAATGAGCGACGAAGAAATTGAAGCGATTGGTGCGGGTGACCAAGGTTTAATGTTCGGTTACGCGTGCAACGAAACGAAAGAGCTTATGCCTCTTCCAATTTCACTTGCTCATAAATTGGCCCGCCGCCTGAGTGAAGTCCGTAAAGAAGATATTCTTCCGTACCTTCGTCCTGACGGCAAAACACAGGTAACGGTTGAGTATGATGAAAATAACAAACCTATCCGCATTGATGCGATTGTTATTTCAACTCAGCATCACCCTGAAATTACGCTTGAGCAAATCCAGCGCAACATTAAAGAACATGTGATCAATCCGGTTGTTCCTGAAGAGCTGATTGATGAAGAAACAAAGTATTTCATCAACCCTACGGGACGTTTCGTTATCGGAGGCCCTCAAGGGGATGCGGGACTTACAGGACGCAAAATCATTGTTGATACGTACGGCGGCTATGCACGCCACGGCGGAGGCGCGTTCTCTGGTAAGGATGCAACAAAGGTAGACCGTTCTGCAGCTTATGCAGCGAGATACGTTGCGAAAAACATTGTTGCGGCTGAGCTTGCTGATTCTTGCGAAGTACAGCTTGCTTACGCGATTGGTGTTGCACAACCTGTATCAATCTCAATCAACACATTCGGTTCCGGAAAAGCTTCTGAGGAAAAACTGATTGAAGTTGTCCGCAATAACTTTGATTTACGACCTGCCGGCATTATCAAAATGCTTGATTTACGCCGTCCGATCTACAAACAAACTGCTGCGTACGGCCACTTTGGACGCCACGATGTTGATCTTCCGTGGGAACGTACAGACAAGGCGGAGCAGCTGCGTAAAGAAGCGTTAGGAGAATAATTTTATAGCCGCTTACTGGTTAAGCGGCTTTCCCTTTTTTATGTTGTATTCATGATTATTTTTTTACATAACCGTGAAACCAAATACTATTCCCAGCGTCTATAAATAGGGGTTCAATGATGACAATTTTAATTATGGAGGCAATACTATGTGTGGATTTGTCGGGGTTTTTAACAAGCATCCGTTAGCTCAAACCGCTGATCAAGAAGAACTAATCAAACAAATGAACCAAATGATCGTTCACCGCGGTCCTGACAGTGATGGATATTTCCATGATGAGCACGTTGGATTCGGATTCAGACGGCTCAGCATTATTGATGTAGAAAATGGCGGACAGCCTTTATCATATGAAGATGAAACATATTGGATTATCTTTAACGGAGAAATCTATAACTATATTGAACTGAGAGAAGAACTTGAAGCAAAGGGGTACACATTCAACACGGATTCGGACACAGAGGTTCTTCTTGCGACATACCGTCACTATAAAGAAGAAGCGGCGTCCAAACTCCGCGGTATGTTTGCCTTTCTGATTTGGAATAAAAACGATCATGTGCTTTATGGAGCAAGAGATCCATTCGGCATTAAACCGTTGTACTACACAACGATCAATGATCAGGTTTATTTTGCCTCAGAGAGAAAAAGTTTAATGGTCGCACAAAATGATATTGAAATAGATAAAGAGGCATTGCAGCAATACATGTCTTTCCAATTCGTTCCTGAACCAAGCACGCTTGATGCCGATGTGAAAAAAGTGGAACCGGGTTCACAGTTCACAATCCGCCCGGACGGTGATATTACATTCAGAACGTATTTCAAAGCGAACTTTAAGCCAGTTCAAACTGAAGAAGACAAGCTTGTAAAAGAAGTGAGAGACGCGATCTACGATTCTGTAAACGTTCATATGAGAAGTGACGTTCCTGTCGGTTCATTCCTGTCTGGCGGAATTGATTCTTCCTTTATTGTATCCGTTGCAAAAGAATTTCATCCAAGCTTAAAAACATTCTCTGTCGGATTTGAACAGCAGGGCTTCAGTGAAGTCGATGTAGCGAAAGAAACTGCAGCGGCACTTGGCATTGAAAATATCAGTAAAGTCATTTCGCCTGAGGAATACATGAACGAGCTTCCGAAGATCGTATGGCATTTTGATGATCCGCTTGCAGATCCGGCAGCGATTCCTTTGTATTTTGTTGCAAAAGAAGCGAAAAAACATGTAACGGTTGCTTTATCAGGGGAAGGTGCCGATGAGCTCTTCGGCGGATATAACATTTATCGTGAGCCGCTTTCGCTTAAACCGTTTGAACGCATTCCGTCAGGTCTGAAAAAGATGCTGCTGCACGTTGCAGCTGTTATGCCTGAAGGCATGAGAGGAAAGAGCCTGCTTGAGCGCGGCTGTACTCCGCTTCAAGATCGTTATATCGGTAACGCGAAAATTTTCGAAGAATCTGTCAAAAAACAGCTGCTGAAGCATTATGATCCGAATCTTTCATATCGTGATGTGACAAAGACTTACTTTACAGAAAGCAGCTCATACAGTGATATCAACAAAATGCAGTATGTCGATATCCACACTTGGATGCGCGGCGATATTTTGTTAAAAGCGGATAAAATGACGATGGCGAATTCTTTGGAATTGCGTGTGCCGTTCTTGGATAAAGTCGTATTTGACGTCGCTTCTAAAATTCCTGATGAGCTGAAAACGAAGAACGGCACGACGAAGTATCTTCTTCGCAAAGCCGCTGAAGGAATTGTGCCTGAGCACGTATTAAACCGCAAAAAGCTTGGTTTCCCTGTACCGATCCGTCATTGGCTAAAAAACGAAATGAACGAATGGGTGCGAAACATTATTCAGGAAAGCCAAACGGATGCTTATATCCACAAGGATTATGTTCTTCAGCTCCTTGAAGACCATTGTGCGGACAAGGCTGATAACAGCCGGAAAATCTGGACTGTACTGATCTTTATGATCTGGCACAGCATCAATATCGAAAAACGGTACATGCCTGAAGAGCTGAGCCATCAGCCTAAAGAAGTCATCTTTGTGTAACAGACAACAAGGCTTTCGATTAATCGAAAGCCTTGTTATTATCCTTTTATTTCTTCATCATCATTGATTTACCCAATCCACACGGAAAATTCAGAAAAATGATTTATTGATATTTTTTTCTAGGGGAGAAGAAAGCATGCAAAAACAAAAACAAGAGCTGCACCGCGGACTCGAAGAAAGGCATATTTCTTTAATGTCTTTAGGAGCTGCCATAGGGGTGGGATTGTTTCTCGGCTCCGCATCAGCTATTCAATTAGCGGGTCCGGGTATTTTGGGAGCGTATGCCATAAGTGGGATGGTCATGTTTTTTATTATGAGAGCGCTTGGAGAAATGGCCATTCAAAAACCAGTCGCTGGCTCTTTCAGCCGCTATGCCCGTGATTATTTGGGACCGCTTGCGGGCTATTTAACAGGGTGGAACTACTGGTTTTTATGGGTTGTAACCTGTATGGCTGAAATCACTGCTGTCGGGATTTATATGGGGTACTGGTTTCCGGACGTACCAAACTGGATTTGGGCACTATCGGCGCTGGTCATTATGACGGGTGTTAATTTCCTAGCTGTCAAAGCTTACGGAGAGCTTGAATTTTGGTTCGCTTTGATTAAAATTGTCGCGATTTTATCTATGATTGCTGTCGGTTTATTGATGATCATCGCAGGGGTCGGCAATGGAGGCATCGCAACTGGAATCAGCAACTTGTGGAACAACGGAGGATTTCTTCCACATGGAATAAAAGGGGTTTTATTGTCACTGCAAATGGTGATGTTCGCCTATTTAGGGATTGAAATGATCGGGGTGACAGCTGGCGAAGTGAAAAATCCGCAAAAATCGTTAGCCAGGGCAATTGATACGGTATTTTGGCGTATTTTGATTTTTTATGTAGGCGCTTTATTTGTCATTATGTCTATTTACCCATGGCAGGAAATAGGCTCACAAGGAAGCCCGTTTGTCCTCACATTTGAAAAGGTGGGCATTCCATCGGCAGCAGGCATCATTAACTTTGTCGTCTTAACAGCCGCGCTGTCTTCATGCAACAGCGGCATTTTCAGCACAGGGCGGATGCTGTTTAATTTAGCGGAGCAGGGTGAGGCGCCGCAAGCATACGGGCAGCTGACGAAAGGCGGTATTCCGGGTAAAGCTGTTCTGGCTTCAGCGGGCGCTTTATTAGTCGGAGTGCTGTTAAACTATGTTGTTCCTGCAAAGGTGTTTACTTGGGTCACAAGCATTGCGACATTCGGAGCGATTTGGACGTGGGCGATCATTTTGCTTTCTCAAATTAGATACCGGAAAAGCTTGCGGCCAGAAGAAAAGAAACACTTAAAATACAAAATGCCTTTCTTTCCGTTTACATCTTATGTATCATTGGCATTTTTAGCATTTGTCGTGATTCTTATGGCTTACAGTCCAGATACAAGAGTAGCTGTGATTGTCGGACCGGTTTGGTTTCTTATCTTGCTTGCTGTTTATTATGGAAAGGGTTTTCATAAGAAAAACGCGGCTGATGCCAGCGAAAGAAATATCAGCTGACCAAAAGAGCTCCCAGCGGGCTCTTTTTGTGTGTGCTCATAGAAAATAGAGAACAGGAAAGAATAGGAATATAATTTTTGCAGAGGCAGCTTACAATTGCGGAACATGTTTTATGATAAGATAAAAGTCATACGTTTGATGCCGGATGTGAACGTTTTATGGAGAAAACAAAACCCGAACTGTCATTACGTCCGGGTCAGCAATGGTTATTGCTTTCAAACATAATTTGAAAAATGGTAAAGTAAGACGAAGCAGGTCTTATGCTTTTTGAAGTGATTTATAGTATTGGCCCTTTGTTACATATTCCGACCGTATTCTATGCATATCTTGTCGGTCTTCTTCGGTCAATGGGCGGAAGACTTTTGCAGGACGGCCAAAAGCGAGATGGCCAGGCGGAATGATCTTTCCCGGTGGGACAAGACTGCCGGCACCAATAAAGGCACCTTCGCCAATCTCGGCTCCGTCTAAGATGATTGAGCCCATGCCGATTAAGGCGTTCTTGCGGATAACAGCGCTATGAAGTGTAACCTGATGGCCTATCGTGGCGTCATCTTCAATGAGAAGCGTCCGGTTCGGGCTTTGATGGAGGCAGCTTAAATCTTGTATATTGACTCTGTTTCCGATTCTAGTCGGCGCGACATCTCCCCTTATGACAACAGAAAACCAAATGCTGGACTGTTCTCCGATAACGACATCACCGGTAATTGTTGCATTATCAGCTACAAAGGCTGTTGGGTGGATATCTGGTATGTGTTCCTTATAAGGGTAGATTATAGTATTCATCCTTCTTTCTCTATTTAAATTTCGTATGAGGTGAAGAGCATGTGGACCTGGAAAGCAGATAGACCTGTTGCCGTGATTGTGATGATCCACGGGGCAAGTGAATATCACGGGCGATATAAATGGCTGATTGAAATGTGGAGATCTTCGGGTTATCACGTTGTCATGGGCGACTTGCCGGGTCAGGGGACAACGACAAGAGCCAGAGGTCATATTCGCTCATTTCAAGAATACATTGATGAAGTAGATACTTGGATAGATAAAGCACGAACCTTTGAGCTGCCGGTTTTTCTTCTCGGTCACAGCATGGGCGGCCTGGTCGCGATTGAATGGTTTAAACAGCAAAGAAATCCCCATATTACGGGAATTATTTTATCATCACCGTGTCTCGGACTGCAAATTAAAGTCAACAAAGCGCTTGACCTTGCATCAAGAGGTCTGAATGTCATCGCTCCGTCGCTTAAGGTTGATTCGGGATTATCAATTGATATGGCGACGCGTAATGAGGAGGTCATCGAGGCCGACCAAAATGACTCGCTATACGTCAGGAAAGTATCTGTCAGATGGTACAGAGAACTGTTAAAAACAATTGAGTCAGCGATGGTGCCGACGGATGCGTTTTTGAGAGTGCCGCTCCTTGTGATGCAGGCCGGTGACGATAAGCTTGTTGACAAAATGATGGTCATCAAGTGGTTCAATGGTGTAGCTTCCCACAATAAAGCGTACAGAGAGTGGGAAGGGCTTTATCATGAAATATTTAATGAACCCGAAAGAGAAGATGTCTTTAAAGCGGCAAGAGCGTTTACTGATCAATATATTTGAACTAGTTGGGGGTGCATGTGTTGACAGTACCGGAACATCCTTTTGGACTGATGGCAAAAGTATATCGAGATATATTTCCGCTCGTTCATCAAGAGCTGGACATATGGAAGCAAAAATCAGAATCAATTTCTAACAGTGAATTAAAAGCACAGGCAACCGCAAGTATTCGAGACAAAACGTTCCACTGTGAGGGCGGCGGCATACTGGCCTTGTTGTCAGGCAATCAAAAGCAGAAATGCGTCGAGTTTATCATTGCGTATCAAACGATCAGTGATTATCTGGACAATCTGTGCGACCGGAGCACCTCACTTGACCCGCAAGATTTTCGGATGCTCCACACCTCAATGCAGGACGCACTGACAGTGGGAGCGGAACCGCAAAATTATTATCAATTCAGAGAAGAACAGGATGACAGCGGATATTTGCATGAACTGGTCAAAACGTGCCAGCGTGTTCTTGGTTCCATTGAGCACTACGACATGATTAAACCTTACCTGCTTGAACTGTGCGGCTATTATTGCGATTTGCAGGTACATAAGCACGTCATTGAGCATGAGCGTGTTCCGCGGCTTGAGAAGTGGTTTATTCAGTATGAATCAGAGCTGCCTGAGAAGATGGAATGGTATGAATTTTCAGCGTGTGCAGGCTCTACGTTAGGCATATTCTGTCTTGTTGCATATTCGTTCCAGCCTGATTTCACAGAAAACACCGCTAAAAAAATCCGCAATAGTTATTTTCCTTACATACAAGGTCTTCACATTCTGCTTGACTATTTGATTGATCAAGAGGAGGACTTGCTGGAAGGGGATTTGAATTTCTGCTCGTATTACGAGTCGCATGAAGAAATGATGAAGCGGCTTGAACACTTTATCCAAAAAGCCGACGAACATTTACAAGGCATTCCGCATGAAAATTTCCATCGTTTAATCAATCGCGGCTTGCTGGGCGTTTATTTGTCAGATGATAAGGTGGCTGGCCAAAAGGAAATGGGCCGGCTCGCGAAGAAGCTGATCAAGGCAAGCGGAAAAACCTCCTTTTTCTTTTATATCAACGGCAGAGCCTACCGGAAATTTCAAAAAATGGGCTGGATGAAAAACGCAAAGAAAAAAGCTCAAATCATTTGCTGATTTGAGCTTTTTTTTCGATGGCAACAATAAATGGCGGGTCATTTTGTTGATTGATAAATCCGTATGTTAAGACACGGGCTGCTTGCTGATCCAAGTTCCGGCAAAAGTCAAGCACGTCGTTTTTTTCAGCTTTGCCTTCCGGGTGACCATGATAGACGACCAAAACAATCAGGCCATTATCTTTCATGATGCTGAGAAGCTGTTCAATTGCTTTGATCGTTGAACTGCCGTTCGTTGTAATCGATTTGTCCCCGCCCGGCAAATAGCCGAGGTTAAACACAGCGGCCGCCACTTTGCCGTGTGTTTCCGGCGGAAGGGATTCAGCGATTTTGTCATGGCTTTTGTGAAATAACGTTGTTCGCGCTTGATATGTCTCACCGAGCCGTTCCTTCGTATTGGCGACGGCTGATTCCTGGATGTCGAATGCGTACACATGGCCGTGTTCACCGACCAGCTCCGCTAAGAACTGTGTATCGTACCCGTTGCCCATCGTTGCATCGACGACGATATCTCCTTCTCCCGCGGCCATTTTCAGCAGTTCTTTGCTGTAAGGGAGGATTTTTTTCAAAATCATAGAGCTGATTCCTCCTCAAATCGCTGAAAGAACTTCCCTTGATAGCTGCCGCGATTTTCAAGCTCTTTATTAATGGCGCCAAGCACTTCCCATTTGTTGACGCTCCACATCGGCCCAATCATCAATTCTATCGGTCCGTCACCTGTAATGCGGTGGACGATCATTTCCGGCGGAATGATCTCAAGCTGATCGCAGACGAGCTGAACATATTCGTCTTGAGAAAGGAATTCGAGTTTTCCTTTTTCATATTGCTTGACCATCGGTGTTCCCTTCAATAGGTGCAGCAGATGGATTTTAATGCCCTGGACGTCCAAATCTGCGACAGCCTTAGCAGTTTCCATCATCATGTCCCGGTCTTCCAAAGGCAGTCCGTTGATAATATGCGAGCAGACACGTATGCCGTGTTTTCTTAATTTATTGACGCCTTCCACATAGCAGGTGAAATCATGTGCGCGGTTGATCAGAAGAGCAGTCCGTTCATGAACCGTTTGAAGCCCAAGCTCCACCCACAAATACGTGCGTTCATTCAGCTCTGCCAAATAGTCAACGACATCATCAGGCAGACAGTCCGGACGTGTGGCAATCGAAATGCCGACCACATCATCAAGTGCGAGGACAGATTCAAATTTCTCACGAAGCACCTCAACCGGCGCATGCGTATTGGTGAAGGCCTGAAAATAGGCGATGTATTTGCCGTCCTTCCATTTTTCGTGCATGCGGTTTTTGATGTCATGGAATTGCGTAATTAAATCATCGGCCCGGTTCCCGGCAAAATCGCCGGAGCCTGCTGCACTGCAAAATGTACAGCCGCCGTGGGCAACGGTGCCGTCCCGGTTCGGACAGTCAAAGCCGCCGTCCAGCGCCACTTTAAACACCTTATGGCCGAAATGTTCTCTGAGATGATAATTCAATGTATGATAGCGTTTTTCCGTATTTGAATAAGGAAAAGGATTGTTCTGCATCACAATTCATGTGCCTCCTTGCGTACGATTGCATCCTAAAATTGTAGCACGCATTTGACAAGAGAACAAATGAATATCGACCATAAATTACTTTATTGAACGAAGTCAGATGGGGCTACAATATGAATGATGGATTGTTTCCATTACCAAGAGGAGGGGTTACTGTGGCAACAAGACAATCAGTAGATGAACATCTCCAGCAATGTATGCAGGCATATGATTATGCTGAAGAACAGCTGACAATCGCTTCTAAACAAGAGCATTATAATGACCAGGAATACAGCGATGCACAAATGCAGCTTGAAAATGCGGTAAATGCCATAAATAAGCTGTGGCTGTCATCAAATGATCAGCAAAGAGAACAGCTGTACAGAATGAGGCTTCAGCTTCAAGCTTTACAAAATAATATGATCCTGCAGCACCCTCTTGATGTGTAAGAAACGGACCCTTTTGATAAGGGTCCGTTTTTTTGTAGAAAAGGATTGACTTTGTGGATCATAGTGTTTATTGTATTAGGTGTACTAATTGAAGTAATACACTATAGACACTGATGAAAGTCATTTATATATTGAAATTAAAGGGAGGCAGTTATGAAACATAAAAAACGTAACAAACGCAATGTGCCGATGCTGATCGCGGCATCTGTGATCGCTTGTTCTTTTTTTCTTATTCTTGTGATGATCGGATTTGAATGGCAAAAAAGTATAATTGATCAGTTTTATCTATAAAAGGTTCAGATCGTATAGAAAGTAGGGAAGTAAATGATTCAAATCGATCCAAGGAGCTCAACACCTATTTACGAACAAATTATTCAGCAGATGAAAGAGCTTTGTTTGAAAGGGATCATGAAGCCTGGTGATAAGCTTCCTTCTGTCAGAGAATTGGCGACGATCATTATTGCGAATCCGAACACTGTCAGCAAAGCGTATAAAGAGCTTGAGCGAGAGGGGATTATTGAAACGCTTCGGGGCAGAGGGACCTATATATCGGAGAATGCAAAAACGACACTGGTTGAAGGGAAGATGACGATGATTAAAGAGCAACTGAAACAGCTCATCATCGATGCCCATTATGCAGGGGTTGAGCTGGAAAAACTGCAGGATTGGATGAAGGAAATCAGCGCTGATGTGAAAGGAGGGCGAGAGAATGATTGAATTACGGCAGCTGTCAAAAACGATTGACGGAAATCAAGTATTAAAAGATGTTTCATTGACAATTGAAAAAGGAGAAATCTTCGGGCTGCTCGGCCGCAATGGGTCAGGCAAAACGACAATGCTTCGCTTAATCCAGCAAATCATTTTCGCCGACAGCGGGACGATCTTGTTTGATGGCGTAGAAATCAAAAAGCATCCGAAGGTCAAACGGAATATCATCTACATGCCTGTTCAAAATCCTTTTTACGACAAGTATACATACAAGCAGCTAGTCGATATCCTAAGAAGAATTTATCCGAAATTTGATGTCACGTACGCGAATGAGCTGATGAACAGATATGAAATTCCAGAAACGAAAAAATACCGCGAACTGTCGACAGGTTTGAAAAAACAGCTGTCGCTCGTTCTGTCGTTTGCAGCGAGACCGGCACTGATTCTTCTTGATGAGCCAACGGATGGAATAGACGCGGTGACAAGACATGATGTATTGCAGCTGATGGTCGATGAAGTGGCGGAGCGTGATACGAGCATCCTGATCACCTCCCACCGCCTTGAGGACATTGAGCGGATGTGCAACCGAATTGGTTTTCTCGAAGATAACAGACTAACCAACGTCATGGATCTTGATGAGTTAAAAGAAGAATACATTAAAATTCAAATGGCCTTCGATACAGATGTCAATTTGGCCATCAGAGAGCAAAACATTCCGATGCTCGATCAGGCCGGTGTGTTTTACACGGTGCTGATCCCGAAAAGCGATGAGGAGAACAAGAGCTTTTTGAGAGAGCTGAAGCCAAAAGTGTGGAATGAGCTTCCTGTCAACTTGGAAGAAGTGTTCATTGCGAAGTTTGGAGGGAAGCGGAGATGGTAGACCGAGGTCTCCTCTATCGAGAGTGGAAGCAGAATCAAGTGGTGATTTTGTTAAGTATTGTGTTTTTAGTGCTGGCAAATCCGCTTTCTATCGTTAATACGTATTTGTCTTATCAAGGGTGTTTGGCTCATCATGACCCGCAATATTGTGATTTTATTGTGAATTATCATGTAAGCAATCTGATAGATATCAACTGGGTGCCGGGTGTCATTTTAGCGGTCTGCTTCCTGGGAATGGAACGTTCCAAGGGCACGATGGATTTTATACTAAGCCTCCCATATAACAGAAGCCACATTTTTCAGACGAAATTTTGGTTAGGCGGTTTAGTGATTGTACTATCACAATTGATTGGCTTTTTACTCGCATGGCTGCTGATACTTGTTTACCAACCTGAGCATGTGTACTATTTCGAGCACAGCAGCGTTGGTGTAATGGTGATTAGTTTTATGGCTTACTGTTTGTTAATGGCCGCAGGGGCATTAACGGGGAACGTTTTTGCCCAATTATTAACGGCATTTGCTACTGCGCTATTGCCCTATTTAATTGTTGCTTTGCCAGCTGGAAACGTTGAAGTCGTGCTTGGAGTGAGTATATGGGAACTATTCCCTTCCCCAAAGGCTTATTTTTCTCTAACGAGCAATTTATTGTATCTAGTACCGATTAGTTACGTTGCAAATGAATGGCTGGCTAACAGTAAATATATTTTGTTGATTCCATCGGTAATGAGCATTCTATTTTACTTGATTGGCTTTATAAGCTTCAAAAAGCATCCAAGTGAACGAAACGGACACTTTTTCCTTTGGAAGAGATTAGACCGTCCGGTACAAATACTGGTTATGTCTTTCGGAATTCTTGGATTTGGGTTATTTGGATATTACTCTGGAAATTCCTTCATTGGTTATGTTTTGGGGATGGTTATTGGAGCTGTAGTTGGATTCTTTGTGAGCTACTTCTCTATTTATAAGAAAACGAAACATTAAGAAATACTTTCGGTTTGGAGGGAAGTGATTTGCCGGACTTTGGGCTGTTTTATAAAGAGTGGAGGCAAAATAAAGCTCTGTTAACTACGATTTTTGTGGCATTTATGATTAACAATCCTTTTACCGTTTTAAGTAAGTATAACTCATATCGAGGCTGCGCCGCTCAACAGAGTGAGTGGGGAGGAACCTGCCTATTTACAATCGATTATTTTCACGGCACATTTATCTCATTGTTTTGGATTTGGGGTGTCGTTTTGGCCGTCAGCCAGATTGGGATTGAACGTAGTAAGGGTTTGTCTGAATTTACTTTAAGCCTTCCTTATACAAGAGGCCAGGTATTTAACGCAAAGTTTATTATAGGCGGAATGGTGATTGTGGTACCGCAACTCATAGGCTATGTTTTATCTGTTTTGTTGCTGGTGCTTTTGAAACCTGATCAGGTGTTTTATTTTCATTACTACAGCTTGGGCATGATTATCGTCAGCATGTTGGCTTATTCTCTTGTCATGGCGGGCGGAGCTCTTACAGGCCATATTTTTGCCCAGCTGCTAGTGTCATTTACCGTCGTTATTTCACCTTTTTTAGTTATTACCTTGCCTGCAATTAGTATGGATATCCTTTTTGGCGGGAGATTGGCATTTTTGGATTTCCCTATACCAGAATGGATGATGTATGTATTTCCGATTACGTATGTTGTTCCAAACTGGGTTGGGCATTCACCGTATTACTTAGTAATTCCGACTGTGATGAACATCATGTTTTACATCATCGGGTACATTAGCTTCACCAAAATGTCAAATGAACGAAACGGGTCCTTCTTTTTGTGGAAAGCATTGGATCTACCGGTGCAAGTGATTGTCATTATATTTGGCATTTTAGGCTTCGGCTGCTTCGGGTACGCCGCAAGCGGGGGTATCGGAGGCTATCTCTTTGGCATGGCCGCAGGCGCTGTGATTGGTTTTCTTATCAGCTATTTTGCGATTTATAAAAAAACAAAACATTTATAAGGGAGAGAGAAAAGATGATTGATGTTCAGCATATTAACCATTCTTTCACGATCGGAAAAAAGGGCCGTGAGAATGAAGTGCCTGTCTTAAAAGATGTCTCGTTGACTGTTGCGAAAGGGGAAATCGCCTGTATCGTCGGACGAAGCGGGTCGGGGAAGTCAACGCTTCTGAATTTGATTTCAGGCTACATCTCACCAACAAAAGGGCGTATTGTGATTAACGGAACTGATGTCACGGGCTTTAATGAAAAGGAATGGGCTCAATTCCGCCTTGAACACTTTGGGTTTATATTTCAAAGCTTTCAGCTTATCCCGGGGTTAACGACGTATGAAAATGTTGAAATGCCGCTGGCGTTAAAAGGGATTAAACCATCTGAGCGCAAGCAAAAGGTGCAGGACATGCTGAAACGCGTCGGTCTGGAAAATCACGCCGCCCATTATCCGAATGAACTGTCAGGCGGCCAGCAGCAGCGTGTCAGTATTGCGCGAGCGTTGATTTTAAACCCATCCATTATTTTAGCGGATGAGCCGACGGGAAGCCTTGATTCAGAAACGGAACAGGAAGTGCTGAATTTGATTCAACAGCTAAACCGTGAGCGGGGCATTACATTTGTGATCATTACTCACGATGATGAAGTGGCTTCCATCGGACACTCGAAATTTCAGCTTCATGACGGCGTGTTAAAAGGGGGAATTACCGTTGAGGTTTAAGGATCAGGTTCATTTTATTAGAAGAAATATGAAGAAAAACAGGCTCCGTGTCTTTATGACAGTGCTGGCGACGACAATGGCGTGTGCGTTTTTGGTTGTGCTGTCATCTGTTGGATTCGGCATTCAAAAGACGATTACGGATATCACGATGAGCCAGCAGGTTGTGACCAAAGTCAGTGTAATGGGCAAGGAAGGCGATAAGCCCATTAAAAAAGCTGATTTAGAGAAATACAATCATGTAAGATCAGTTGTAGAAAGAACGCAAGTATATGAACCAAACAAAGCAACTTTAGGCAATCGTACAAATGAAAGCTCTAATTTAGTCTTTACCAATATGAATGATGAACTGAAGGCCAATATGGAGTTGGAAAAAGGAAGAGTCGCAAAGTCGGAAAACGAAATCGTAGTAGGATACGACTTTGCAAAGAGATTATTAACGAAAAAAGAATCGGAAGATTATAACAAAAAAATCGAGGAAGCAAGTGGAAACCTGGATGATATAAAAGAACCAGAGGGCTATACGAAAGATATTCTGAACAAAACGATTGAATTAAGTGTATCAAAAACAGATTCTAAAACAGGGGATGTTGAAAAAACAAAAACATATGACTTTAAAATTGTCGGTATTACAAAAAAGCCATCTCAAGATTGGATGGAGGACTCAAACATTTTTATCAGTGAGCAATTCAAGAAAGATTTTTCGGAATTCTTAGACTTCAAAGGCGGAAATGCTGAAACAAACATTAGCGTTTTTGCTGATAAATTTGATAACGTGGAACAGCTGACAAATGATCTGACAGATGACGGATACTATGTCACATCAGTTACGACCGAACTTGAAGGAGTCAACACCTTCTTCATGGTCTTTAAAATCGGCTTGATCTTTGTCGGATGTATCGCTGTAGTTATCTCAGCAATCGGCATTTTTAACACGATGACGATGGCAGTTACTGAAAGAACGCAGGAAATCGGCATTATGAAAGCGATTGGGGCGAGCCCGTCTATCATTCGCCGAATGTTTCTAATGGAAAGCGCGTATATTGGGATTTTAGGCTGTGTGATTGGGATTATTATTTCTTACGGCGTGAGCTACCTTGTCAACCTGGCCGTTCCAGTGATTCTCGCGGCGACAGGCGGAGGCGAAGCGGGCGATTTGAATTACACATTCTCCTATATCCCGGGCAGCCTTGTGATCATTGCCGTTGTGATTTGCGGAGGGGTTGCGGTGATTTCCGGTATGAACCCGGCAAGAAAAGCGACCAAAACCAACGTGCTGACTGCGTTGAGAAGAGAATTATAATGGTTACGAGCCGGCTGAGACAGCCGGCTTTCTCTATAGCGTATGAAGGTGTTTTGCTATACACTTGATAAAAAAGGAAAAAGTGCGGTGAGTCGATTGTTTAAACTTTTGCTGATTGAAGATGATGAATCGCTGTTTCATGAAATCAAGGATCGCTTAACGGGATGGTCCTATGATGTATATGGCATTCAGGATTTCAGTCAAGTGCTGCAGGAATTTGCGGCGGTTAAGCCTGATTGCGTCATTATTGATGTCCAGCTTCCTAAATTTGACGGGTTTCATTGGTGCCGGCTGATCCGCTCCCGGTCAAATGTTCCGATTCTCTTTTTATCCTCCCGTGATCATCCTGCTGATATGGTCATGTCCATGCAGCTTGGTGCAGATGACTTTATTCAAAAGCCGTTTCATTTTGATGTGCTGATTGCGAAAATCCAAGCGATTTTCCGGCGCGTGCATCATTATAATACGGAGCCGAGCACGATCAAAACATGGTGCGGGGCTGCCATAGACACAGAGCAGAACATCGTCAGCAATGACGAAGGCTCTGTTGAACTGACTAAAAATGAAATGTTCATTCTAAAACAGCTAATAGAACAAAAAAACAAGATCGTCAGCCGGGAAGAGCTGATCAGAAGCTTGTGGAACGATGAGCGTTTTGTGAGTGATAATACGCTGACCGTCAATGTCAACCGCCTGCGGAAAAAACTGGATGACTTGCAGCTTGGCACATATATCGAGACAAAGGTCGGCCAAGGCTACATGGCGAAGGAAGAGGATCATTTCTATGATTAAAGCATTCCTTACCGAAAGGCGAAGCTGGATTGCCGTGTTTTTGTTTCAGCAGGTTTTAATTTTATTCGTTGCTCTTGTTGATCCCTCTATTTCATTTGAAAATGTTCTTTATATGGTGTATTTGTGCGGCTTGTTCTTTATGATATTTCTTCTTGCCCGCTATCGGAAAGAAACGGTGTTTTATAAAAGCCTGCAAACATGGGAGAACAATCTTGATGTGACAGCGATAAATGAACCGGAAACGCCGTTTGAATCAATGGTTGAAAGAAGCATTATCGGGCAAACGGAACACTTGAAGCAGACAGCAGCCCGGCATCGCTTGGCATTAGAAAATGAAAAAGATGAGCTGATGGCATGGATCCATGAGGTCAAAACCCCATTGACAGCGATGCATTTAATCATTGATAGAATGGAAGACCAAGCTTTGAAATCCCAGCTATCATATGAATGGCTGCGTATTCACCTGCTTTTAGATCAGCAGCTGCATCAAAAGCGCATTTCATTTATTGAAAACGATCTGTCTGTGGAATTCATTCAGCTTCAGCCATTGATCTTTAAGGAAATCAAAGATTTACAATCGTGGTGTATTCAAAAAGGGATCGGCTTTGATATTCAGCTGGAGGCTGAAGAAGTGCTGAGCGATGCAAAATGGCTGGCGTTTATGATCAGGCAGCTGCTTACAAATGCGGTGAAATACAGCGAAGCCTCTGAAATTGAAATCAAAAGCTTTCAAAAAGGGGAACAGACACAGCTCCAAGTGAAAGACTTTGGCAGGGGCATTGCGCCAAAAGATATGCCGCGTATTTTTGAGAAAGGATTTACATCTACAACGGACCACCATGATCAAGCGTCCACTGGCATGGGACTGTACTTGGCAAAAAAAGCTGCGGCGCCGTTATTGATCCATATTGATGTTGATTCAAAGTTAGGTATGGGGACAGTTTTTACATTAACCTTTCCGAAACGGAATCAATTTGAACGTGTCATAAGCATGTGACGAAAATGTCACATGCTTTTCTTTTTTGTTCGCCGTATCGAAGGAAAAGCCCGGCATTCCTTTTTATAATGAGATTATCCAATATAAAGGAGATTATAGAAATGATGATCTTACAAGCAAATAAGATTCGAAAAAGCTATGGAAACAAGCTGAATAAACAAGAAGTGCTCAAAGGCATTGATATCCATATCCAAAAAGGCGAATTTGTCAGTATTATGGGGGCATCAGGGTCCGGGAAAACCACATTGCTTAACGTACTGTCTTCGATTGATCAGGTCAGTCACGGAACGATCAACATTAACGGAAACGAAATGACTTCTATGAAGGAAAAGCAACTGGCTGAATTTAGAAAACAGCATTTAGGGTTTATCTTTCAAGATTACAATTTGTTAGACACATTGACAGTGAAAGAGAATATCCTTCTGCCATTATCGATCACGAAGCTATCAAAAAAGGAAGCCAATCGCAAATTTGAGGAAGTTGCAAAGGAACTGGGAATTTATGAATTGCGGGATAAGTACCCGAATGAAATTTCCGGCGGCCAGAAGCAGAGAACATCCGCCGCAAGAGCGTTTATTCATGACCCGAGCATTATTTTCGCTGATGAGCCTACCGGCGCGCTCGATTCGAAATCAGCCTCTGATCTATTAAATAAACTGAGCCAGCTCAATCAAAAACGCAGCGCCACAATTATTATGGTCACCCATGATCCTGTCGCGGCCAGTTACTGCGGGAGAGTCATTTTCATTAAAGACGGGCAAATGTATACACAGCTGAATAAAGGAGGCCAAGACAGGCAGACGTTTTTCCAGGATATTATGAAAACGCAGGGCGTTTTAGGCGGGGTGCAGCATGAACATTAATCAGCTTATCCTGCGAAATCTGAAAAAGAATATCAGGAATTATTACCTCTATGTGTTTGCCTTAATCTTTAGTGTGGCGCTTTATTTTGCATTTGTCACACTCCAATATGACCCGTCCATTAATGAAGTAAAAGCTTCCATTAAAGGCGCCGCGGCTATTAAAACCGCTTCAATTTTGCTTGTGGCTGTTGTATCAATCTTTATTTTGTATGCCAATACCATTTTTATTAAAAGACGGAGTAAAGAGATCGGGCTGTTTCAACTAATCGGAATGACAAAGCACAAGATCTTTCGTATCTTAAGTGCGGAAAATATCATGCTGTATTTCGGTTCTTTAGCGATCGGGGTTTTTGCCGGATCTTCAATATCAAAGCTTGTGCTCATGATCCTGTTCAAAATCGTCGATGTCAAAGCTGATGCAAAACTGCATTTTTCCGGGCAAGCCTTGATCCAAACGATCATTGTGTTCTGCGGCATTTATCTTTTGATTATGATCATGAATTATACGTTTATCAAAAACCAGAGTATTTTATCTTTGTTTAAAGTGGCGTCTTCTACTGAAGATAAAGTGAAGAGAATATCATTTTTTCAGATGCTGGTCGGCGCTTTAGGCATTGTGCTGATTTTGACAGGATACTATGTGTCTTCTGAGCTGTTCGGCGGAAAATTTAAGACCATTAATGAACTGTTTGCTGCGATGAGCTTCATCCTGGGCACCGTAATAATCGGGACGTTTCTCTTTTATAGAGGATCGGTTACGTTTATCTCGAACATTATTCGAAAAAGCAAGGGCGGCTATTTAAATATTTCCGAGGTCCTGTCACTGTCATCAATCATGTTCAGAATGAAATCGAACGCGTTGCTGCTGACGATTATTACAACCGTTTCAGCACTTGCTATCGGGCTGTTATCGCTCGCTTATATTTCGTATTACTCGGCAGAAAAAACGGCTGAACAAAATGTAGCGGCTGATTTTTCATTCATGAATGAGAAAGATGCCAAACAATTTGAGCGCAGTTTGATTGACCGTAACATCCCGTTTGTAAAAAAAGTGACCCCTGTCCTGCAAGCAAATGTTGACATTGCAAATATCATGGATGGAACTCCGAAAGAGATGCAGGGGGATCCTAGCAACATGCAGCTTGCTGTTGTCAGCGACAAAGATGTAAAAGGAGTCGATGTGGAGGCTGGAGATGCCGTTTTCTCAGGATACACCGACTTGCTGCAAAAAATAATGGTTTTCAAAGACTCGGGTGTGATCAAAGCCAAAAGCAAGCATGAGACGCAACCATTACACTATAAAGGATTAAAAGAAGAGTTTCTTGTATCCTACACGTTTACAAGCGGGGGCATGCCTGCTGTCATTGTGGATGACAGCTTGTTTAAGCGGCTGAACCAAGATAAAGACCCCCGCATTCAGCTCGCGCAATCTGAATTTATTGGCATCAATGTGAAGCATGAAGACCAGCTTGAAAAAGCAAATGAGCTTTTTCAACAGGTGAACAAGAAAAACGAGCATTTATCAAGAATGGATACAAGCATTGCGCAAAAATCTCTGTTTGGTCTCGTGATGTTCATCGTCGGCTTCTTAGGATTAACGTTCTTGATTACATCAGGATGTATCCTTTATTTTAAACAAATGGGTGAAAGTGAAGATGAGAAACCGAATTATACGATTTTGAGAAAACTTGGTTTTACGCAGGGGGACCTGATAAAGGGGATACGCATCAAACAAATGTACAACTTTGGCATTCCGCTGGTTGTCGGCCTATTCCACAGCTACTTCGCCGTCCAATCCGGCTGGTTCTTATTCGGATCTGAGGTGTGGACGCCAATGATAGTGGTGATGGTGTTATACACTGCGCTCTACTCCATTTTTGGTGTTCTGTCAGTTGTGTATTATAAGAAGGTTATTAAATCTTCGTTGTGAAACAGCAAAAGCTCCAGAGATTCTGGAGCTTTTGTTTACCGTTTTGGTGCCCGGTAGCCGGCGGCTTCAGCTTCTTCAACTGAACAAAACATGTCAGCCGGGTCGGTTGTCCGGTCATAGTATGTACTGCCCGGCGTATGGTAGATGCCGTTTTTGCTTCCTTTAATATTACAGCCCGCTGCTGTGTCAGCTGTTGGGGCTTCATCGCTTTTATAGGTATTGTTTGAAGAATTTCCAGTGTCTTCATGCGAACTGGCAGTTTGGCTTTTTGCCTCTTTCAGTTGTTTTTCAAGTTTTGTTTTATCTTGGTGGAGTGTTTCATTTTCAGCCTTTACCGTTTTTGTATCTTCTTTGAGCTTATTTTGATTTTCTTGAAGCTCTTTAATCTCAGTTTTTAATGATTTCTGAGTCTTTTTTAGCTCGCTATTTTCTTTTTCAAGCTGTTCAAGCTTGTCCTGATCTTCTGTATTGTTTTTCAATTTTTTTGCTTCAGTGCTGACAGACTTATATTCTTTCTCAAGTGCTTCATGCTCTTTTGTGAGACTTTTATATTCGGCGTGTAGCGCTGAATACTTTTTTTCAGCATTAGCTGCAGCAGCATCAGGTTCTGACAATCCTGCTCCAATGAAAAGCAGCACCAGGCCTCCTATCAAAAGCGGCCAAAAGAGTTTCGTAGAGAAACGTCTTTCTTTTTTCATCACATATCTGACGAGGTGATAAAATCCATAGCCAAGCGAAATGAGACATGTGAGAAAACCTAAGAATGCGAATGTCATTTCCATAATATCCCCCTCTTTCTACTTATTTTACAATTTTTGAACAATATTTGTTAGATTTTTTCACGCTCATCAGTTGAAAAATGTGAGACAGAGAGATAGAATGAATGTGCTATGATAACTCGATTCGTACGGAGCCGTTTTAGGTTTCGTTTTTTTCATGAGCTTTTTTAGGTAAGAAAGGGGGATTAGTATGCCGCGTGCTCTTAAAATTTTAATCATTGGAATGTTTATCAATGTGACGGGTGCTTCTTTTTTATGGCCGCTGAATACAATTTATATCCATAATCATTTAGGAAAGTCATTAACAGTAGCCGGGATTGTGCTGATGCTGAATTCCGGCGCCAGTGTGGCTGGAAATTTATGCGGCGGTTTTTTGTTTGATAAAATCGGCGGCTTTAAATCAATTATGCTTGGGATTGCGATTACATTAGCAAGCCTGATGGGCCTTGTCTTCTTTCATGAGTGGCCTGCCTACATTGTGTTGCTGACTATTGTGGGCTTTGGTTCTGGTGTTGTTTTTCCGGCCAGCTATGCAATGGCTGGATCGGTGTGGCCTGAAGGGGGAAGGAAGGCATTTAATGCGATCTATGTTGCGCAAAACGCGGGGGTGGCCGTCGGCTCAGCGCTTGGCGGTGTCGTGGCGTCTTTCTCGTTTTCTTACGTATTTTTGGCGAATGCTGCATTGTATCTGCTCTTTTTCTTTATCGTATATTTCGGATTTCGAAATATACAGACGAAGGATGCGTCTCAAACATCGGTGCTTGATTATGATGCTGTAAACAACAAAGCAAAATTTGCTGCGCTCATCATATTAAGCAGCGGCTATGTACTTGGCTGGCTGGCTTATTCCCAGTGGTCTACCACGATTGCTTCGTACACGCAAAGCATTGGAATATCTCTTTCCTTATACAGCGTGCTGTGGACGGTTAACGGAATTTTAATTGTGCTTGGCCAGCCGCTTGTCAGCTTTGTGGTGAAAAAATGGGCGGAATCGCTGAAAGCGCAAATGGTCATCGGATTTATCATTTTCATTGTATCATTCAGTATGCTGCTGACGGCAAAGCACTTCCCGATGTTTCTGGCTGCCATGGTGATCCTGACTATCGGGGAAATGCTTGTCTGGCCTGCGGTGCCGACGATTGCCAACCAGCTTGCCCCTAAAGGGAAGGAAGGATTTTATCAAGGCTTTGTCAACAGCGCGGCGACAGGCGGCAGAATGATTGGTCCGTTGTTCGGCGGTTTGCTTGTCGATCACTTCGGCATACAGGCTCTTGTTTTATCTCTTTTGGTGTTGCTGTTGATTAGTATTGCCACAACGCTTTTATATGACAAACGGATAAAGCCGGCTACAGAAACAAATAAGCGAGCATCAATCTCTTCATAATAAAAGATCCCGCCGGATGAGCGGGATCTTTTTACATCATCGGAAGCACGTTCACGGCATCCTTTACATTAGAATATGTTTTCAGCGATGAGAAATTGGCGTCCAGTTTATTCATTTTCATGGCCAATTCAGGCTTGATGCCGGTAATGATTAATTCGGTTCCAGTCAATTTCAGCAAATGGCTCAACTTGAAAATCTGGTCGGCGGTTTGTTCATTTACTTGGGCCAAACCCGATAAATCAATGATCAAATAATCGTCCTTGGAAGTTGATAAGATATTCGTTAATGTGCTGACGATGTAATTAAATCGCTCCTCTGTCAGGTTGCCGACTAGCGGAAGAGCCGAAATGCCGTTGCGAATCGGGACAATAGGCGTTGAAAGTGCAGTAATTTCTGTGAGGGAATCCTCGAGAAGCTTTTCATACTCTTTTTGCTGGGTGATGTCCTTTTGAATTCCGACAAAATAGGTTTTGTCTTCGATCTCCAGCGGATCAATACTCAATTCATTCCAGAACATCGTTCCGTCTTTTTTGTAGTTTTGGATCTGAACGGTAACCGGCTCTTTATTTTGCAAAGCAATTCTGATGTTGTCTATTTCAGCGGGTTCTGTATGTTTCCCCTGTAAGAAGCGGCAGTTCTTTCCTAAAATCTCCCCGGCTTCATAACCGGTTATTTGAACAAAGCCTTGGTTTACGTAAACAATAGGATTATCTTCAAGTGCAGGATCTGTAATTACCACACCGACTCGTGCGTGGTCAAGCGCTTTTTTGATGACTTCCAGCTGTCCTTGTATTCCAAATGATTGAAAACTAGCCATATAAATCCCCCTTAGGCTGTCAGCTAACTGTGCGAAAGCCTGATATTCCCCTTTTTTTAATGAATTCTACAGTAACCGTAGCACAACACATGTTCTGATTCAAGCAAGCGCAGTTTGATGTTTGTCATCAAGGCTTGTCCTCGTATACACTAAAAATAAGAACAGAGATTGAACATATGAATGGAAGTAGCTAAGTGAGTGACTAGGTCAATGTCACTGGGTGAAAAATGAATCCAATGCATCAAGCTTACCGATCATATGTTCACATATAATGGAAGAAACAAGCTTTTCTCAGATTTGCCAGTATGTAGATATCGAAAATCATCGGAAATGTTTAAGGGGGCTGGATGGCCTGAAGTCGCTTTACGAAATAAGGGCTTTAGGAAGGTGATGATGAAGATGCTGCATCAGGTACTTATTGCTTGTGTAATTGGAGGAATCATGGGGATTCTCGGTCATGTGAAAAAGAGAGGCAGACTGGAGAAGCCCAGAATGACGAAGCGGTTTATCTACCTTGGATTTTTGGAAGATTGGTTTATCGGAATGACAGCTTCCATTTTACTTGTATTATCCGCTGACCCCGATTCAGGAATTCAACTTGTCATCTTATCCATTATCTCAGGCTACGGCGGTGAAGCTGTTCTCAGAAGTTTTGACTTTGTAAGAGAAATGAACAGCGGCGGTGAACCGGCCGAGTCCAAACGTCAAACCAAAACTCCACCCGAATAATTGTCCTCAATCTTCGCCCGTTCAGGGTACATTCCCATTGTATACAAACCTGCTTGCACTTATGAACAGAATTCTATAAAATACAGTTAAGATTACGGTTGCGATAAGAACAATGAAGAGGAGCAGTAAGAAGCAGATATTGTTGCAGAGAGTTGACGGCTGGTGAAAGTCAATCAAGTTTGTTTCCGAACTCACCTCAGAGTTGCAGCGGTGAAAAGCCGCTGACGCATAACTGCGTTAAAAGTATCAAGTGAGTGCGGCTCATGCCGCGCTAACGAGGGTGGTACCGCGGGAAAACGAAAGTCTCTCGTCCCTTTTTGGGATGAGGGAGTTTTTTTTAGTTTGGGAATATTCTGAATATAATTTTCTCCTTCCCGTCAATACTTAAACCATAAACGCCGTATTCAATCAGAAGGAGGTTTTTACTTTGAGTTTTCAGCACAAAGAGATAGAAAAGAAATGGCAAACATATTGGCTTGAAAACAAAACATTTGCCACTCTTGATCATAATGAAAAACAAAAATTTTACGCGCTGGACATGTTCCCTTATCCGTCTGGAGCAGGGTTGCACGTCGGCCATCCTGAAGGATTTACAGCGACAGATATCCTGTCCCGTATGAAGCGTATGCAGGGCTATGATGTCCTTCATCCAATGGGCTGGGATGCATTCGGCCTGCCGGCTGAACAATACGCGCTTGACACAGGGAACGATCCCGCTGTGTTTACGAAGCAGAATATTGATAATTTCCGCCGCCAAATTCAGTCGCTTGGCTTCTCATATGACTGGGATCGTGAAATCAACACGACTGACCCCGAATACTATAAATGGACACAATGGATTTTCTTAAAACTTTACGAAAAAGGCCTTGCTTACGTTGACGAAGTGCCTGTAAACTGGTGCCCTGCGCTTGGGACGGTTCTTGCTAACGAAGAAGTCATTGACGGCAAGAGCGAACGCGGCGGCCATCCGGTCGAGAGACGCCCGATGAAGCAGTGGATGCTGAAAATTACAGCATATGCGGACAGGCTTCTTGAAGACTTGGAAGAGCTTGACTGGCCGGAGAGCATTAAAGACATGCAGCGCAACTGGATCGGCCGTTCTGAAGGCGCGCACGTTCATTTTGCTGTAGATGGACATGCTGAATCCTTTACGGTGTTTACGACAAGACCAGATACGCTGTTTGGCGCTACATACACTGTACTTGCTCCGGAACACGCATTGGTGGAAAACATCACAACGGCAGAGCAAAAAGAAGCTGTTGAAGCATATATCAAAGACATTCAATCAAAGAGTGACCTTGAGCGTACAGACCTTGCGAAAACAAAGACAGGCGTTTTCACAGGAGCTTATGCGATCAATCCTGTAAACGGAGAAAAATTGCCGATCTGGATTGCGGATTACGTTCTTGCTTCATACGGAACAGGTGCTGTTATGGCTGTTCCTGGCCACGATGAGCGTGATTTTGAATTCGCCAAAACATTCGGCCTTCCGGTGAAGGAAGTCGTGAAAGGCGGAAACGTTGAGGAAGCAGCGTACATTGGCGACGGCGAGCACGTGAACTCAGATTTTCTGAACGGCCTTAACAAGCAGGAAGCGATTGAGAAAGTGATCGCTTGGCTGGAAGAAACGAAAAACGGCGAGAAGAAAGTGACGTACCGTCTGCGCGACTGGCTCTTCAGCCGCCAGCGTTATTGGGGCGAACCGATTCCGGTCATTCATTGGGAAGACGGAACATCAACGGCTGTGCCGGAAGAGGAGCTGCCGTTGATTTTGCCGAAAACGGATGAAATCAAACCGAGCGGAACAGGCGAATCACCGCTTGCGAACATTAAAGATTGGGTGGAAGTCACAGACCCTGAGACAGGGAAAAAAGGAAGAAGAGAAACGAATACAATGCCGCAATGGGCGGGAAGCTGCTGGTATTTCTTGCGCTATATTGATCCGCGCAACCCGGATCAGCTGGCATCACCAGACAAATTGGAAAAATGGCTTCCGGTTGATATGTATATCGGCGGCGCAGAACATGCCGTGCTTCACCTTCTGTATGCCCGCTTCTGGCATAAGTTCCTTTATGATATCGGTGTAGTGCCGACGAAAGAACCGTTCCAAAAGCTTTACAACCAAGGTATGATTCTCGGTGAAAACAACGAAAAAATGAGTAAATCTAAAGGGAACGTTGTCAATCCTGACGAAATCGTTGCTTCTCACGGCGCTGATACGCTGAGATTGTACGAAATGTTTATGGGGCCGCTTGATGCTTCAATCGCCTGGTCTGAATCAGGCTTAGACGGCGCGCGCCGCTTCCTAGATCGCGTATGGCGCCTGTTTGTTGAAGACAACGGTGAGCTTAATGGCAAAATCGTTGAAGGCGCTGGTGAAACATTGGAGCGTGTGTATCATGAAACGGTCATGAAAGTCACAGACCATTATGAAGGCCTTCGTTTCAACACGGGTATTTCCCAGCTGATGGTCTTTATTAATGAAGCGTATAAAGCAACAGAGCTTCCGAAAGAATATATGGAAGGCTTCGTAAAGCTTCTTTCTCCAATCGCGCCTCACTTAGCGGAAGAGCTTTGGGAGAAGCTTGGCCATTCCGGCACGATTGCGTACGAAGCTTGGCCTGTATATGATGAAACAAAACTTGTGGATGATGAAGTTGAAATCGTTGTTCAGCTGAACGGAAAAGTAAAAGCGAAATTACAGGTTCCTGCTGATGCAACGAAAGAACAGCTGGAAGAGCTTGCTCAAGCAGACGAAAAGGTCAAAGGGCAGCTTGAAGGCAAAACGATTCGAAAAATCATCGCGGTGCCTGGCAAGCTTGTCAATATTGTGGCAAACTAAGCCTTAGAAAAAACCCCCTTTGGCAAAAGGGGGTTTTTCATCAGTCTCTGAATAGCAATCGCACGGCTGACTTTGCTATACTGAACATGACCATTGTGAATAGGAGTGTTTTCATTGGAGATAAAAGAAATCAGCACAGCCGCTTTAAAAGAAAAAATTGAGGCGGACGAAGAATTATATTTGATTGATGTCAGAGAAGACGAAGAGGTGGCGGAAGGCATGATCCCGCAAGCCGTTCATATTCGGATGGGGGATATTCCTGAAAAAATGGACACTCTTGATAAAGACAAAGAGTACGTGTTTATCTGCCGCTCAGGAATGCGCAGCATGAATGTCTGCAGATACTTGGATGAGCAGGGCTTTAAAACAGTCAATGTTGAAGGTGGCATGATGGCCTGGGAAGGCGAAACAAAACCAAAAAACTAGGGGGAAAGCAGTCCCCTAGTTTTTTATTTATATTCCGGAAGCCAATCGCCGTGTGCTGCAAATAAATCATCACACATGGAGATGATGTCAGACATGGAAAGCTCCGCGCTTGTATGAGGGTCAAGCATTGCCGCTTGGTAGACCGCTTCTTTTTTTCGTGTAACAGCGGCTTCAATTGTCATCAGCTGCGTATTAATATTCGTCCGGTTTAAGGCTGCAAGCTGCTCAGGCAGTTCTCCGGTGAAGCAAGGGGTAATTTTTTTTCTGTCGGCAACGCATGTCACTTCCACAACCGCTTTTGAAGGAAGATTGGTGATCAGTCCTGTATTCAAGACGTTTCCACCGAAGATAAACGGCTCGTTCGTTTCCATTGCTTCTATAATTCTTGAGCCATATTCCTTTGAGCGTTCATGCGTAAGGTTTTTATTATTGACGATATCATCCCGCATTTTCTCCCAATTTTGAATCTGTTTGACGCATCTTCTCGGATATTCGTCGAGCGGGATTTGCAGCTCGCTGATCAGCTCGGGATAGTTCCGTTTAATAAAGTATGGATGGTATTCTGCGTTGTGTTCGGACGATTCCGTGACATAATAGCCGAACTTATCCATCAATTCAAACCGCACCATATCATGATGCTTTGTTTTTTGTTTTTCTTTCGCTCTCCTTTTGATTTCGGGATATAGATCTACGCCGTCTTTTTTGACTTCCAAAAGCCAAGCCATATGATTGATGCCCGCGATGTGCTCCTCGATTCCGTCATGCTCCATTCCGAGAGATTTGAATAAATCCTTCGTGCACACTTGAACACTGTGGCAGAGTCCGATTGTTTTGACATTCGTATAGCGGAGCATGGCGCCTGTAAGAGAGGCCATCGGATTTGTATAGTTTAAAAACCATGCATCCGGGCACATTTCCTCCATATCTTTTGCGATATCAAATAAGACTGGGATTGTTCTGAGTGATCTGAAGATCCCGCCGATGCCGACTGTGTCGGCAATCGTCTGACGCAGCCCGTATCGTTTCGGAATCTCGAAATCGATGACTGTGCTCGGTTTATATCCTCCAACCTGAATCGCATTGATGACATAGCTTGCGTTCTGCAAGGCGAGTTTTCTGTCGGCATAGCTGTTGATGGCCACGCTCGGGTTATAGCGGTCTCTGAGATTCTCGAGCATGAGCTGGGATTCCTGTAAGCGTTTTGGATCAATGTCATATAGGGCGAATTCAAATCCATTCAGCGCTTCAGTTAACAAGCAGTCTCCCAATACATTTTTGGCGAAAATGGTGCTCCCTGCACCGATAAATGTAATCTTTTTCATATTGCTTCCTCCCTTAATGTTATCCCTTTACCGCTCCGGATGACAGGCCGGCAATAAAGTATTTTTGCAGGGCCAAAAACAGAATAACCATCGGCATCATCGCCATAAGTGCGGCTGCGGCAACTAAATGCAGATTGTTGGCGTTTTCACCGAAAAACCCTGCCATGGCTACTGTTAATGTCTGAACCTTTTGATCTTGTAAAAAGAAAATCGCAAATTGATAGTCGTTCCATATGAAGACACAGGAAATAATACAGATGGTCGCAGTGATTGGCTTCAGCAGAGGAAACACAATCGTAAAAAAGATTTTCAGCATGCCTGCGCCATCTATTCTTGCGGCCTCTTCAAGCTCTTTTGGAATGGTCGAACGGATGAAGCCAGAATACAAGAATACGGTTAACGGCATATAAGCCGCTGTATTGATCAAAATGGCGATGGCGTGTGTATTGACCATTCCGGCGTCCACGATCATTCGGTACAAAGGCACCATCGACGTTAACGGAGGGATGATCATAATGGAAATCAGCAAGGCAAATACAGCTTTATTCAGTTTCGTTTCCCGCCGTGCAAGCGGGTAGGCAGCAAGTGAGCCGAATATAATTAATAACAAGGCAGAAAAACCTGTGATGATGATGGTGTTCATAAAAGAGTTTCCTAACGAAGCGCGCTCCCATGCCTCTGAAAAATTGTGAAAGGAGATATCGGCTGGAAACAGCCATTTTGAACTGTAGTCTCCTTTTGCTTTTAATGAAGTGGTCAGCAGGATGTAAAAAGGGATAACATGCGCACAGGCCACAATGGCGGCAAAAAGTGTAACGATCCGCAGTTTTTTTGAACGGGCGGCCTTCATGACGTTTCCGTCTCCTTTCTTTTAAAGTACGCAAGCGCGCATAAGCTGATGATCAAAATGACAAATGCCATAAATATGCCTTGCGTTGCGGCATAGCCGGCATCCTGCCGTTTGAAATACAAATCATACATAAATGTGGACATGGATTGTGACGCGTTTCCGGGACCGCCTGCGGTGAGCGCGATAATGACATCAAACAGCTTTAAGCCTCCGATAATGTTGATGACCATATTAATCGTGATCGAGGGCATTAACAGCGGCAGCGTAATGCTGAAAAACTGCTGGCCTTGTTTCGCACCATCCATTTGCGCCGCTTCGTAGTAGTCTTTCGGAATGCTTTGCAGGCCAGCTAAGTAGACAACCATAGCGATCCCGACATATTGATAAGTGTTAATCATGACAATGATCCACGGATTGAGCGATGGACTGGCGAGCGCATTGATTGGGCTGATGCCGAATACACCGAGCAAATCGTTAAGTGCACCTCCATCATAGGAGAAGAAAAAGTACCAAATATAGCCCATAATGAGCGGACTAATCATTACCGGCAAATAGACAATTGTTCTTGTCATCGCTTTCATTTTAATGCTTTGATTCAAGAGCAGGGCGTACAGGAGTCCGATTACATTTTGGAAAAAGGTGCTGCCGAGCCCGTAAAGCAGCGTGTTTTTTAAGATGTGCCAAGTGTCAGGATCAGAAAACAGCCTTTCATATTGCGCGAATCCTACCCATTGGTAGACTTGTGAAAAGCCGTTCCAGTTTGTAAAGGTGGTCAATGCGCCTTTCACAAACGGATAAATCATAAAGACCAGAACGGAGAGCAAAGCAGGAATATACATCCACCAAAGTGAGGACTGCTTTTTTGGCTTAACCTGTTTCACATGAACGTCTCTTGCGATCTCACTCATTGTTCTTCAGCTCCCTGTGTTTCCGATTGCTCCCGGAGTCGTTTGTATTCTCTTCCCAGCTTCTTCGAAATCTCTTGAGGCGTTAAAATATCAGCCATAAGCTCCTGCCCGACCGTGCCTAGGACATCCCACATTCCGTTTGGCAAATATAAACGGTCGAAGTAAGGCTCGACTTTGACATCTTGATAATGCTCATAGTCATTTGAGTAGAAAATATCAGCTTTGACATTGGTCAGACCTGATGGAAGCGATGTGGCTTCAGCCATTCGTTTGGCATTGGCGGGACGGGCCATAAATGCGATGAATTCTTTTGCTTCCTTTACGTGAGGGGAGTCTTTCCATGCTGCAAGTGTGTAGCGTTCACCGCCGATCCATATCGGCTCATCACCTTCATGTATGGCAGGTGTGGGGATAATGCCGACCTTGACCTTTGGATTGATCTGGGCAACGTCTTGGCCGAGCGTGCCGCCTTGCATCGTAAAGGCGATTTTGTTTTGGGCCATTAATTCAATGAGCTGTGATTTTTTTGCGGTTACGGCGTTAATATTAATCAATTTTTCTTTCTGCATTTGTTTAAGGATGTCTGATAAGTAAGTGAATTTGTTCCATTGAAAAGTGCCGTTGGTGAGCTGTTTTTTTTCATTATGGGCAGGATCTGTTATGAGAAGAGGTGTAGCGAATTGGTCGTAATATTGGGCGAATGAGCTTTTGTCATATCCGGCAAACCAGAAGGGAACAATGCTTCCCTTGCTCTTTTCTTTAATCGTTCTCAGCGCTTTGATAAAGTCATCCATGGTCTCCGGCGGGTTAATGCCATAACGGTCTAAAATATTGCGGTTATATGCCAGGCCGTCTTTTGCCTGATTGATCGGATAGGCATACACCTTTCCGCTTTTATTTTTGAGGATGCTGTTTAAATTGGGATCAAGAGCTTGGGTCCATCCCATATCCCTGAGATCCGCTGTATATTCTCCATACCTGATTTTTCCCCAGCCATGTGTATCGAAAAGGTCAGGCAAATCATTGGCTGCCATTCTGACACGCATCATATTTTCATAGTCATTGCCTGGGAAATGAAGGCTGACACGAAGGTCTCTGTGTTCCTTTTCAAACGCTGCCGCCAGTTTTCTGAACGTATCTCTTTCACTGTCAGTTGACATTGTAGAATAAATGGTTAACGTCTTTTTTGCGGTATCTGCTGAGCTTTTCTCTGCTGAGCAGCCGGGCAGAACAAGCAGAATAAGAGAGAGAAATAAAACAAAAGTGTGTTTCATCTTTTCCTCCTTATCATCGTGATGAATGCTTGCTTATGTCACCTCCTTAGCTGTATATCCGCAGCTTTGTCTCACGATTAATGTTGTGGGCAGGGTGACATGGTGAGGGAGGGTTCGGCCATTGAGACGATCAAGCAGCAGTTTTACACCTGTACGGCCCATTTCCTCTGTGTACACCTTCACCGTCGTTAAAGGCGTGCTGGCAAATTCAGCTTCTTCAATGCCGTTAAAGCTGACGATTGCTGTATCCCGCGGCACCTGCAGTCCGGCTTCCTGAAGCGCTTTTAGCGCGCCGATCGCCATGGAATCACTCGCGATAAAGAATGCTTCCGGCAGATTGCCTTTGGCGATTGCTTTCTTCATCAGGCGATAACCCTCGCGCATGCTGTATTCTCCGATCAGTACATGCTCAGGCTGGGGGGCGGAGGACTCCAAAAAGGCGGTCAGCCGTTTGTCTTCTATGGTTCTGCGAATGCTTTGACCGTCCTTCAGCGTATGCTCTTTTTCCTGCCCGCCTATGTAACCTAACCGTTTGTAACCAAGACCGAAAAGGTGATTAATCGCTTGGTGTGAAGCGGATTCAAAATCAATGCCAATCGAATCGTATGCTTGCGGATCGGGAGAATGATTGATAAATACGGCATGTTCCAGCCTTCCGCTGATATGCTTAACCGCCTTATCATGAACACGGCCGACGACAATGACACCATCCAGTGCCCGAAAGATAGGCTCCTGAAAGGAACCGAGATGAATCGAATTGGTAATGAAAATTTCCTGTTCAAAGCATTCTTTTTCAATGCCTTTGCGAATCGAAGAAAAATAAGGGTCCTGCCGTTCCTGATCAGGAGACAGACAGCTCAGCACGCCGATCAGCGGCTGGGCCCGCTGTTTTTGCCCGCGGGCTTTCCGGCGTTTGGCAACCGTTTGATAGCCGAGCTCTTCTGCGATAGTGATGACTCTTTGTCTCGTTTCGCCAGCAACAGAAAGCGACTTATCTTCATTTAAAATTCTGGAAACAGTCGCACTGGAAACATTAGCTTTCAAGGCGATATCTTTAATCCGAACCATAGGTATCCCTCTCATCTATTTAGTAAAATATTAACTTCTCTGTTTTTGATAAATTGATACTATCATATGAAAGTAAGCGGTTACAACAAATATTTTCGAAATATTTCGTCATGTTTACTAAACATTTAGTAAATGATGCGATTTGGTTTGGAAAAATAAAGGAGAAACCAGATTCGTCTCGTAAATGTGAAGTAAGCGAAAAAGGAAGGGTGAGGGAATGAGTACGGAAAGAAGAAAGCAACTGTTTCGATTGCTTGGAGATTTGCCTGATCAGGGGGAAATCAGTACAGAGATATTGCGTATTGAAGAAAGAGAAGGAAACATCATTGAAACGCTCCTGCTCCATCTAAACGGACATGAAAAGGTGCCCGCTTATTTTGTGAAACCGAAATCTGCAAAAGGGCCTTATCCAGCCGTATTGTTTCAGCATTCGCATGGCGGCCAGTATGACAGGGGAAAGAGTGAACTGATTGAAGGAGCGGATTATTTGAAAGCGCCTTCTTTTTTCCGTGAGCTGACTTCTCTTGGGTACGGCGTGCTTGCGATTGACCATTGGGGATTTGGAGATCGGCGGGGAAAAACGGAAAGCGAGATTTTTAAAGAAATGCTTCTTACCGGAAGAGTGATGTGGGGCATGATGATTTATGACAGTTTAAGAGCGTTAGATTATTTGCAGTCTCGCCCTGATGTGAAGCCTGACAGAATAGGGACCATCGGCATGTCTATGGGAGGGTTGATGGCGTGGTGGACAGCGGCGCTCGATGACCGGATTAAGGTGTGTGTGGATTTGTGCAGCCAGGTAGATCATCACGTGCTGATGAAAACACAGAATCTTGACCGGCACGGCTTTTATTATTACGTTCCGTCGCTTGCAAAGCATTTTTCTGCCTCGGAGATCCAAAGCATGATCGCGCCGCGCCCGCACCTTAGCCTTGTTGGTGTACACGACCGGTTAACGCCGGCTGAGGGTGTGAACAAAATCGAAAAAGAATTGACAGCTGTGTATGCTGGACAGGGAGCTTCTGATTGCTATCGGGTGGTCCGTTCCGCTTCGGGGCATTTCGAAACAGCAGTCATGAGGCGTGAAGCTGTCCGGTTTTTGCAAAAGTGGCTGTGACCGTTACGGGAAACTGGCAGAAGGCCAGGTGAAAGAGTTTTGTTAGAAACATATCACATTTCAATGAATTAGCGAGGGATGTGGAACCAATAGAATTACAAGACATTTTGGATTGGGCTTTCCGACGGCATCTCAATCCATTAAGCTGGTATATTCGTCCCCTCTTTTTACTCGTATTGGTTTATGCTGCGTATAAGCGCAGCTGGAAAGGCATCATCATCACTTTTGTATTGATGATGAGCAGTATGGTCTGGTTTCCGGAACCTAAGAAGATTCATCTGCAAATGCAAGAAGTGCTCGAATTCGAGCAAATGCTTTTAAGCAGTCCGGTCTCGGCTGTTTTAACAATTGCTTTCATGATGGTTTTTCTCTGTTTTATTTTGGCTGCTTTCTGGAAGCGGTCGCTTGTATTTGGTTTCATTCTATTGAATGTGACACTTGTTGGGAAGGTGGCTCTGTCCTTATTTTTCACAGGTGAGAATGGTTGGGCGCCGTTAGGCAATACGATTATTGGGCTGATGTTAGTAAATGGGACCGGCTTGTTCATCAAGGTTCGAAATCGAAAAAAAACGCAAAGGAATAGATATCTAATGCTAGGGCCGTTTTACTGTAAAACGGTCTTTTTGCTCGTTTTAAGAACCAGCTCTAAAACAAAATGAAGATTTCCTATATTGACAGAATCGTATGTGAATAATAATATTCTAATTGTTAACTTTAATTTATATTTGGTTAACAATTAGAATAAGATGTGATATACGTTCTTCAGTTATCAGTGAAAGGGCGAGAAAAGATGCAAGAAGAAGTATTTTATAGTGTCAGAATGAGGGCTTCTATGAATGGATCTCATGAAGACGGCGGAAAGCATATATCTGGCGGAGAACGGCTTATTCCTTTCCATGAGATGAAGCGTACAGTCAATTTTTTACTAGAGAAAGGGTTATCCCACTCAAGGGGAAAACCTGATTTTATGCAAATTCAATTTGAAGAGGTACATGAGCCGATAAAAACCATTCAGCCATTGCCAGTGTATACGAACGAAGTGAGTTCCCCGAAAGAGGGACAAAAGCTTGCCCGATTGTTGTTGGAAAGAGAAGGCATTTCACGAGAAGTGATTGAAAAAGCATATCAACAAATTCATTCATGGTCGGGTGTCAGGGGAGCTGTTTTGTTTGATATTCATTCAGGCAAACGGATTGATCAAACAAAAGGAAAAGGGGTGAGGGTCTCCAGAATGGATTGGCCGGACGCCAACTTTGAAAAATGGGCGCTTCGCTATCACATGCCGGCGCATTCTAGAATAAAAGAGGCACTTGCGCTCGCCACAAAGGCTAGCCGGTACCCGGCAGCCGTTGCAGAATTATGCTGGTCAGATGACCCTGATTACATAACAGGCTACGTTGCAGGCAAGAAAATGGGCTATCAGCGTATTACAGCAATGAAAGAATACGGGTCTGAAGAGGGCGGCCGCATCTTTTTTATTAATAGCTCCGAAGATGTAAATACGTACATACATGATCTGGAGAAGCAGCCTATTTTAATAGAGTGGGAGGAAGACCATGACTCATGATTTGATAGAAAAAAGTAAAAAGCACCTCTGGCTGCCGTTTACCCAAATGAAAGATTATGATGAAAACCCATTAATCATCGAAAGCGGCACTGGTATCAAAGTCAAAGACATAAACGGCAAGGAATACTATGACGGGTTTTCTTCTGTTTGGCTTAATGTCCATGGGCACCGCAAAAAGGAATTAGATGACGCCATAAAAAAACAACTCGGAAAAATCGCGCACTCCACGTTATTGGGCATGACTAATGTTCCTGCAACCCAGCTAGCCGAAACATTAATCAACATCAGTCCGAAAAACCTTACGCGAGTCTTTTATTCAGACAGCGGTGCAGAAGCGATGGAAATAGCCCTAAAAATGGCGTTTCAGTATTGGAAGAACATCGGAAAGCCTGAGAAACAAAAATTTATCGCAATGAAAAATGGCTATCACGGTGATACGATTGGCGCTGTCAGTGTCGGTTCAATTGAACTGTTCCACCACATATACGGCCCGTTAATGTTTGATAGTTACAAAGCTCCGATTCCTAATGTGTATCGCTCTGAAAGCGGAGATCCTGATGAGTGCCGTGATGAGTGCCTGCGAGAGCTCGAACAGCTGCTCGAAGAACATCATGAGGAAATTGCCGCGCTTTCAATAGAATCAATGGTCCAAGGGGCGTCCGGTATGATTGTGATGCCGGAAGGATATTTGGCGGGCGTGCGCGAGCTATGTACTAAATACGACGTGTTGATGATTGTTGATGAAGTGGCTACAGGTTTTGGCCGTACCGGAAAAATGTTTGCGTGTGAACACGAGAATGTCCAGCCTGATTTGATGGCTGCCGGCAAAGGCATTACAGGAGGTTATTTGCCAATCGCAGTTACGTTTGCCACTGAAGACATCTATACGGCATTCTATGATGATTATATAAACCAAAAAACCTTTTTTCACGGTCATTCCTACACAGGAAATCAGCTCGGCTGTGCGGTTGCACTTGAAAATCTGAGGTTATTTGAATCTGAAAACCTTGTGGAACAAGTAGCGCAAAAAAGTGAAAAACTCCATTTCCTTCTTCAAGATTTGTATGCTCTTCCTCACGTGGGAGATATTCGGCAGCTGGGCTTTATGTGCGGTGCAGAGCTTGTTCAGTCAAAGGAAACCAAAAAGCCTTACCCTGCTGATCGGCGGATTGGCTACAAAGTATCCTTAAAAATGCGGGAGCTTGGCATGCTGACAAGGCCGCTTGGGGATGTGATTGCATTTCTGCCTCCTCTCGCCAGCACAGCTGAAGAGCTCGCGGAAATGGTTGCCATTATGAAACAAGCGATCCAAGAGGTTACCAGCCTTGAAGATTGACGCCTGGTTATACGAGCGGTTAGACAGAGCAAAGGAAGCAGGCTTATACCGTAATTTGCGGACAATGAACGGGGCTCCGGTTCCAGAGAGGAACATTGATGGAGAGAATCAAACGGTCTGGTCTTCAAACAATTATTTAGGACTGGCAAGCCATAGCCGCTTGATTTCTGCAGCCCAAGAAGCACTGCAACAATTTGGGGCAGGAAGCAGCGGCTCCCGTTTAACGACAGGCAATTCGGCTTGGCATGAAAAGCTTGAAAAAAAGATTGCCGCCTTTAAACGGACGGAAGCGGCTTTACTGTTTTCGAGCGGTTATTTAGCCAATGTCGGTGTCCTTTCATCATTGCCAGAAAAGGAAGATGTCATTTTAAGTGATCAACTCAATCATGCAAGTATAATTGATGGCTGCCGGCTGTCCAAGGCTGATACAGTTGTTTACCGGCATATTGATATGGATGATCTTGAAAACAAGCTGAATGAAACACAGTGTTATCAGCGCCGTTTTATCGTAACAGACGGGGTATTCAGCATGGATGGCACAATTGCCCCTCTTGATCAGATTATCTCACTTGCGAAACGCTATCATGCCTTCGTGATCGTTGATGATGCCCATGCAACAGGTGTTTTGGGTGATTCGGGAGGAGGAACGAGTGAGTACTTTGGTGTTTGTCCTGACATTGTGATTGGCACCTTAAGCAAAGCTGTTGGCACGGAAGGAGGTTTTGCCGCAGGTTCAGCGGTCTTCATCGAGTTTTTGCTCAACCATGCCAGAACATTTATCTTTCAAACTGCTATTTTGCCAGCCAGCTGTGCAGCCGCTTATGAGGCTTTCAACATCATTGAAGCCAGCAGGGAGAAACGGAAGCTTTTATTTTCTTATATCAACATGATCAGAACCAGTCTGAAGAACATGGGTTATGTGGTAAAAGGTGATCACACGCCGATTATTCCTATAGTCATCGGCGATGCCCGAAAAACGGTCACATTTGCTGAAAAACTGCAGGACAATGGAATTTATGCCCCTGCCATTCGGCCGCCGACCGTTGCGCCAGGTGAAAGCCGGATCCGATTAACAATCACTGCTGATCATAGTATGGGTGATATTGATCATTTGCTGACATCATTTCAATCAATTGGAAAGGAGCTGCATATCATTTGAGGGGTTTTTTTGTGACAGGAACAGATACAGAAGTGGGGAAAACGGTTATATCCAGCGGAATCGCCGCTTTATTGCGAGAACATAACAAAGATGTCGGGGTGTTTAAACCATTTTTAAGCGGTATATCTCGACATCATCCGGATAGTGATACAAGTCTGCTGAAAGACATGTCACAGACCAAGCTTTCTCATGAAGATATTACGCCTTTTGCCTTCAACGCACCGCTTGCACCATATATCGCAGGAAAGCTGGAAGGAAAGGCTGTCTCTATGGAAGAGGTCTTAAGCCATTGGGAGCGGATAAGAGAAAAACATGAATGCTTTATCGTAGAAGGTGCGGGCGGTATTTCTGTGCCATTGGGAGAGGATTTTTTAGTCAGTCATGTCATAAAAGCGCTACAGCTTCCCATCATCATAGTGGCACGTCCTCATCTCGGAACAATCAATCATACCTTTTTAACCTGCCAATATGCAAAAAGCATGGGTCTGCCAATTGCCGGAATTGTCATTAATGGAATCAGTGATTCTCTTGGCGATGATGAAAAAACCAATCCAGAAATGATTGAGCGCTTATGCGGTGTGCCGATTTTAGGGATTACGCCAAAGCTTGCCAATGTGACGAAAGAAACGGTTCTACATATGGTAAAAGACCATATCAATCTATCATTACTGATGAATCAAGTGGGGGTATGAGAATGAATCAATGGATGGAACTCGCAGACCGGGTGCTTGCTGGAGCAGAAGTGAGCGACGAAGAGGCGCTTTCGATATTAAACTGTCCAGATGAAGAGATTTTGCTATTAATGCATGGGGCTTTTCATATCAGAAAACACTTTTATGGAAAAAAAGTAAAGCTCAATATGATTATGAATGCGAAATCAGGACTCTGTCCCGAAAACTGCGGCTATTGTTCACAGTCCGCAATTTCAAAAGCGCCGATTCAATCTTACCGGATGGTGAATAAGGAAACGCTTCTTGAAGGCGCAAAGCGGGCGAACGACCTAAATATCGGCACATATTGCATCGTGGCAAGCGGCAGGGGGCCGTCCAACAGAGAAGTGGATCAGGTCGTAGACGCGGTGCAGGAAATTAAAGAGACTTATGGACTGAAGGTTTGTGCGTGTCTCGGACTGTTAAAGCCGGAGCAGGCAAAGCGGCTGAAGGAAGCCGGAGTAGACCGCTATAATCATAATTTGAATACGTCACAGAGAAACCATTCCAACATCACGACTTCACATACATACGATGACAGGGTCAAAACGGTTGAAATGGCAAAGGAATCAGGGCTGTCTCCGTGTTCAGGCGCCATTATCGGAATGAAGGAGACGAAACAGGACGTCATTGATATTGCAAAAAGCTTGAAGGCTCTTGACGCGGATTCCATTCCGGTGAATTTTTTGCATGCGATTGACGGGACGCCGTTGGAAGGCGTCAACGACTTAAACCCGCTGTATTGTTTAAAAGTGCTGGCGCTGTTCCGTTTTATCAATCCGTCAAAAGAAATCCGCATTTCCGGAGGAAGAGAGGTCAATCTCCGCTCATTACAGCCATTAGGGTTTTATGCCGCTAACTCCATTTTTGTCGGAGATTACTTAACAACTGCAGGACAAGAGGAGACGGAGGACCATAAAATGCTGAATGATTTAGGCTTTGAAGTCGAATCTGTTGAAGAAATGAAGGCCAGTTTAAGTGCGAAAAGCTGAAAGAATCAATAAAAAGCAATCGGTTGATGTCGATTGCTTTTAATTTTTAATAGAGAGGAAAGGCACACATGACAATTGCATGTTCAACGGCATCTTCTGAGTTTTTGAAAAATCCATATCCTTTTTACGAAACATTGCGGGCTGTTCATCCTATATATAAAGGGAGTTTCTTAAAAAACCCGGGCTGGTATGTCACAGGATATGAAGAAACGGCAGCTATCCTGAAAGATGCCAGATTCAAAGTCCGGACTCCGCTCCCTGAGACGTCAATCAAATATCAGGATCTTACACATGTACAAAATCAGATGATGCTGTTTCAGAATCAGCCTGATCATAGACGATTGCGGACGCTGGCCAGCGGAGCGTTTACTCCGAGAATGGCAGAGAGCTATCGTCCGTATATCGATGAAACTGTCCATCACTTGCTTGATCAAGTGCAAGGTGAAAAAAAGATGGAGGTGATTTCGGACTTTGCTTTTCCTTTAGCGAGCTACGTCATAGCTAACATGATAGGTGTACCGGCAGAACATAGGGCACAATTAAAAGAATGGGCTGCAAGTCTTATTCAAACGATTGATTTTACCCGGTCAAGAAAGGCATTAACGGGGGGCAATCATATCGCTGTACAGGCTATGGCATATTTTAGAGAGCTGATTCAAAAGCGAAAACGGCATCCGCAGCAGGACATGGTCAGCATGCTCTTGAAGGAGAAAGAAAAGGATAAGCTGACGGAAGAGGAAGTGGCATCTACATGCATATTGCTTGCGATCGCCGGACATGAAACAACGGTCAATCTCATCAGCAATTCAATCCTTTGTCTGCTGCAGCACCCAAAACAGCTTTTGGAGCTAAAAGAAAACCCAGATCTTATTGCGTCCGCAGTTGAGGAATGTTTACGCTTTGAAAGTCCTACGCAAATGACAGCCAGAGTGGCGTCTGAAGATATTGATATTAGCGGGGTGACGATTCGTAAAGGGGAGCAAGTCTATCTGCTGTTAGGGGCTGCCAATCGAGATCCAAACAAATTCACGCGCGCTGATGTCTTCGATATCACCAGAAGCCCTAATCCGCATCTTTCATTCGGGCAGGGCCATCATGTTTGCCTAGGATCCTCACTTGCACGATTAGAAGCACAAATGGCGATTCATACCCTTCTGCAGCGAATGCCCGGTCTCAAGCTCGCTCATTCTGAATGGCGGTACCGGCCTCTTTTTGGTTTTCGGGCGCTTGAGAAGCTGCCGGTGACTTTTGAATAAACCAGAGCATGTGAGTGCCAAAAAAAGTGTCAGCCCCGCCGAAAATGGGCAATCTATAAAAAAGGGGAGTGAACACAGTGAAAAAAGTGCTGATTGCCGGCGGAAATGGTGTGATTGGGAGACTACTGACGGAAGGGCTTACTTCAGATTATGAAGTGACAGTGCTTGATAAAGATCATTTTGATGGCACAGCCTCTTCCATTCAGGCTGATGCGGCAAATTATGAGGAGCTGTTAAAGAAAATTCCGAAAGATACCGATGTGATTTTGAATCTATTGGCTGTCAAAATAAAATACGATGTCATGGACATCGCTGAATTCGAGAAAATGACGGATGTTTTCTATAGGGCAAGCTATTATCTGTGCCGCGCAGCAGCGGAGCTCGGCATTCCAAAGCTCGTGTTCGCCAGCAGCAATCATGTCACAGATGTATACGAAAAGGACGGGCGTTCTCTCTTAGGACGGGAAATCACAACAAGCGATTATCCGTTGTCCAAAAACTTGTACGGTGTTTTAAAGCTGACCTCGGAACAGATCGGCCATTTATTTTATTTGGAAAATAAGCTTTCAGTGATCAATCTTCGAATTGGAACAGTCGTCACAGATGAAATGGATACGCTGCATGAAAAAGAACGGACGAAAAAAACACTGCTTTCTCACCCCGATCTGCTAGCAATTTTTAAAGCCGCCATTGAAACCAATATAAGGTACGGCACTTATTACGCCGTCTCTGATAATCCGGGCCGGCCATGGTCGATTGAATCCGCTGTCAATGATCTTGGGTTTTCGCCTCAAATCAATACGGCCGAGCTTCTGAATGAGGAAGAGAACGGGGCATAATCATTTTCTAAGATGATGCTCTTTTTCTTTTGTCATCAGCTTTCATTCACACCAGCCCCCCGCCGTGCCGGGGCTCTGTTCAAATGATTATAGACATGGCAATCACAGATTTGCTACATTTTAGACACGATATCGTCACATGCTGCAGCTCGTTTAAAAAAGAATGACAACGCTTACAAAAAGAGAGGTGGGGGCTATCGCACATTCACTGAAAAATCGCCTGTTTGATATTTTGATTTACGGGTTTTTGCTGATGTTCGCTTTAATATGCGTACTTCCGTTTATTCATGTCATCGCGGCATCTTTCGCCACAGTAGAAGAAGTCGTGTCGAAGAAATTTATTTTAATACCGACCACTTTTTCGCTTGATGCTTATCGTTACATTTTTTCAACAGATATTATTTATAAGAGTTTGCTTGTTTCTGTGTTTGTGACAGTGATAGGCACTGCGGTCAGCATGTTTCTTTCATCACTGATGGCTTACGGGTTATCCCGCCGTGATTTAATCGGCCGGCAGCCGCTCATGTTTCTCGTCGTATTTACGATGCTCTTCAGCGGCGGTATGATTCCGACTTTCCTTGTCGTCAAATCGCTTGGATTGCTCGATTCTTACTGGGCACTCATTTTGCCGACAGCCATTAATGCCTTTAACCTGATCATTCTCAAAAACTTCTTTCAAAATATCCCGTCAAGCTTGGAAGAGTCCGCGAAAATTGATGGATGCAATGATCTGGGCATATTCTTTAAAATTGTGCTGCCGCTGTCTCTTCCTGCGATCGCAACGATTTCACTATTTTATGCGGTTACGTATTGGAACACGTACATGACTGCGATCTTGTACTTAAATGATTCAGCAAAATGGCCGATTCAGGTGCTTCTGCGCCAAATCGTGATTGTATCAAGCGGGATGCAGGGGGATATGTCAGAAATGGGGTCGGGCAGCCCGCCGCCTGAGCAAACTATTAAAATGGCCGTGATTGTGGTGGCAACCATCCCGGTTCTGCTCGTCTATCCTTTTATACAAAAGCATTTTGCGAAAGGAGCTTTGCTGGGATCTGTCAAAGGATAAACAATATGAATGGAGGGGTACGATGGGAAACAAATGGAGAGTGCTTTTGATTGTGCTAGTACTTGCATTTGGCGGAGTGCTGGCGGGCTGTAAAGGGGCTGATCAGTCTTCGGCTGAAGGCAAAGCTGACTCGAATTCAAAGGTGAAGCTGTCTTGGATGGCGATTTTGTATCACCAGCAGCCACCGAAAGACAGGGCGATTAAAGAAATTGAAAAGCTGACAAATACTGAACTGGACATCACCTGGGTTCCAGACGCGGTGAAAGAAGACAGGCTGAATGCAGCGCTTGCAGCCGGCAATCTTCCGCAAATCGTGACCATCCAGGATATTAAAAATTCGTCAGTCATGAATGCCTTCAGATCAGGAATGTTCTGGGAGATCGGCGATTATATCAAAGATTATCCGAACTTAAACAAAATGAACAAACTCATTAATAAAAACGTAACGATCGACGGCAAGCTCTATGGGATATACAGAGAACGTCCGCTTTCCAGACAGGGGATCGTCATTCGGAAGGACTGGCTGGACAATTTGAATTTGGAAACGCCGAAAACACTTGATGAGCTTTATGAAGTGGCCAAAGCGTTTACGGAGGATGATCCGGATAAGGATGGGAAAGACAATACATTCGGGCTGACAGACCGCAATGACTTAATTTATGGGGCATTTAAAACGCTCGGCTCTTATAAAGGCATGCCGACAGATTGGAAGGAATCAGGCGGCAAATTTACGCCTGATTTCATGACGCAGGAATACAAAGACACAATGAACTATATGAAAAAGCTGCGTGACAACGGCTATATGAATAATGATTTTCCTGTCACAAGCAAAACCCAGCAGCAAGAACTGTTTTCTCAAGGAAAAGCCGGCATCTACATTGGGAATATGGTAGATGCGGTTAATCTGCGCGACCATGCCTCCGATAAATCGATGAAGCTTGAAATCATCAACCGCATAAAAGGCCCGGATGGGAAAGAGCGGGTGTGGGCATCAGGAGGGCATAACGGCTTGTTTGCTTTTCCAAAAACGAGTGTGAAAACAGAAGCTGAGCTTAAACGGATTTTGGCGTTTTTTGACCGAATTGCCGAGGAAGACGTCTATAGTCTGATGACCTATGGCATTGACGGTGTTCATTACAACAAAGGAGAGGGCAAAACGTTCACACGCGAAGAAAGCCAAGTGAAAGACTGGCAGACTGATATTCAGCCACTGTCCGCCTTAATCGCCATTGATAAAGCCTACTTAAAAAACACTGGGGATCCGCTTCGGACGGCGTACGAGGATCTGACCAAAGACAATGAAAAGATCATCGTCTCAAACCCTGCTGAAAGCCTGTATTCCGCTGCGGAGTCGGAACGGGGAGATGAACTGAAGAAAATCATCGATGACGCGACCTATAAATATATGATTGGAGACATCACAGAAAGCCAGTTTGATAAAGAAGTGGAAAAATGGAAGTCAAGTGGCGGAAATCAAATTATTCAGGAATACGAGGAAGCGTTTAAACAATCAAAATAACACTGGAAAAACCCAAAACCGCTTGCGCGTTTTGGGTTTTTTTTACATGATTCTTTTTTGCTGGCGGTAGTTTCCCGGTGTAATCCCCTCCAGCTTCTTAAATGATCTGATAAAGTTTTGCGAGTTTTTGTATTTCAGCTTCTCGGCAATGTCTTTTACCGCCATATCGGTTTCGGCAAGCCAGCTCTTCGCCATATGGTGGCGGTAGCTGGAGACATATTCGCTGAATGAAATGCCCATTTCTTTTTTGAAAATGCTGCTTAAATAGTTTGGATTGTAATGCAGCCTGCGGGCGATTTCGTCCAGTGTCAAATCAGATTCAAACTCATGGTGGATGATATGAATAATGTTGTCGGAAATATTTTTGTACTGGGCACCCGCACGGGCATTCACTTTGTCTGTCATTGGATGAATGAACTCATTCTTGAGCCAGTTTTCGGTATCCTCAAATGTTTTCAGTTCAAAAATTTGGTCATACAGCATTTTGTTTTCTTCAAGCTCAAACAATTCGATCCCGAGCACATGCATCAGCTCAATCACATGGTTCAAAAAGCGGGCGATTGCGATTTGAAATTGATACGGGTTGGTGTTTTGGGTGAAAATAGCTTGCAAAATCGCGTGCAGGCATTTGTCCGCTTTCTCCTTGTCTCCCGCTTTTACGGCATCGAACAGCTCATGCTGAAGCTGCTTTGGAAAATGGGTTTTGAAGGTTTTTTTCTGGTCAAGGTCTTCGTAAAAGATGATCGATTTGTTTTCCGCTTTGAGCCGGTATTTCAACGCTTCTGAGCCTTCCGCATAGGCTGTTTTCGCTTTTGTGAGCGCATCAAACGGCTGGCTGATGCCGATGCTGACAGACAGCTGCAGCTCAGCTTCCGCTTTTTCCTGAATCATTCTTGCAGCCTCACTCAGCTCAGCCAAGAATTCTTCCTTTGTCCCGTTCTGGTTGATCAAAATGGTTGCTTGCTGTTTGTCCACAACAGCGGGTGCAAGATGTTTGTCTGCCGGAATGTTTCGCTCAATCAGGCTGTTGACGGCGAACAAAAGCAAATCCATATCTTTTTTCTCATAAGGCGTATGATTCAGCGTATCAATTTGAAGCACAAGCAAGGCGAGATGCCGCCAATTTTGCTTTAAACCAAGGCTTTCAAAACGGTTATTGACCTCCTCATCCGTTAGTTTTCCAAGCATGAGCCTGACCATAAAATATTGCTGCAGGTGAGTTGCCTGCTGTTTCATCGTTTCTTCAAGGTCGTCATTTCTGTTTTTTAACTGCTTAAAGCTCTGTTCAATTAACTCAAATTCATTTAGAGGCGCCTGTTTCTCTTGTATGGCGCCATGCCTTGCAAATGATTCGTAAAGCACTTTGATCGGCTTGTAAAAATGGCGTGAGCCAAGCCAAGAGAACAGTAATGAAAGCGCTAACAAAATAAAGCATACCGTAAAAGTGATCCAGCCAATTGACTTGGCCTCTTTTTTTAATTCAGGCAAGGAGACGAGAGAGAAATAAGTCCATGTGTTATAGTCAGATTTTTGATAGGTGACTTTATAATGAATCCGATCAATAACTGTTTCAAATTGACCGCTAATGGCGGTCTGCGAAAGCATTTTTTGGACAAAGTCGTCGTTTTGAAGAGATTCACCGATGTCAGACATGTTGTTATGCAGGATGATGCGTCCTTTTTCATCAATGATAAACAAGTTGTTGGCGTTTGAATAGTCAGGCATGTTTTTGACAAGCGAACAGCTCGGGATGCTTGCGGCGGCCAATCCCTTCGTATTAGTGCTGTTTAGAGGAAGCTGTTTAATCAAATTGATATTGTAGCGGCAGTTGCTTGATGTGCCTTCTTTTGTCGAAATCAAATGATTGTTTTCTTCAAGCGTCCAATACGAGCGGCTTGCTTTATGTTGCGTGTACGCTGCTGATGCTTCATGAAGGGAGTCTGTATTCAAACGATACAAGCCCGAATTGTTCATGTACCATTTTTTCACATAACTGACTAGCGTCATGTTGGACAGGTCGGTATCAAAACTTTGCAGATAGTTGAGTTCTTGGTTCACTTGGTTATAAATTTGAAATTGGTCAGAGTGCAAAGGCTCGGACAGTGTACGAAGGAGAGGCGGCGAACTCACATAGTGGGTTAAAGAGTGATCAACGGTTTTCAAAATATGCTCAATGCTTTGCTGGGTCTGCTGAAGTGTGTCGAGTTTTTCCTCCGAAACATTGGAGATAGCTGTTTTCTTAGAGTGCTCGTACGAAAACAATCCGACCAGAATGACCGGAATGGTGCTGAGCAGACAGAAAAACGTGATGAGTTTGTAATAAAACTTGTATTGGCTTCTTTTCATAAAACCCCCCATTTCATAACATCCACTCCATCATAATACAATTAATCCAAAGATTAATAGATATTGTCAATAATCATTTTCTAATATCGGTGTCTTTTTTTCAGGTGGAACGGCTGAAGCCTTGTTCATAAAGGGATAAGGCAGGATGTGATCATATGATTGTAGACGGACTTTTGCCTGCTGCGCTACAGTGAATGCAAGAACCCGTGAAAGGAGGCTTGGAAAAGATGAAAACAGCAGAAGCGCAAGCACCGGCTGTTGAGGCAGTCATTTTAAAAAAAGAAAAAAGAAAGCGCTTACTAAGTAAGCTTATCCAACAGAAATATTTGTACTTAATGATTTTGCCGGGGTGTATTTATTTTTTGCTTTTTAAGTATCTCCCAATGTGGGGAGTTGTGATTGCGTTTCAGGATTATCAGCCGTTTCTCGGTATTTTGGGCAGTGAATGGGTCGGGCTGAAGCATTTTATCAGGCTGTTTACAGAGCCTACATTTTTTCTCCTGTTAAAAAACACGCTCGTGTTATTTGCTTTGAATCTGGTTATATTTTTCCCGGTACCGATTTTGCTGGCGCTTCTATTAAACGAAGTGCGGATCGCTCTCTTTAAAAAGTTTGTTCAGACATTGATTTATATCCCGCATTTTATGTCTTGGGTCATTGTTGTATCGCTTTCGTTTGTACTTTTAACGGTAGACGGAGGATTGATTAATGAACTGATTGTGTTTTTTGGCGGCGAAAAAATCAATTTTCTGCTGAACGAAGATTGGTTCCGGCCCTTGTATATTCTGCAGGTCATCTGGAGGGAAGCGGGCTGGTCGACGATCATTTATTTGGCGGCCATTACAGCGGTTGACCCCCAGCTGTATGAAGCGGCAAAAATGGACGGAGCGGGACGGCTGCGGCAAATGTGGCATATTACGCTGCCCGCCATTAAAAGCGTTATCGTCGTTTTGCTGATTCTGAAAATCGGAGACACGCTGGAGCTTGGCTTCGAGCATGTGTATTTGCTATTAAACGCGACAAACAGGGAAGTGGCGGAAATTTTTGATACGTACGTTTATACTGCAGGGCTGAAACAGGGCCAGTTCAGCTACAGTACAGCGGTCGGCGTGTTTAAAGCTGCGGTCGGGCTGATTTTGGTCATGCTTGCGAATCGTTTGGCGAAGAAATTTGGCGAGGAAGGAATCTATTAAGAAAGGAATGGGATCAATGGATCAATCAATCGCTGTAAAATCGCCTCTTACGTACGCGGAGGCATTGGCAAAAACCATTATGAACAAGTACACAGTGGAGGAGCTGCCGCCTGCAAACCGCTGGCACTACCATCAGGGTGTTTTCTTATGCGGTGTATTGCGGCTGTGGGAAGCAACCGGGCAAAAGCGGTATTTTGAGTATGTGAAGGCTTATGCAGATCTTTTAATCGATGGTTATGGCAATCTATTATTCAGAAGAGATGAGCTTGACGCTATTCAAGCGGGTCTTATTCTTTTTCCATTATACGAGCAGACCAAGGATGAGCGGTATGTCAAAGCGGCAAAGAGGCTGCGGGGCTTGTATGGGACACTGAACCGGACGTCTGAGGATGGCTTTTGGCACAAGGACGGCTATCCTTATCAAATGTGGCTTGACGGTTTATACATGGGCGGGCCGTTCGCACTGAAGTATGCGAATCTGAAGCAGGAGCCGGAGCTGTTTGATCAGGTCGTGCTCCAAGAGTCGCTAATGAGAAAGCATACGAGGGATTCAAAAACCGGACTCTATTATCACGCTTGGGATGAAGCGAAAAAAATGCCTTGGGCCAATGAAGAGACAGGCTGTTCACCGGAATTCTGGGCACGTTCCATCGGGTGGTACGTCATGTCTCTTGCTGACATGATTGAAGAGCTACCGAAAAAGCACCCAAACCGTCACGTGTGGAAAAAAACCTTGCAGGACATGATTAAAAGCATCTGCCGCTATCAAGACAAGGAGACGGGGTTATGGTACCAGATCGTTGATAAGGGCGACAGGTCCGATAACTGGCTGGAAAGTTCAGGATCCTGTCTGTACATGTACGCAATCGCGAAAGGAATCAATAAAGGATATCTAGACAGAGCATACGAACCAACCCTGTTCAATGCGTATCAAGGTTTGATTCAGTATAAAACCGAAACGACAGCCGACGGTGCGTTTCTCGTCAAAGATATTTGTGTCGGAACGTCAGCCGGTTTTTATGACTATTATGTCAGCCGGGAAAGAAGCACAAACGACCTGCACGGGGCCGGCGCGTTTATTTTGGCCATGACAGAGCTGGAGCCTCTTTTTAGGTCAACGGGGAAATGACAACAAGTATACGTACGGCTTTGTGTGTGATCGTTTCATTGCTCTTTTTGGCATCATGCTCAAGCAGGCCGGACGGAATGCATGTCATCCTCTTTTCTGATATGCAGGCAGGCGTACAGAAAAACATCAAAGAGGCTGCTGAGCAGAAGGCCGGGAAGGTTGATATCTTTCCAGCCTTTCCGGAAAAACTGCTGACTGAAATCACCGCTCACGAGGGAGATGTTTTCATCGTGCCTGAAGACATGTTTCAAGCGTACGATGATCCGGAAAATTTTCAGCCGTTAGACGGCTTACGATTGGAAAAAACATCTCCTTATACAACTGTTAATAAAAAAACAGGAGAGAAAACGGTCTATGCCGTTCAAATCAAAAAAGGGAAAAAACAGCTGAATGGCTATTCTTTTCAATTGAATCGAGATATGGCGGCGTTTATCCCTGTGTATGCTAAAAAAACAGAGGAAGCGCTGCAGCTGATTTCTCAACTAACTGAAGCCCGATAGAGGTGAGGACATTGAAGAACATCGTCATTTGCGGATTGAGCAGCAGAGCTCTCAGTATGTTTATCAAACCGCTGATGGAGCGGTTTTCAACACATTATGAGATTACAGGGTTGCTGGATGCAGATCCGAAACGTTTTGCCGTATGCAAGAAGAAGTTTCCCGAGCTTGCCCACGTACCGGAGTACAACGAAGATGCATTTGATGAGATGATGCGCGTTTCAAAGCCTAATATCGTCATTGTGGCAGGCAGGGATGACACACATGTCACATATATCTTAAAAAGCCTTCAGTGGGATACGGATGTGATTACAGAAAAACCAATGGTGACGACGGTGCAGGATGCGAATCGGGTGCTTGAGGCTGAGGCGAAAAGCAAAGGGAAAGTCACCGTCACGTTTAACTATCGCTATAGCCCGTTCCATCGGAAAATAAAAGAAATGATTCTGGACGGAAAAATAGGCAGGGTAACCTCTGTAGATTTGAATTGGTATATTGATACGTATCACGGCGCCAGCTATTTTAAACGCTGGAACCGGTCAAGGCCACTTTCCGGCGGTCTTTCTGTCCATAAATCAACACACCACTTCGATCTCGTTAATTGGTGGCTCGGGCAAAATCCAGCAGAGGTATTTGCTTACGGCGCCTTGAATTACTATGGGCCGGACAGTGAGTGGAACCCGCTGCCGGAAGAAGACGGGCGTTTTTGCGGGACGTGCCGGGTTAAAGAAAAATGCCATTACTATTCAAGATGGCATCCCCGCTCCTCTAAAGCCTCTGTTAAGGATGATCATCTCCAAGCGGGAGACCAGTCCAGCTTATATACCGCATACAGGCCTGACGCGTGTATTTTTGACGAAGAGATTGACATCGAAGATACGTACGTGGCGGCTGTCAAATATGACGGCGGCGCGCTTTTAAGCTACTCAATCCTATTTTCCGCCCCGTATGAAGGCTACCGGCTGACGATCAACGGCACAAAAGGGCGTATCGAATCAAATGAATTTCACGAGCCTTCCAGAATTCCGTTTGCTTTTCCTGAGCAGACGATCGAATACTATCCGCTATTTGAATCAAAGCAGACGATACAAGTAGTCAAAAACGAGGGAGGACACGGCGGCGGCGATCCGCTTTTGCTTGAGGATCTTTTTTTAGGAAGAGACCCGCTGCGCCGCTATGACATTTTAGCCGGGGCTGAAGCAGGAGCCTACTCCATCGCGGTTGGTGAGGGGATGTGGCGCTCGGTTGCCGAAAAGAAGCCGATCGACATTAAAAGGCTTTTACAGATGCAAAATGTATAATGCGGAAAAGGAGGGACCGCCGTGGAGCATGATGGTTCAATGGGGCGGGTGTTGCGCTTTTGCGAGTGGATCATGAGATTGGCGTATACAAACTTGCTTTGGCTGGTTTTTATGTTGCTCGGTCTCGGTGTGTTCGGCGTCATGCCCGCGACCGCGGCTTTATTCGCTGTCATGCGGAAATGGATTCAGGGCCAGGACAACATTCCAGTGTTAAAAACGTTTTGGCGGGAATACAAGGCTGAATTTTTTCGTTCAAATCTGATTGGCGCTGTATTGGCGGTCATCGGATTGATCATTTATATCGATTTGGCCTTTATTTATCCGAGCCATTTCCTTCTGCATGTTCTGCGCTTCGCCATTATGATATTTGGGTTTTTGTTCGTATCCATGCTTTTTTATGTGTTTCCGCTGCTTGTCCATTTTGATTGGAAAAAACGTCTATATGTGAAGTTTTCGCTCTTGCTCAGTGTGGCGTATTTACAATATACGCTCGTCATGCTTGCGCTGACTGTCGCTCTCTTTTTCTTGCTTGCATACCTGCCCGGCATTGTCCCTTTTTTCAGCATCAGCCTGATCAGCTACTGTCATATGCGAATTGTTTATGCCGTGCTGCTGAAAGTGGAGCAGCAAGACGGTGTGGCGCAGAAGAAACACCATACACGGAAAGCTTTTTATCCGGAGGCGAGGTGATCATCATTTCTCTATCATAACGCTGTTCCAAACGGAATAGATTGATAGAGAAAGGAGAGCGGATAAGATGCTGAAGGTGGCAGTATTTGACGAAGAGCATGAAAAAGACTTGCAGACGGAAATCAATTCATTTTTAAAAGGAATATCGGAGGAGCAGCTAATTGATATCAAATATACGGTTTCGGCGGCGTGTGACCCAGACGGTGAGCAGCTTTACTGTTTTTCCGCCCTTATTTTATATCGCAAATAAAAAGATCTTTCCGCAACTGCGGAAAGATCTTTTTTGTTAATATGCCTTCTTCACTCTTGGACTTCTCGGTTTGTCGATTTTCTCTGCTTTTTTAATCTCTTTCCGTTCTTTTGAGAGCGATTTATAGAGTGAGACAATCATCAGCAGGATGACGATAGAAAAAGGAAGCGCTGCTAGGATCGCTGTATTTTGCAAAGCGGAAAGCCCGCCGGTATACAAGAGGACAGCAGCCACGGCAGATTGAATGATGCCCCAGCTGAATTTTACTGAAGTGGCCGGGTTCAATGAACCGTATGTCGTCTGCATGCCGAGCACAAATGTTGCGGAGTCGGCAGACGTGATAAAGAACACAGTGATCAGGATTAATGACAAAATAGATGTCAGCAACGTCAGCGGATAGTGGTCGAGTGTTCCGAACAGCATCGTTTCACTTGACAACTTCGCTACATTGAAGATACCTTTTTGCTGAATATCCATAGCAGAGACGCCAAAGATAGAGAACCATAGGAACGCGAGAATACATGGTGTTACCAAGACGCCGATCAAAAATTCACGAATCGTCCGCCCTCGGGATACCCGGGCGATGAAAATGCCGACAAATGGAGACCAGGAAATCCACCATGCCCAATAGAAAATTGTCCAGCCGTTAATCCATTCACGTTTCTCAAGTTCGTACGGCGTCAGTCTGAAGCTCATTTGCACGATGTTTTGGATATACTGTCCGATAGAATCTGTAAAAGAGTTCATAATCAATACAGTGGGGCCAGCAAATAGCACAAACAGCATTAACAGTCCAGCCAATACCATATTGGAGTTGCTCAAATACTTCATGCCTTTTCCGAGTCCGCTCCACGAAGAAACCAAGAAAAGGATCGTAACAACTGCTATTAAAATAAATTGAACGAGAAAGTTATTTGGTATCCCAAATAAGTAATTCAATCCGCCATTGATTTGAGTTGCCCCGATACCAAGGCTTGTCGCTACCCCGGCAACTGTGGCAAAAACAGCGATACAGTCAATCAGTTTTCCGATCGGGCCGTTCACTTTATCGCCGAGAATCGGTGTCAGCGTACTGCTGATTAATCCCGGAGCGCCTTTTCGAAATTGGAAATAAGCGATACATAATGCCACAACGGCATAAATGGCCCAAGCGTGCAGACCCCAGTGGAAAAACGTATAGCGGAGTGCATCTCTAAAGGCTTGGGGGGTTTCTGTTTCACCTGATGGAGAGCTAATTGCGTAATGGCTGATCGGTTCAGCCGCACCGTAGAATACCAAGCCGATTCCCATGCCTGCGCTGAACAGCATGGCAAACCATGATAATAACCCGAATTCCGGTTTTTCATCGGGCTTTCCGAGTTTAATTTTGCCGATCGGGCTGAAAATCAAAAAGAGACAGAACCCGACAAACAATGAGACAACTAAAAGATAATACCAACCAAACGAATTGGTGATAAATGCTTGTGCAGATTGGGATACGTTTTGCAGGCTGTCAGGAGAAATAACGCCCCACAATACAGCGGCAGCTGTGATCACAATCACAATCCAAAATACACTAGATATATTTTTCAAATATTCTCACCCTCTAAATTTTTTGTGTACGCCTATATCTGCTCGTAGGCTTAGTATGGTCGTACGCTGGCAGATCATTCCTCTCTTAAAATTACCCCGCAATCAGGTGAAACAAAACAAGTCTCACCCTACCATGAATGCGGGGAATTTTCAAATGTTCAGCGTTTTGTAAAAATTTGAAAAGGCTGGTCAAGCGCGGGCAAAGCGACCGGCATTGAACCCCGCAAGCCTTCCTGTTACAAGGGCTGAGGTAATATTGTATCCTCCTGTGTAGCCATGGATATCCAGAATTTCACCACAAAAATAAAGGCCCTCCATTTTTTTAGAAGCCATCTTTTTCGGATCAACTTCTTTTACAGAGACACCCCCTCCTGTGACAAATGCCTTATCAAGAGACAGTGTGCCGTTTGCGAGAACGGTAAACTGCTTGCAGTCCTTTACAAATTGTCTGAAAGGGTCCTTCGGCAGCTCAGAAAATGATACGTTCGGAGAGATGCTGTTTTTTTCGAGCAAGAATAAGAGATAGCGCTCCTGCATCCAAGGTTTCAGCACGTTTTTAATGGCTTTTTTCGGTGCTTCCTTCATTTCTTTATACATCTTTTGGAATAGTGTTTCTTCATTGATATCTGGATACAAATCAATTCTGATTGGCACTTGCGGCTGTTTTTTCAGCTCTTTCACGACAAATTGGCTGCATCTGAGAATGGCAGGTCCCGAGAGGCCGAAATGGGTGAACAGCATGTCCATTTTATGTGTGATGATCGGTTTGCCTTTTTTATTTAACACACTGACAGCAACATCTCTAAGTGATAATCCTTGAAGTGTTTTTTGCTTAATGAACGGTTCGGCAGAAGTGACGGGAACCTCTGTCGGAAACAGCTCTGTTATTGTATGCCCAGCGGCTTCAGCCCATTCATAGCCGTCTCCTGTGCTTCCGGTATGAGGCACGCTTTTACCGCCGACAGCGATAATGACTGCCTGACTATGAATTATTTCGCCGTTATTCGTCACAATCCCTGCTGCTTGCCCATCTTCATAGATGACAGATTTAATTTTCTCGTTCGTTCTAATTGTTACGCGGAGCTGTTTCAGCCTGTTTAACAGCGCGTCAACGACGCTTTGGGCTTTGTCTGTTACAGGAAACATCCGGCCGTGATCTTCTTCCTTCAATTGAATGCCGAGATTTTCAAAAAACTTGATAATGTCTTCATTGCTAAATTCAGAAAACGCACTGTATAAAAAACGCCCGTTGCCGGGGATGTGCTTAATTATTTCCTCTACAGGAAGGCGGTTCGTCACATTGCAGCGGCCGCCCCCGGAAATCGCTAGTTTCCGGCCTAATTTATTTCCTTTATCTATCAGCAACACATCTGCGCCCTGTTCACCTGCTGCAATCGCAGCCATCAAGCCTGAGGGGCCTCCGCCGATTACGATTACGTCGTATTGTTTCATCTTTATCATCAACTTTCTTTATCCGTTTCGTGTTCGAACACCTTGTCCGCATTACTATTATAGCGAAAGAAAGCCTCTCCTTAAACGTCTTTTGCCGCGAACCTGAATGTTCACCAGATTGCTTTTGTATTTATTACCGTCTAAATGCCCAGTTGTGGTAAAATAGAAAAGTTGAATCTTCGTAGAAAATGGTGATGAAGAAACATGTCAAGCAAACTGTTAAGAGGCACGTTTGTATTAACGCTCGGTACATATATATCGCGGATTCTGGGAATGGTCTATTTAATTCCTTTCAGCATTATGGTCGGGGCGACAGGCGGTGCATTATTTCAATACGGATACAACCAATACACTTTATTTTTGAATATTGCTACGATGGGCTTTCCGGCCGCTGTTTCTAAATTTGTTTCCAAATATAATTCCAAAGGGGATTATGAAACAAGCAGAAAAATGCTAAAGGCGGGCATGTCAGTTATGCTCGTCACTGGAATGATTGCCTTTTTCATTCTGTATTTATCCGCTCCGATTTTTGCGGAAATATCGCTTGGGGGCAAGGATAATAACGGCGTGACAATTGATCATGTCGTTTATGTCATTCGCATGGTCAGCTTAGCGCTTTTGGTCGTGCCGATTATGAGCCTTGTCCGGGGATTCTTTCAAGGGCACCAAATGATGGGACCGACAGCTGTTTCCCAGGTCGTTGAACAAATTGTCCGCATCATCTTTTTACTGAGCGCGACATTCTTGATTTTGAAGGTTTTCAACGGCGGCCTTGTGATCGCCGTCGGTTATGCAACCTTCGCAGCGCTGATTGGCGCCTTCGGAGGACTGATCGTGCTGTATATTTATTGGAACAAACGGAAGGGCAGCCTGTTGGCGATGATGCCGAATACGGGGCCGACAGCAAACTTAAGCTACAAGAAAATGTTTTTCGAGCTGTTCAGCTATGCCGCTCCGTACGTTTTTGTGGGACTAGCCATCCCTTTGTATAACTATATTGATACAAATACGTTTAACAAAGCGATGATCGAAGCCGGCCATCAAGCCATTAGCCAGGACATGCTGGCGATTCTTACCCTGTATGTACAGAAGCTCGTGATGATCCCGGTTTCCCTTGCGACGGCTTTCGGGCTGACATTAATTCCAACGATTACTGAATCGTTTACAAGCGGAAACTATAAGCTGCTGAATCAGCAGATCAATCAAACGATGCAGACGATCCTGTTTTTAATTATTCCGGCTGTTGTCGGGATCTCTCTATTGTCAGGACCGACGTATACGTTCTTTTACGGATCAGAGAGCCTTCATCCTGAGCTGGGGGCAAACATTCTGCTTTGGTATTCGCCAGTTGCGATTCTGTTCTCATTATTTACGGTCAACGCAGCCATTCTGCAGGGCATCAACAAACAAAAATTTGCGGTTGTCAGCCTTGTGATCGGCGTCGTGATCAAGCTTGTGCTGAATGTTCCGCTGATCAAGCTGATGCAGGCTGACGGCGCGATTTTAGCGACAGCGCTTGGATATATTGCTTCACTTTTATACGGATTTATCATGATTAAGCGCCATGCAGGCTATTCGTATAAGATATTAGTTAAACGGACTGTTTTGATGCTGGTCTTATCAGCCATTATGGGTATTGCCGTGAAAATCGTACAGTGGGTATTAAGCTTCTTTATTTCCTACCAGGATGGCCAGGTGCAAGCTGCGATCGTTGTGGTGATTGCGGCAGCTGTTGGCGGAGCTGTTTATCTGTATTGCGGCTACCGGTTAGGATTTTTGCAGAAAATATTAGGCCGCCGTTTGCCGGGGTTCTTAAAGAGAGGCAGACATGCTGGCTGATGAACAAGATTGAAACTGAGAGCTCGCAGCTGCGGGCTTTCTTTTATAAAGGAGAGATCGGGTATGAGACTTGATAAGCTGCTTGCCAACAGCGGATATGGTTCCAGAAAAGAAGTCAAAGCTGTTGTGAAGGCGGGTGCCGTCATGGTCGACGGTAAACCGGCAAAAGATGTAAAGGCGCACGTTGATCCTGATACGCAGGAGGTTACTGTATACGGGGAACCGGTTAATTACCGCGAGTTCATTTATCTGATGATGAATAAGCCCCAGGGAGTGCTGTCGGCGACTGAGGACAGCCGGCAGCAAACAGTGATCGATCTGCTGACGCCAGAGGAGATGAGATTTGAGCCGTTTCCCGCCGGCAGGCTTGATAAAGATACAGAGGGCTTTTTGCTGCTTACAAATGACGGCCAACTCGCACATCGGCTCCTTTCGCCTAAAAAGCATGTTCCCAAAACGTATGAAGTCCATTTAAAATCACAGATTTCACCGGAAGACATCTCTGATCTGGAAACGGGTGTCTACATTGAAGGCGGCTATAAAACAAAGCCGGCAAAAGCGGAAATCAAAGCCAACGACAATGGCAATACCGTAGTATACCTTACGATTACAGAAGGAAAATACCATCAGGTCAAGCAAATGGCAAAGGCTGTCGGCAATGAAGTCATTTATCTGAAGCGGCTTTCGATGGGTCCAGTTTCCTTGGATCCCGCTCTGGCGCCGGGAGAATATCGTGAGCTTACAGAAGAAGAGTTTAAGAGGCTGAATGAGCCGCAAGCATGAAAAAAATCCCGCATTTCGATGCGGGATTTTTTTTATTTATAAGCACACAAAAACAAGGCTCAGACGTTTCTGCGCCCTATATCTATCAGGCCGCTCACAGGCGGCCCTATGTAATTTTTCAATTTATGAGGTAATCTTTACTTTCTTTCTCGTTGTCTCCCACTTGCCACGGCTTGGACTATGAACAAGATCATTATATGCCAACACATTTAAGTCTCTTTGAATCGTTCTAGGTGTAATGCCGAATTCGTCAACCAGTTCCTGTGTTGTCACAAGACCTTTTTCTTGAATAAACATGTAAACTGATTTGATTCGAGTTAGCATACGGTTTGTTGAAGGTTTCAAAAAACCACTCCCTATCATAAGATCGGATGGACTTGACTAACCACAACTCACGACTATCAACTGCGTACGAAATAGCAACAAAGGCAGACATCTGTAATCTTTATAAAATAATTCGCCCTCATTATACACGATATCGCAGTGATGAATCTAGGGATAACTCCTATAAAATTTTTCCAATTTGAGTTGGGCAGCCATCCTTGTTGGATAACTATGTATTTCGACACAATATTATTATGGTTAAAGAAACTTTTTTTATTCTGTTTCGTAGTAAATTTTGGAGGTGGGTGAGATTTGACAATATTGCTTGAAGCTTCAATAGAACAGGCAGGGTATACAAGCCGAAAAAAAGTGCTCACCAATGTTTTTTTGGAAGTTGGAAAAGGAGAGCTAGTCGGTCTGATCGGAGCTAACGGCGCCGGAAAAAGCACCGCAATCAAGGCCATTCTGGGACTCTCAGAAGACTTTAAAGGGCATATTGCCTGGAACGACTGTTCATTTGCGTATATTCCGGAGCATCCGTCCTTTTACGAAGAACTGACGCTGTGGGAGCATTTGGATCTGATTAGCACGCTCCATGGTATTGAGGAAAGTGAATTTGCGCATCGGGCCCAAAGCCTGCTGGAGACGTTTTCGCTTCATCATGTCATGCACGAGCTGCCAGTCACCTTTTCAAAAGGCATGCAGCAAAAACTGATGCTTATCCAGGCTTTTCTCTCTAAGCCGGATATGTATGTGATTGATGAACCATTTATCGGTCTTGATCCGATATCGACAAAACGTTTTGTGGACATGCTTAAGGCAGAAAAAGATCGAGGAGCCGGCATTCTCATGTGTACCCATGTACTCGATACCGCCGAAAAAATCTGTGACCGGTTTTACATGATTGAGAAAGGTTCTTTGTTTCTCCAAGGCACGTTAAAAGATATTCAGGGCCAGACCGGATTAGAGGGACAATCATTGCTTGACTGTTTTTATCAGGCGGTCCAAGGTGATCGGCCATGAACGGGCGATCGCTCTTTTTTCGAAGGCTGTTTGACTATTATAGATATCAGTTTAACGTATTCCATGCGGTCATTGACTGGACAGTCGCCCTCTACATTGTTTTGCCGGCGGTTGCTTTTGTCATCTATCAGTATATCGATTTGATGAACGGAAGAGGCCTTTTTTATGAGTGGTCTGAAATGATGGGGTGGAGATGGCTGTACGCTGTGTGTGTGCTTATCCTGTGCACAGGCTCAATCCATACGTTTTTAATGGAAGCAGACAAAGTGTTTTTGCTGCAAAAGAAAGAGATAATCTATTCACTCAAGCGGTACGCGCTGGTGTATACTTTTTTGGTCACGCTGGTCAAATGGCTGCTGCTCTTTTTCATTGTCCTTCCCTTTATCGGTCATTCTGTTCACGTCACATCGGCAGAAAGCACTGCTCTATTGTGTTACATGTTTGGCCTTCATACAATTTTTTTATCCTTAAAGCAAGATAGGATCAGAAAGCCGCGTTCCATTTCGGGACGGATTGCCGAAATTCTTTTCAGAGCCGTTCTTTTCTCTGGTTCTGCTGTCCTGATCGTATTCACTGAGCGGCGTTTGCTTGCGTTCATTGGCATTTTGTTTTTGATTTTTGCATTCGTCCGCGGTTGGAAAAAGACAGCTTCGATATCGGCTTTTGAAGCGGAGGTAACTGAAGAGAAGAAAAGCAGGCTTGCGCTTGCCGGGCTTGTGATGATGATGAGCCAGGAGGCGGGAATCCCGAAAGTGAAGGACAGGTTGAGAAGGAAGCCATTATTATACCGGAATTCAAAAAGGATATTTAAAAGACGAACGATCATGACTGGCTATAAGGAATTGTTTTTTAAAGTTATGCTGAGGAATGTTGAGTATACGAGGCGGATGTGCATGCTGTTGTCATCATTCATCATCTTAATTTTGATGTCCCCGATCTGGCTGAAGGTGATTGCACTGCTGGTGTATACAGGAGTTTGCTATTATATCCTTACGCTTATCTTTGACAAAGTGATGGACGCGCCTATTTTAATTGGAGCCCATAAGGAAAGTGATGAGTATTACCGAGCCAGAAAAAGCTGTATAAGCACCCTGCATTATGCATTTGTCGCCTGCTGTTTTGTAGCGGCCGTTGTTTCTTTATTGTTTACATAAAAAACCCAAACGTCAGACGTTTGGGTTTTTGCATGTGCTATAAAATAAACAGCTGGATGAAAAACAGAATGGCGAAAACGATGACGAGCGGGTGAATCTCTTTCCATTTTCCACGCGCTGCTTTAACGATCGGATACAAAATAAATCCGAGCGCAATTCCTGTAGAAATGCTGGATGTCAAAGGCATGGCCAGAATGACAAGAAACGCAGGAAAGGCCTCGTCCATCTCTTTCCAATTTATATGAGAAACCGAGTTCATCATCAAGCTGCCGACAATAATTAAAGCAGGAGAGGTGATGGCGGCTATGCCGGATAATGCACTGACAAGCGGACTGAAAAACATTGAAACTGCAAACAGCACCGCAACTGTCAAAGCCGTAAGCCCCGTTCTTCCACCGGCTGCGACACCGGCGGAAGACTCGATAAATGCGGTTGTCGGACTTGTGCCGAAAACAGCTCCTACTGTCGTCGCCGTAGAATCGGCAAGCAGCGCTTTTCGCACGTTCGGCAGCTTGTTGTTCTTCATCAGCCCGGCTTGCTCGGCAACACCGATCATCGTGCCGGTCGTATCAAATATCGTGACCAATAGAAAAGAAAAGACGACAGCGTACAGGCCGTGATGAACGACATCGCCAAAAGCGGAAAACGGATTAGAGATGATCAATCCTTCCGGCAAATGTGGAAGTGACATAAAGCCCTTTGGAAAATGCAGCTGCCCGGTAAAAAAGGCGATCAAAGCGGTAGCTGCCATTCCGATGAATAAGGCGCCACTGACATTCAGCACCATTAAGACTACACTGATCAGAAGGCCGATCAGCGTTAATATGACACCTGGTGAATGCAAATTGCCGAGAGTAACCAGGTTTGACTCATCAGCCGCCACAATTCCTGCCTGCCGCAAACCGATAAAAGCAATAAACAGCCCAATCCCTGTTGTGATTCCGTATTTTAAATTATTTGGAATCGCTTCTATAAGTTGTTTTCTTAAAGGTGTTAACGATAGAATAATGAAGAGAACCCCTGCTGTAAATACGGCACTGAAAGCTGTTGCGTACGTAATGCCGCCATCGCTTGCGCTTACGACATGAAAGGCTAAATAAGCGTTCAAGCCCATGCCGGGCGCAATAGCAATCGGATAGTTTGCTGCCAGGGCCATCCACAGCGTTCCGACAATGGAGGCAATAATCGTTGCGGTGAAAACCTGGTCGAAAGGAACTCCGGCGTTAGCCAGAATGACCGGATTAACCACGACGATATAGACCATTGTGAAAAAAGTGGTCAGTCCTGCTATGACTTCTTGCTTTATGGATGTTTGCTGCTCTTTTAGATGAAACATAGTATCCTCCAATTACGAACGTTTTAACAAAACACCATTAATATTATTCGTTTTATTTTGTTTTTGCAAGTCATATCTTGCGGAAAGGGGAACGTTATGAACTGGGAAGTCGAAGTGATCAGAAAAAAAGAGGATTTAATTCGTGATACGCAGGAATTTTTGAGAATCAACAGCGTAATGGACGAGACAACTGCCGGACCCGGCAAACCGTTTGGAGAAGGGGTAAACGCCAGCTTGACTTCATTGCTGAAGCTGGGAGAAAAAGAAGGCTTTACAACAAAAAATCTTGACGGCTTTGCGGGCCATATTGAATGGGGCGAGGGCGATGACATTGTCGGCGTACTTTGCCATGTTGACGTCGTGCCGCCAGGAGATGGGTGGACGAGTGATCCGTTTTCAGCTGATATCCGTAACGGAAGGATTTATGCAAGAGGCGCCATTGATGATAAAGGTCCGACAATGGCTGCGTTCTACGCGCTGAAAATCGTGAAAGATATGAATCTGCCGCTGTCCAAACGTGTCAGAATCATTATCGGAACAGATGAAGAAAGCGATTGGAGATGTGTGGAGCATTATTTCAAGCACGAAGAGATGCCAACGCTGGGATTTGCGCCTGACGCCGATTTTCCGATTATTAACGCGGAAAAAGGGATCATTGATGCTTCATTACTCATCCCGCACTGCTCAAACCAAGCCGATTCAGAAACAGTGCTTGTCTCATTTCAGTCGGGCCTCCGCTTGAACATGGTGCCTGATGCTGCGGAAGCTGTCATTCAAGGGCCGAAAAAAGAAGAGATTCTTGCTTCGTTTAAAGACATGCTTCGTACGACAGATCGAAAAGGGGAAGCTGAAATAGAGAACGGACAGCTCATTTTGCGTATGTACGGGCTTTCCTGCCATGCGATGGAACCGAACAATGGAGTTAATGCCGGCCTTTTATTGTGCGAATTTCTGCACCAGGCTGAGCTTGACGAAGCAGGACAGCGGTTTGTGCAAGTTGTGACAGGCAAGTTTTCAGACGATACGAGAGGGAAGAAACTGAATATCGACTGTGAGGATGACATTAGCGGAGAGCTGACATTAAATGTCGGAACATTGCGCTATACGGAAGGGCAAGGAGGCGAGCTTGGGATTAATATCCGCTATCCTGTGACCGCAGACAGCAAAGTGATCCGTGATGCATTCGAAAACGCCGATGAATTTGAGCTTGGAGAATTCAAAGACAGCAAGCCGCATCACGTGTCAGCAGACCATCCGTTAGTCAAAACCCTGCAAAAGGTTTATGAAGGCCAGCTGGGCAAAAAAGCTGAATTAATCTCAATCGGCGGGGGAACTTATGCCAGATCTTTAAAAGCCGGTGTCGCGTTCGGCCCGCTGTTCCCCGGACGTCCCGACAGTGCACATCAAAAGGATGAATATATCGAAATCGATGATCTGCTTAGATCGACAGCTTTATATGCGCAGGCGATCTATGAACTTGCAAAATAAAAGGACCGGCTTCTTGATATTATCCCCTCTAAGTA
>NZ_JALAYA010000027.1:0-79732 GCF_026796395.1 Bacillus sp. T17B1
GTGACTTTGTCGACACGCTGAGCAGCCCCTGCGGGCTGCTTTTTTTATTAGCGTTTTTTAATCTCTTCAAGCAGGATTTTGTTAACCATCGGCGGGTTGGCTTGTCCTTTGGACGCTTTCATAATCTGTCCGACAAGGAAGCCGATCGCACGGTCTTTCCCGTTTTTAAAGTCTTCGATTGATTGAGGATTGTTGTCAAGCGCCTCTGTAACAAGCTTCAGAAGCACGCCTTCGTCAGAAATCTGAACAAGGCCTTTCTCTTTCACAATCTTCTCAGCGTCGCCGCCTTTTTCAATCAATTCCTTAAACACTTTCTTCGCGATCTTAGAAGAAATGGTTCCTTTTTCAATTAATTTGATCATTCCGGCAAGGCCTTCAGGTGTCAGCGCAACATCAGCGAGCTCTTTTTGCTCAGCATTCAGATAAGCTGACACTTCACCCATCAGCCAGTTGGACGCTTGTTTGGCTTCAGCGCCTTTTTGAACGGTTTCTTCGAAGAAATCAGCCATTTCTTTTGTCAGTGTCAGAACCATCGCGTCATATGCAGGCAAGCCAAGCTCTTCGATATAACGCTTGCGGCGCTCATCAGGAAGCTCAGGAATGCTTGCTTTCACGCGTTCCTTCCATTCGTCATCAATGTAGAGCTCGACAAGGTCTGGCTCTGGGAAGTAACGGTAGTCGTCAGATCCCTCTTTGACACGCATGAGAATGGTTTTCTTCGTTGCTTCATCATAACGGCGTGTTTCCTGCTGGATGACACCGCCAGAGAGAAGAACCTGTTCCTGGCGTTTTTCTTCATGCTCAAGGCCTTTTTGAACAAACGCAAAGGAGTTCAAGTTTTTCAATTCTGTTTTTGTGCCGAATTCCTCTTGGCCGATCGGACGAAGAGAGATATTGGCGTCACAGCGAAGTGAGCCTTCTTCCATTTTACAGTCAGAAACACCTGTATATTGAATGATGGATTTTAGCTTTTCAAGATACGCGTAAGCCTCTTCCGGCGTGCGGATATCCGGCTCTGATACGATCTCAACAAGCGGCGTTCCTTGGCGGTTGAAGTCAACAAGAGAGTAGCCGTCGCCTGTATGCGTCAGTTTTCCGGCATCTTCTTCAAGGTGAAGGCGTGTGATGCCGATCCGTTTTGTTTTTCCGCCGACTTCAATTTCGATCCAGCCGTTTTCGCCGATTGGCTTATCAAATTGAGAAATCTGATACGCTTTCGGGTTGTCCGGATAGAAATAGTTTTTGCGGTCAAACTTCGTATCCGTTGCAATCTCACAGTTGAGTGCCATAGCGGCTTTCATTGCAAATTCAACGGCTTCTTTGTTCAGAACAGGCAGGACACCCGGGTATCCGAGGTCAATGACGCTAGTCTGCGTATTCGCTTCCGCGCCGAATGGCGTTGGAGAGCTTGAGAAAATTTTTGATTTTGTTTTTAACTCGACGTGGACTTCAAGTCCGATTACCGTTTCAAAGTTCAATTTTTTTCACCCCTTACAATTCAGGTTTTGCTTTATGATGGTCTGTCGCTTGTTCAAATGCATGAGCAACACGGTATACAGTGCTTTCATCAAAGTGTTTTCCGATGATTTGCAGGCCGAGCGGAAGGCCGTCTGCTAATCCGCATGGCACACTGATTCCCGGTACGCCGGCAAGGTTGACCGGAATTGTTAAGATATCGTTTGCATACATTGTGAGCGGATCTTTCGTGTTTTCACCGATTTTAAATGCAGGTGTTGGTGTAGTCGGTCCAACAATAACATCATATTTCTCAAATACGTCTTCGAAGTCTTTCTTAATCAAAGTACGCACTTTTTGCGCTTTTTTGTAGTACGCATCATAGTAGCCTGAGCTTAAAGCGAACGTTCCGAGCATGATACGGCGTTTGACTTCATTTCCGAAACCTTCAGCGCGCGTTTGCTTGTAAAGGTCGATCAGGTTGTCCGCGTTGTCTGTACGGTAGCCGTAGCGGATGCCGTCAAAGCGTGCAAGGTTGGCTGACGCTTCAGAAGATGACAGCAGGTAATATGTCGCAAGCGCGTATTTGCTGTGCGGAAGAGACACTTCTTCCCATGTAGCGCCGAGGCCTTCAAGAACTTTCAGCGCTGCAAGTACAGATTCTCTCGCTTCTTTACCGACACCTTCACCAAGATATTCTTTCGGAACCGCGATTTTCAGTCCTTTGATGTCGCCAGTTAATGAAGAAAGAAAATCAGGCACGTCCACATTTGCGCTTGTGGAGTCCATTTTGTCTACGCCGGAAATCGCTTGAAGCAAGAATGCGTTGTCCTCAACCGTACGAGTAATCGGCCCGATTTGGTCTAATGAAGACGCAAATGCGACGAGCCCGTAACGGGATACACGTCCGTATGTAGGCTTTAATCCGACAACGCCGCAGAAAGATGCCGGCTGACGGATGGAACCGCCTGTGTCTGATCCAAGAGAAAACGGAACTTCTCCCGCAGCAACCGCAGCCGCTGAACCGCCGCTTGAACCGCCGGGAACTGTATCTAAGTTCCAAGGGTTTTTTGTCAGTTTGTAAGCTGAGTTTTCGGTAGATGATCCCATGGCGAATTCGTCCATGTTTAACTTCCCGATTGTGACAGCTTCAGCATCTTGAAGACGCTGAACAACAGTAGCATCGTAGATTGGATCGAAGTTTTCGAGAATTTTGCTGGAGCAAGTTGTGCGCAGCCCTTTTGTTACGATATTATCTTTAACGCCGATCGGCATACCAAAAAGAAGACCGTGCTCAGAACGGCCGTCAACCGCCTCATCAAGCTCCTTCGCGTACGCGCGCGCTCTTTCTTCATCTAATGCCAAAAAGGCTTGTACCTTATCATCCACCGCTTGGATGCGTTTATAAGATTCGTCAACCAGATCAGAAATCTTAATCTCTTTTTTATGTATGAGCTGTTTTAATTCTGTGATTTTATGATCAAATAATGACATTCTTGTGTCCCTCCTTTAGTCCAAAATTGATGGCACACGAATATAGCCGTCTTTATGGTCAGGTGCATTTTTCATAACGTCCTCAACCGGAAGACCTTTACCCGCTTCATCTTCTCTCATGACATTTTTCATTTTCAGCACGTGGGTTGTAGGTTCCACATTATCTGTGTTAACCTCATTAAGCTCCTCGGCAAATGAAATGATGCTGTCAAGCTGTTCAGTGAACATTTTTGCTTCTTCTTCAGTAATCGCAAGTCTTGCAAGGTGCGCAACGTGCTTTACTTCTTCTATTGAAATTCGTGACATATGATCCACCTCCACATATTTCTCCGTTAAGTCATATAATACTGATCATATCAAAAACAAGCCCTCTAAAGCAACAAAACGCCTTGGACAGGCCTGTGTTTTCGAGACAATACCCTATATATTTTATACTAAAAAGAGACAAAGGAGAAACGAAATATTTTTCTGAATATTTTTACTTTTATTATTTTTTGAAAGCGCTTCATTCTTTATTCCCTTCTAGGTTCGCAACAGTATTTCCCGCTGGCGGTCTAGGTTTCATCGCTTGAATGGCCGGGAATACTTTGTTAGGTTAGGTTAACAAGTGCACCTGCAAATGAATGACATTAGGGTTTGCACTTGCGCCAGACAGCTTAACTGGCACCATCAATTTGAGAGGTGATGCAACATTATTAGAATTGAAGAGAGGGTAAAACGTGAGTATTGAAATTATTATATCGTTAGGAATTTATTTTACTGCCATGCTGTTAATCGGCTGGTACTCGTTTAAGAAAACAACTGATATCAACGATTACATGCTTGGAGGAAGGGGTCTCGGACCATTTGTCACAGCTTTGTCTGCCGGAGCGGCGGATATGAGCGGATGGATGCTGATGGGAATTCCAGGGGCCATGTTTGCAACAGGCTTGTCGACGCTGTGGCTTGCACTCGGTTTGACAATCGGCGCGTATTCGAACTATCTTCTTTTGGCTCCCCGTCTTAGAGCGTATACAGAAGCGGCGGATGACGCGATTACGATTCCCGATTTCTTTGATAAACGATTCCAGCATTCTTCGTCAGTGCTGAAAATTGTATCAGCTTTAATCATTATGATCTTTTTCACACTGTATACGTCTTCAGGTATGGTATCAGGCGGAAGATTATTTGAATCTGCTTTTGGAGCCGATTATACACTTGGACTCCTGCTGACTGCAGGCGTTGTCGTGTTATATACATTGTTTGGCGGTTTCCTTGCTGTCAGTCTGACTGACTTTGTACAGGGTGCGATCATGTTTGCAGCACTAGTGCTTGTGCCGATCGTTGCTTTTACCCAGCTGGGCGGCGTTTCTCCTGCTTTACATGAGATTACAGCTGTAGACCCAAAGCTATTGGATATTTTTAAAGGCGCGAGCGTCATTAGCATTATTTCTTATTTGGCCTGGGGCTTGGGCTACTACGGCCAGCCTCATATCATCGTCCGTTTTATGGCGATTAAGCATATCAAGGATTTAAAACCTGCGCGCAGAATCGGTATGAGCTGGATGATTATCTCTATTCTTGGTTCAACCGTAACGGGTTTAGTCGGTGTGGCTTACGCACATAAATTCGGAGTTGCTGTAAGTGATCCTGAAACGATTTTCATTATTTTTTCTAAAATATTGTTCCACCCATTAATTACGGGATTCTTGCTGTCTGCTATTTTAGCAGCTATTATGAGTTCGATCTCTTCTCAGCTTTTGGTCACAGCGAGCGCAATGACAGAAGATTTATATCGGACATTTTTCAGACGTGAAGCATCAGATAAAGAATTGGTCATGGCCGGCCGGCTGTCAGTATTGATCATAGCGGTCATTGCTATTCTGATGTCCCTGAATCCAAGTAGCACGATTCTTGATTTGGTTGGTTATGCGTGGGCCGGATTCGGTTCTGCTTTTGGGCCTGCCATTCTGTTGAGCCTGTATTGGAAACGAATGACTGAATGGGGCGCCCTATCAGCCATGGTTGTGGGAGCTGCGACAGTATTAATTTGGATTACAACTGGTTTAGCTGACTCTACAGGCCTCTATGAAATGATTCCAGGATTTTTCCTGAGTATGATTGCAGGTATTATCGGAAGCTTGATCACAAAACGTCCTGCAAAAGCCTCTTACCGTTTGTTCGGTGTCATGGAAAAGCTGTTAAAACGCAAAAAGTAATAATAAGCCATCAAGCACCGCTTGATGGCTTTTGTGCTCTTGTTTTGCTATAAATACTGTGAGAAAATCATATTTATTTAAAAACACCTTAGAGAAGGGGGAAGTTGCTGTTGAGCTGGTATATTGATCCTGATATATTACTAAAACTGGGCATTGCCACTTTGATTGGCATGGTCATCGGGCTTGAGCGCGAATTAAAAAACAAGCCGCTCGGATTAAAAACCTGTATCGTTATCGCCGTCAGCTCATGCATGCTGACGATCGTCAGTATTAATGCGGCTTATCATTTCCCTAAATACTACCGCATCATGATGGATCCGCTGCGTCTGCCGGCCCAAATCATCTCCGGCGTCGGGTTTATCGGAGCCGGTGTCATCTTGCGGAAAAGCAACGATGTCATTTCCGGCCTAACGACATCAGCTATGATCTGGGGGGCAGCAGGGCTCGGGCTGGCAACGGGAGCCGGATTCTATAAAGAAGCGTTTGTCAGTCTTCTGTTCATCCTGATCAGCGTGGAATTTCTCCCATGGGTGGTCAGAAAAATCGGCCCAGACCGCCTTCAGGAAAAAGACATCCGCATCAGAATGTCGCTTTCTGATAAAGACAAAATGACAGAGATTTTAAAAGAAATGAAAAGAAGAGATATCAAAACACACTCCGTCCGAATCGACGACCTGGGCGAAAAGGAATTTCCAATCATGGAAGTGAAGGTCCGCGTCCATAAAAACAGGTACACGACCGATGTCTACTATGACATTAAAGACATTGAAGGTGTAGTCGGCGTAAAGTGTGATACATTATAAAAGCCAATGGGACAGTACCCCATTGGCTTTTTTCTATCTACATCAGTGAAGAAAAATCAAATGCTGTGATCGGTGTGCCATTCTCTATATCTCTTCTGAAGCCGGCGAGCATTTCTTTTTCCTCTTCTCCTATTGCGTCAAGGTCAAACATTTGATGAAGCAGTCCGTAAATCAGCATATGGCGGAGGCGGAGGAAATCAGGTATCCTTTTTAGCCATGCAGGATCAAGTTCATTTTTCTCCCAGTACCCTCTCATGAAATGCGTCATAAATTCTTCTGTAAACGCAGCTTTATCTTCATATGGCACAACCGGGTACCACAGCACATTGTAAAGGAGAATGCTGATATCATTAATGAACCAATTATAGCCGATATCATCAAAATCAAATGCTGTGATTTTGCCATGATCCCAATGAAAATTGCCATGATGCAGATCCGCATGCACCAAACCGTAGCTGTCCCGGCTTTTTGGCAGCCGCCGCAGTTCATCCATTAGCGAATCGGCTTGCTGAAACACCTTTGTTTGATCGTCAGGCACATACTTTCTCAGCTTTAATTGCTCCTCTTCATCCCATTCCTGTCTTTTAAAAGCGGGTTTGCTCAGTTGATATCTTTTTGTCAGGCTGTGCATCTCGCCTGTATATCTGCCAAGCTCATAAAATAGCGTTTCACTCCAGTCCGATTCATCCACTTTTTGCCCCGGCGCTTTCTCATATACTCTCAGTAAAAATGAACCGCCAATTCCGTCCGGCACTTCTTCAACGTCTTTCCCGCCCAGCGACGGCAGTGGTTTTGCAACTGACAGCCCGCCTTCCGCAAGGTGACGGAGCCATTCCATTTCTCCCATAATATAATCACAAGATCTCCGAATTGTATGGGTGATCTTTAGAATATAAGAATGGTTGTCTTTCATAATTTCATATACATAGTTTTCCGCATCAGCCAGAAAACGAACCTGGCTGTTTGAAAAACCGTATTTCATCCCAGCCTCTGCCAAAACCTGATTTTCATGAAATATGTTTTTGATTTCTTTATGCACGTCTAACTCCCTTTCTTTGCTATTGATTTGATATTGATTGTATTCACACGAGCTCCAGCATCAACATACCTCCCCCTGATTTGTGTCTCGGCAGAAGCGAAAATACATCTTTTTCCTTTTCCTGTTGATTGTAACATAAAAAACCCTTGTGCCATATTGACACAAGGATTCTCTGCTTTGTTTTTAATTATAAATATGAACAGTCGGCTCTTTATCTCCGGCATTGCGGATAATGACCGCTTCCTGTCCGTCTGAGGATGTGATATTGACTTCGACATCAACTGAGCCCTTGGAGTAGTAGTCCATCACTTCACCTGTTAAGAACTGGGTAAACGCGACGACTTCACTTTTTCCGTAGAATTGCATTGGAATATCAATCTTCATTTTCTTCATTTCTTTATTTTCATATAACGCTGTACCAACAACACCTGTATAGTTCGGGAAAAATTCTTCAATTGAGTTTTTGAACCGCTTAAAGACCTCGGTGTCATCCGGGTATTTTTCTGCTGTCGTTGTATCCGCTGGATAAAATACATATTTTTCATTTATGTCATCCCAATTTGAGATATCCGTGGAGCCTGCTTTGACTTCTGTTTTGGCGATGAAGTTCCCCGGCACAATTGATGTTTTTGAAGCCTGCTTGTAGAGCGCGACTGTGATCGGCACATTCTTCAGGTTATCTTTTTTACGGAGTCGGTTAATGACCTCTTGTGCGATTTTTTCTCCCTGCTCGCGGAGCGTGCTGTCGTTAATCTCCACTTCTTTTTGAGGGTCGCCTATTTTTTCACGATAGTAATACACGGAGTTTAATGCCAGTCCGATCATCACGCCGCCAAGCTGGATGGAATTCTTGTCTTTTCTGACTAAATAATCGTGCTCCAGCATAGACGCTAAATAAACCGGGCTGCTTTCGTTCTTTTCTTCTGTTGAACCAGAACTCGGAAGTGCTGGGTTCAAGCCTTCATTTTTGAAGTTCTTATCTTCTTTTTGGGCTTTTTTCAGATCAGAGCCAGTTTTTTTCCGTGCCAGCCAGCTTAATACTGTATCTTCATCTAAATATTGCCCTTCCTGGAACAGATAATCGTCAGTCGAGAAAGAATCTTGGGCAAGACGCATCAGCCCTGTTTCAAATTCATCAATGTCCAGCCTTGTATTCAGCTGTCCCGTTGTTAAGCCGCGCGCTTTTCCTGCCTTAAACGGCAGCACCATTTTGTAATAGGAGTCAGAGATATTATATTTCGGGACAATCGCTTTTTCTGACGATTTGGCCGTCTTTTGCGTAATCTCTTCCTCCTTATCCCCCCCAAAACCTGACGAGCAGGCAGACAGCATTAACACTGCCGCCGTTGCCGCCATTGCCAACGTCTTTTTCAATAGAAAACACTCCTCTTATTTCTTTAGCTCTCCCATTAACTGTTCTTCATTCCATACTTCAATGTTCAGCTCTTGTGCTTTTGTCAGCTTGCTTCCCGCAGCTTCACCGGCGATGACCAAGTCTGTGTTTTTGCTGACGCTTCCAGTCAGCTTGCCGCCTAGCGCTTCGATTTGCGCCTTGGCATCGTTTCTTGACAGTTCTTCCAGCTTGCCTGTCAGAACAATTGTTTTACCGGCAAAGTAAGAATCGCTTTCCTCTGCTTTTACTTTTTTCGGGCCTTTGTAGTCTGTGTTTACGCCCAGCTCCTGAAGTTCATTCAAGAGATCAATCATTTCTTCTTTATGAAAATAAGTGATGACCGCATCAGCCATTTTTTCACCGATTTCATCGATTGCGAGAAGCTCCTCTTTTGAAGCTTTTTTCAGGTTCTCCAAGCTTTCAAAATGCATGGCTAGCGTCTTTGCAGCCTTTGAACCGATAAAGCGGATGCCGAGTCCGAATAGCAAGCGCTCTAACGAATTTTCTTTGGACTTTTGAATGGAGCTGATCAGATTTTCAGTAGATTTTTCGCCCATGCGTTCGAGCTGGATGACCTGTTCCTTCGTCAGCTTATATAAATCCGCCACATTGCGGACAAGGTTCTCCTCAAACAGCTGTGTGATCACTCGTTCGCCAAGCCCGTCAATGTTCATGGCATTGCGGGAAACAAAATGGATCAGCCCTTCCCGGATTTGCGCCGGGCATTCAGGATTAATGCAGCGAAGCGCCACTTCCCCTTCGATGCGGACGAGTTCGCTCCCGCATTCAGGACATTCCGTCGGCATGCTGAATTCCTTTTCTTCTCCTGTGCGCTGTTCAACAAGGACGTTCACGACTTCCGGAATGATATCGCCCGCTTTTTTGATGACGACCTTATCTAATATCCGAATATCCTTCTCTTTAATTAAATCTTCGTTATGAAGGGATGCTCTTGAGACCGTTGTGCCGGCAACTTTTACCGGCTCAAGAATGGCGGTCGGCGTAATTACACCCGTTCTGCCGACATTTAATTCGATGTCGAGAAGTTTTGTCACGACCTCTTCAGCAGGAAATTTATACGCGATGGCCCAGCGCGGGCTTTTCGCTGTAAAACCAAGCTCCTCCTGCTGATCAAGGGAATCAACTTTAATCACGATGCCGTCAATTTCATACGGGAGGTCAGCTCGTTTAGACTGAAACTCATCAATCAGTGCAATAACTTCTTCTATGCTGTCGCATTTTTTTCGTTCCTGGTTTGTTTTAAATCCGATTTCGTCGAGAAAATCAAGCCCCTGGCTTTGCGTCACCACACCCATCTCGTCAAGCTCCGCTATACTGTAGACGAAGATATCGAGGTTTCGTTTCGCTGCAATTTTCGGATCGAGCTGTCTGAGTGATCCAGCGGCGGCATTTCGCGGATTGGCAAACGGTTCTTCTTCGTTTTTGATCCGTTCCTCATTAAGCGTTTCAAACGAACGCTTCGGCATATACGCCTCGCCGCGTACTTCAATCGACAGATCACGTTTCATTTTGAGCGGAATATTGCGGATCGTCTTCAGATTCTCCGTAATATCCTCTCCCGTCGTTCCGTCACCTCTTGTGGCACCTCTGACAAAATAGCCGTCTTCATAACGGAGAGAAACAGCAAGACCGTCTATTTTCAGCTCCACATTATACGCCACATCGTCGCCGACGGCCTGGCGAACCCGGCGGTCGAAATCACGAAGGTCATCGGCATTAAAGGCGTTGCCCAAACTGAGCATTGGCGTGCCGTGAGTGACTTTCTGAAACGCTTCAAGCACGGCTCCGCCGACACGCTGCGTAGGAGAGTCCGGCGTTCTGAGGTCTGGATGCTCTTCCTCGATCGCTATCAGCTCCTGCATCAATCTGTCGTATTCGGCATCAGGGACGCTCGGTTCATCTAAGGTGTAATATTCATAGCTATACTTGTTGATGATGCGGCGCAGTTCGTCTGCCCGCTGCTTCGCTGTTTCTTTGTCCATCTGCTTCTTCCTTTCCTCTTCAATTACTGCTTTTCAATAGGAGCAAATGCTGCTAACAGGCGTTTTACGCCGACTGGGCTCGGGAACGCAATATCGAGCTCCGTCCCTTCTCCCTCGCCTTTTACACTGACGACAGTTCCTGTTCCCCATTTTTTATGGCCCGCCTTATCTCCGACTGCCCAGTTTAAGGTGTCGCCGCCTGTTTTGCTGGCGTAGGACACCGGACGTGAAACAGGGCCGCGTCTCGGCTGCATTTTTCTCGCAGACGGCGCTCTCGTTTCTTTTTTCTCATTTAGGTTTTCCAATAAATCTTCCGGTATTTCAGCAATAAAGCGAGATTCCGGGTTCATATTTGTTCGGCCAAACAAGGTTCGCATTTTGGCGTTAGTCAGATAAAGCTCCTGCTCCGCCCTTGTAATCCCAACGTAAGCAAGGCGGCGTTCTTCTTCCATTTCCGCTTCCTCCATTAATGAACGGCTATGCGGGAAGACGCCTTCTTCAAGCCCCATCAAGAAAACAACCGGAAACTCCAGCCCTTTTGCGGCGTGCAGTGTCATCAGGGTGATTGCATCCTTGCCGCCTGACTCTTCCTCTTGCTGGTCGAGCTGATCAATATCTGCAATCAGCGCCAAGTCTGTCAGAAATGCAACAAGTGTCTTATCTTCACTTTTCTGTTCAAAGTTTTTCGTAACAGACAGGAACTCGTCGATGTTTTCTAAACGGCTTTGGGCTTCGATTGATTTCTCAGCCTTCAGCATTTCTCTGTATTCCGTCTTATCAAGAATTTCTTCTGTCAGCTCTGTAATAGATAAGTAATCCTGCATATTGGTCAGGTTCTCAATCATCTGCCTGAAGCTGTCAAGTGCGTTGGCTGCCTTGGCGCTGACGCCGATAAAATCAACCTGTTGAATGGCTTGGAAGAATGATAAGCCGTTCATCGCGGCATACGAAGCAATTTTTTCAAGTGATGTCGCACCGACTCCGCGTTTCGGCACATTGACAATGCGTGTGAAACTGATATCGTCATCCGGATTGGACACGAGGCGTAAGTACGCGAGAATGTCTTTAATTTCTTTTCTGTCATAGAACTTTGTGCCGCCGACAATGTTATAGTTCAAGCCTGCTTTGAGAAGCGTTTCCTCAATCACACGGGACTGCGCATTTGTCCGGTACAAGACAGCGATATCGGAGAGTTTCCGCTTGCCTGAGCTGTGAAGCTGATGAATTTTACCGGCCACAAACTGTCCTTCGCCGAACTCATTATCTCCGCGGTAATAGGAAATTTTGATGCCTTCATCGTTTTCCGTCCACAAATTCTTCGGTTTGCGGTTTGAGTTATTTTTGATGACCTCGTTAGCCGCGCGCAATATCCGTTTCGTTGAACGGTAATTTTGTTCAAGCAAAATTACGCTGGCGTTCGGGTAATCTTTTTCAAAAGAAAGGATGTTGGTGATATCCGCGCCGCGCCATCTGTAGATCGACTGATCAGAGTCTCCGACAACGCAAAGGTTCTGGAAACGCTCTGCAAGCTGTTTAACAAGCATGTATTGTGCCCTGTTCGTATCTTGATACTCATCGACGTGGATGTACTGGAATTTGCGCTGATAAAATTCAAGCACTTCCGGTACACGGTCAAACAATTTAATGGTCGTCATAATCAAGTCGTCGAAATCAAGCGATTGGTTTTTCAGCAGTTTCTTCTGATAATCAGTGTATACATCGCTGACGACCTGATCATAGTAGCCGCCGGCAACTTTAGAGAATTCTTCCGGTTCGGTCAATTCGTTTTTCGCACTGCTGATCGTGCCGAGAATGCTTCTTGGATCAAACTTCTTCGGATCAAGATTGCGCTCCTTCAAGATCCCCTTGATGACTGACAGCTGGTCTGCCGTATCAAGGATAGAGAAATTGCGGTTGATTCCGATCCGGTCGATATCTCTGCGCAAGATCCGCACGCACATGCTGTGAAATGTGGAAATCCAGATATCGTCCGCACCCGGTCCGAGAATGCTTTCCACACGTTCTTTCATTTCACGTGCTGCTTTATTTGTAAATGTGATCGCCAAAATGTTCCACGGCGCCACATGCTTTTCCGCCATTAAGTAAGCGATTCTGTGTGTCAGGACACGTGTCTTTCCGCTTCCCGCTCCCGCCATCAGCAAGAGAGGCCCGTCCGTTGTTTTGACAGCTTCCTGCTGAACGGGGTTTAATCCGCTTAATAATTGATTGCTAATATAATTCAAAATTTGTTCACCCGCCTATACAAAACATATGTTCTATCATAAACCAAAACCGTACAATTTACTACTCGCCTTTCACAGCCGCTACTGTTTTCAAAGCCCGGTCAAAATCTTCATATACCGCATTGCCAACAACAATCACGTCAGCATGCTCAGCATACTGCTTTGCCGTTTCCGCATCCTTGATGCCGCCGCCATAAAACAAGGTGGACGTTTCCAATACAGCCTTCGTTTTTATCACGGCTTCTATGTCTCCAAGCACGCCGCTGTATTCCAAGTAAAAAATCGGCAGATGCAGCAGCTCAGACACACGCGCATAGGCGACAATATCGTCTATACTCAGATCGGCATCCGCTTCAGTCAGTTCCGCCGCTTTGCAATCGGGATTAGCGATGCAGTAGCCTTCCGCCATGATTTCTTCCATAGACATCAGATCTCCGTATTCCTTCATGGCTTTCTGGTGCATTCCGACAATCCAGTCCGCGTTTTTGCTGTTTAATACACTCGGAATAAAATATAAGTCAAAGCCGGGAACGATTGCTTCAATTGCTGACACCTCAAGGACACACGGCACCAAAAACCGTCTCACCTTAGACATCATCCGCAGGACATTGTCCTCTGTCACACCATCGCTTCCTCCGATAATGACCGCATCCGTTCCTGATTCACAGAGAAGCTCCAGCTGTTCATCAGGCAAATCTTTATTTGGATCGAGTTTAAAGACATGCTTCCACTCCGTTACATCGTACACGTCATACGTTCCTCCATTCGTTTGTTACCATTTAAACATTATAACAAATTCACATAGCGCGGAAAAACGGAAAAAGCCGTTAATCTCGTTATTCACTGAAAAAGCTGTTTTGATTCTTTTTTCATAAAAAGGGAGCTTAAAAAAGCCTTCAATAGAGAAATGGAGAATTTTCATGGGAGGAATTTAAACGAATAAACAGGCTTGACCAAATTAAAGCCTTTGAACTGAAGCTGGCGCAAGGAGCGAAAACCCGCGGCGGCCATGCGGATGGCGCCAAGGGATCTGAAGAGGTGGCAGACATCCGGAATGTCGAACCGGGGGAATCGATTGACAGCCCGAACCGCTTTTATGAATTTTCAAGCGCTCCCGACATGCTCGACTTAATTGAGAAACTTAGAGATGTTGGGCAAAAGCCAGTGGGCATCAAATTAGTTGCAGGGAACCCTGAAGAATTGCAGGAGCTTTTCTTTTATATGCAGAAAAGCGGTCAGCATCCGGATTTTATCACGATTGACGGAAGCGAAGGTGGTACCGGAGCTTCCTTTTACGAGCTCGATGATACAGTCGGCCTTCCGATTATGACAGCGCTGCCTATTGTTGACACGCTTCTTTGACAGTACGGCTTGCGCGGCCAACTGAAAATCTTTGCTTCCGGGAAACTCCTGACTCCTGACAAAATCGCGGTTGCTTTAGCCCTCGGCGCTAATTTTGTCAACATTGCCCGCGGCATGATGTTTTCGGTCGGCTGCATCCGCGCTCTCGTCTGCCACACCAACACATGTCCGGCAGGTGTGGCGACAACAGATCCAAACCTGCAAAAAGCACTAAGCGTTGAAGAAAAACAGCATCGTATCTGCAATTACGTCATTTCGCTGCGCAAGGGGCTGTATAACCTCGCAGCCGCAGCGGGCATCAATTCGCCGGTCCGCTTTTCCAAGGAGCATGTTGGCTATCGAAAAGAGGATGACAGCATCGTCGACATCGACAAACTGATCCACCAATTTGTTTCATAAAGAAACCGCCCATGCCGTACGGCAGGGCGGTTCTTTGTTATTTTGAAGAAGACTCAGTTTCGGTCTCCTTCACACGGTCGAGTGCCATTTCATAAGCATCATTACCGTAATTTAAGCAGCGTTTCACACGGGAAATCGTAGCCGTGGAAGCACCTGTTTCTGTTTCAATCTTATGATACGTGTTTCCTTCGCGAAGCATGCGCGCCACTTCAAGACGCTGAGCCAGCGATTGAATTTCGTTAATTGTGCAAAGATCATCGAAGAACCGGTAACATTCCTCCAGGTCTTTCAGCGATAAGATCGAGTTGAATAACTGGTCCAGCTCTTTGCCGCGTAATTTATCGATTTGCATCGTTACACACCTTCTCCTTTACTAATGGAAGCCGCATCGAGATCAGGCACGATATTAATCCAAGTCTTTCCTGGCACAAGCGGAAGCCATTTGCCGTCTTTTACCGGCACAATTCTGCCGTTTACTTGTTTCCAGTCTGTTTCAATAACGTTTCCGTGCTGAAACAACAGACCTTTCCCCCCTGATTCCAGGTCGATCTCCCGCCTTCCATCTTGATCAATAGTATGATGGCTGGCTTCAACAATGAAAATATTTTGCATTGCAACCGGCTTTCCGGTTTCCCGGTCTGTCATTATGACACCATCAGAGCTTCTTGTATAAGCTTCAGCTTTTTTATCATAATTGTATTCGACAAGATTTGTAACGTTCTTTGTTCCATAATCTACCCGAACATTGTAAGATTCATTTGCAGGTTTTGCTTCTGATGTTTGAAACAGCAGCGGATCTGTTTCCCGCTTCAGCTCATATCCCTTTTGTTCCGCCGCCTTTTTTATGTAATCATAAGACGTATAGGAATTATGGGGCGGTTTGCTAAAATCAGCTCTCCAAAATAAGCTACCGTCAAAATCCAATCCGTTAATAAAATCGGCAGCTCCGGATTCCAGCTGCTCTTTGGCGCCAGGACTCCAGCCGTGATGGACAAATATGCTGTCAAAGCCATTGTTGAGAGCGATGAAATATTCCCGCGCGCTTCGCACAGGACCGACAGTTTCAGGCATCTGGCTTTGGAAAATGGCCAGAAATCTAGTAATTTGTCCTTCGGCCAGCGCTTCTATGACAATGTCGGCTTTAGACAGTCCTGATTGCGGTCTCGCCTTCGGGTGATTGTTCACCACAACAGCAACAGGACGGCGTTCAGCCACCTTCTGTTCAGTCACAAGTCCCGTCAAAGCAGCATTCAGCTTCTTTTCAACATTCGGGACAGCATCCTTCTGCTGGCAGGATACCAGCAGAAAAAACACGAAACACAGCACACAACCTGTCATCCATTTTTTCATATGTCGGCTCCCTGCTCTTTTATATTTTAACGCATTATCGATGGAAAGAGTACAGTTTTTTTCATGACGTCGAAGATTCCTCTAGGCGTAATGCGTATATACGGAAGGTGCGTACTTTGCAAAAAGAGCAGTGTATAGACGGGATCACAAAACTCGTAGCCTCTTTCAGTCAGAAGATCTCTCAGCTTTTGTTCCTTCTCCAGCACGTCTTCATACGCTTCCGAAGAGGCGCAGCCGCAGAGCGCAAGCGGAATTTCATACAGAATGCTCCCGTTTTCCGCAAGGACGATTCCTCCCCCGATCTCTTTCATGCGGGCGAAAGCGAGCAGCATATCCGCTTTATTTTTTCCGATCGCCACAATATCACCTGTCGTCGTAAAGGAGCTCACAAATCCCTGCACGCTTGAGGCAAAGCCTTTTATCATCGTATTGACGCGCCATTTCCCATGTCTGTCTAGCATCGTCAAATAACTTTCATCATGGTCAAATGAGAGCTGTTCCAACGAATTGTCGATCTCAATCATATACGGCTCCATAATGACCGCATTCCGCATTTTCACGCCCATCGGCATGGAAAACTGCAAATCATCCATCGTCATATCATATGAAAGCTCAAGCGGGACAAGACCGCCTTTGCTCCAGACCGTCTTTGTAAATGCCTTCAAATCACAGCCGTCTTCACGGAGGATGATCCCTTTTGACAGAACGGTCACGGGATTCGGGTTTAACGGATCTTCAAGTACATTTAACGATGCCAGTCTTCCCGGTCCGACAACTCCTAAATAATCATCCATTTGGTAATACTTTGCGATATTAAATGATGCCATATTGTAGGCATCGATTGCCGGAACTCCTTCTTCTAACGCGATGCGGATCAACTCGTTTGTCATGCCGCCTTTATAGAAATTCGGCGTCGCGCCGTCTGTCGTGTAAAAGAAATGGTCATAATAGCGGAAATCCTTCTCATGCAGCTCCTGCAAGATTTTTCTTACATCAGGGCGAATGGAAGAGTTCCGAAGGGAAACATAGTAGCCCAGTTCTAGCCTTCTCATCACTTCATCACCTGTCATCGCTTCATGATCACAATCCGCTCCGAACAGCTTCATTTTTGTAAGCGTTTTATCTGAAGCACCGGGAAAATGCCCTTCAATGCGTTTCCTCTGCTTCTTTGTAGCTTGCATACAGTGAAGCATTAAATCATCACCATCTACCAAACGAGGCCATCCGGTCATTTCTCCCCCTTGAATCACATCCGGATGTTCAATCCACTGCTTTCTGACATCAAACGGAAGAACGTGATCCTCGTTCAATACCTCAGTCTGAAGGTCATAGCGTGACCACCAGAAATATTGAACAGGCTGCTTTTTGAGTTCATTTAAAATAGTAAGCGCTTTCTTTTTTCCGGTTTGTAAAAGCAAAAATAAGTTGTCATTCACAAATGTCGTTGTTCCGTATTGAGACACATATTCAGCCAGCGTTTGGGGATTATATATTTGAAAAGGATGTACGTGCGGTTCGATATACCCTGGCACAATGTATTTTCCTTCACAATCAATCGTATGAATTTCTTCGGCTCTATTCGGAAGTTCATGACCCACATAAACAATGCGGTCCTGATAAATCCAAATGTTTTTTTTCAGCCATTGTTTTACATATGGATTTAAGACGAGAGCATTCCGTAAAAGGAGCGTTGGAAGCAGCTTTGAGTCTACAACATCAACCTGTGCCCTGATGTCTTTGTTTTTCCAGTTAAAGGTACGTTCGGACATTCACATACTCTCCTTTACATGTATTAGACTCATGTTATCACATCCTTCCTCATCACGCACGGTATAAACGTTACAAATTTTTGAAGGTTAGATTAAAAAAACTTTTTTAAGTAAAAAGGAGCGGATTTCCATGAAGCCAAACATCAGTCTCGTCAATGCCGTCTTTAGAATCGCCTGCGGACTGACAATTATGTCAGCCGCCAGCGCAACGTTTACAAAAAAGCCTTGGTGCAGAATGCACCTCTTTTACATCTTTATGGGGGCATTGAAAGCAGGTTCCGGAATCTTGCGCTTCTGCCCTGTGACCTACATGATTCAAAACGGCGCTTCCGGCAATAACGAACAGGAGCATCAAAACAGATAAACAAAAAAGCTTGCTCACGAAACGTGATCAAGCTTTTTTCTCACGACATTCCTTTGTCTTTATATAGAGATACCCTGCGGCTGCCAGTGCTGCCGGATAAAGGAGTGCCCAGCCGCTAAAAGAGTAAATCACAGCGCAAGCCGCAAACGCCCCGAACGCCATCCACCAGCCTGAATCTCTCCAGCTCAGCAATTTCAGAGCTGCCGCCATTGTACAAATGTAAGATGCGATGAATGCCGCACTTGGCCCTTTTAACAGCGTTGTCAAATCGATTTGAAACAAGCCATATGCCCCAAGGACTAAACCAAATACTGCGGCAAGCGCTGTTAATACACGGATAGGCGTATGTTTTGTCTCACTGAGTTTCCCAAAATATACTGGAATATGCCCCTCTCTCGCCAATGCATACACCATTCTGGAAAAACCCGCAATATTGGCATGAATGGTAGCGAATGTGATAAACAGTGCTAAACATACCGTTACATAGACTCCGCTTTCCCCCGCTCCTTTTGATATGAGCATGGCAAGCGATGCAATTTCTCCATTCTCTCCATATGAATGAGTCCCCACCGTCACAAATGACAGCATGATATACAGCCCCGCCACACAAGCCGCTCCCAAGTATAAGCTGAGTGGGACATCTTTTTCAGGACGATGAAATTCCTCAGCCAATGGGGTAATCATTTCCCAGCCTACAAAAGAGAAAAAAATTATAACAGAAACAGATCCCGCAGCAGACCAGCCATGTGGTAGAAACGGTTTGAATGCTGCTGCTTTGACATGAGGCAATGACACGGCAACAGAAGTGACTAGCAGAAATACGATGACACAAATAACAAGTATACTGATGTTTGCGGATAGTTGAATGCCTCTCATATGAAGCAAAATGGAGACAGCCAGCATACAGCACGCAATCAAAGTAATCTGCCAATCCGAAGCCTCTGTGACGTAACTGACGTAATGCGCGCCAGTTAAAGCGATGACGGGAACGCCGATTGGAACGGACCCTAACATGATCCAGCCCAAAACCGCTCCAGCTTTTTTCGGAAAAGCCAGCTGCACGTAAGCCGTGATTCCTCCCGCGCTGGGCGCTATTTTCACAAGACGGGCCAGTGTGCCGACAAGAAGAAAAGACAAGAAAGACATGAACACCCAAACGAATAAAGAAGCGGGACCGGCTGTGTCAGCGGTGACAGACGGCAGGATTAATATCCCACAGCCTAAAACGGCCCCAATGGTTAATGCTGTCCCTTGTATCCAAGTGATCGAACGCTGCAATTCAGGCAACATGATGCCTCCTCTCCGTTGATGGCTTTATTATAGGAAGAATAAGAGGGCATCCATATGCTACAATGAAGGTAAATGATCAGCATCACCTTATAATAGAAGGAATTTTTGCGAATTCACCTAAACTTATAAAGGAGCCAAAAAATGGACGATACAGACCTTCACATTCTCTCTCATTTACAGCGAAATGGCAGATTAACGATGGTTGAGTTGGGAAAGCTTGTCGGCCTCAGTCCGCCAAGCGCGGCGGAACGTGTCAGGAAGCTGGAAGACAAAGGAGTGATCACCGGCTACAGTGCGAATATCTGTTACGAAAAACTAAACAAGCATGTTACGGCTTTTATCCTGATGGAGCCGAAAAGCTGTAAACACTACGCCGCCTTTGCCGCAGCACATCCGGATGTGACAGAAAACCACCGCATTACAGGCATGTACAGCTATGTGACAAAAGTGACAGAATCGGTACATACGCTCGAAGATTTTATTGACGCTTCAATAGCCCATGGTAAACCCACCACGCTGGTGGTCCTTTCTTCTTCCGCACACCACCCCGCTCTTGTATAACAAAAAACCCCGCAGCTCAATCTGCGGGGTTCTGCGCTTTATTTTTGGACAGCCTTTAACGCGCGTGCCCCAATGTCTTTTCTGAAAAAGAGTCCCGGCTTGATGATCTCATCAACGGCTTTGTACACTCGATCTCTCGCCGCTTCAAATGTGTCATCAAAAGCCGTCACATTGGCGACGCGTCCACCGTTTGTGACGAACTCTCCGCCTTCTGCTTTCGTTCCGGCATGGAAGACAACCACCTGCTCCGTTTCCGCTGCAAGGCTGCCTATCGGCGTGCCTGTTGCGTAGCTTTCCGGGTACCCTTCTGAAGCAAGCACAACACTTACAGCCGCGGTATCCTTCCATTTCAAGTCGACTTCTTTATCTTCTAAAAGATCAAGAAGCACCTGTACCAGATCAGATTCCATGCGCGGAAGCACGACCTGTGTTTCCGGATCGCCAAAACGGGCATTAAATTCGATGACCTTCGAGCCGTTTTCAGTAAGCATCAATCCCGCATATAAAACGCCAGTGAAGGAACGGCCTTCTTGTACCATTGCTTTTGCGGCGGGTTCGACGATGGTTTCTACCGCATGGCGGACGGTTTCTTCCGAAATTTGCGGAACTGGCGAGTAGGCGCCCATCCCGCCCGTATTAGGGCCTTTGTCTCCGTCAAACGCCCGCTTGTGATCTTGGGCGATCACCATTGGATACACCTTTTCTCCTTTGACGAATGCCATCAGAGAAAATTCTTCGCCTGACAGAAATTCTTCAATGACAACAGACGCGCTCGCATCACCGAATTTTTCATCCTCAAGGAAATCATGCAGGCATGCCATCGCTTCTTCCTCTGTCATGGCAACTGTAACGCCTTTTCCGGCCGCAAGTCCATCTGCTTTTATGACAATCGGAGCGCCTTTTTCCTGCACATATGCTTTTGCCTCTTCAAAAGATGTAAATGTGTCGTATTCTGCGGTCGGAATGTCGTATTTCTTCATTAAATCTTTAGCGAACTGTTTGCTGCCTTCAATGATCGCAGCGGCTTTTGACGGGCCGAATACAGGAAGACCCGCTTTTTCGAATTCATCCACCAGACCTTCTATTAAAGGAACCTCAGGCCCGACAATGGTCAGGCCGACCTGATGTTCTTTTGCAAACGAGACAAGCCCGGCATGATCGTTTTCTTCAATGTTTATTAGCTGTGCGGAAGCTGCCATGCCGTCATTTCCTGGGGCGGCAAATACGTTTTCTACGAGGCTGCTTTGCGCCGCCTTCCATGCCAGCGTATGTTCTCTTCCGCCTTTACCGATAATGAATACATTCACGTCGTTTTCATCCCCTTAATGTTTGAAGTGTCTAATGCCGGTGAATACCATGGCAATGCCGTACTCATCTGCTTTTTTGATGGAATCCTCATCACGTACAGATCCCCCCGGCTGAATGATAGCCGTAACGCCCGCTTTTGCCGCTTCTTCGACAGTATCCGGCATTGGGAAAAATGCATCAGATCCAAGTGCGCTGCCTTTCGCTTTTTCACCTGCTTGCTCGATGGCAATTTTCGCTGACCCGACGCGATTCATTTGGCCTGCTCCCACGCCGACTGTCATATTGTCTTTCGCGAGAACGATCGCATTTGATTTCACATGCTTCACGACTTTCCAAGCAAGCTTCAAGTCTTCCCACTCTTGCTCGTTCGGCTCTCTCTTCGTTGGGATGTTGATCTCAGCATCATCAAACCCGTGCATATCCAAATCCTGAGTCAGCAGCCCGCCTTGAACGGATGTCAGCTGCTTTTCTTTTTGAACGGCAGCTGTCACATCAAGCGTCAGCAGACGAAGATTTTTCTTCGCAGTCAGGATGTGAAGTGCTTCTTGGCTGAATGAAGGCGCAATGATAATTTCTAAGAAAATGTTGTGAAGCGCTTCGGCAGTTGCCTTGTCCACTTCACGGTTCAGGGCGATAATGCCGCCGAAGATAGATGTTTGATCTGCTTCAAACGCTCTGTTGAAGGCTTCTGAAATTGATTTTCCTGTTCCAACGCCGCATGGATTCATATGCTTGACGGCAACTGCAGCCGGCTCAGTAAATTCACGGACGATTTGAACTGCCGCATCTGCGTCTTTAATGTTGTTGTAAGAAAGCTCTTTGCCGTGAAGCTGTTCCGCTTGCGCAATGGAGCCTTTGACAGGAAGTGCTGTTTGATAGAATGTTGCTTCCTGATGCGGGTTTTCCCCGTAGCGAAGCGATTGTTTTTTCTCAAATGTTACAGTGAATTGTTCAGGTTCTTTTTCACCGACAACGTTTGTCAGATAGTCAGCGATCAGTGCGTCATATGCCGCAGTATGTCGGAATACTTTTGCCGCCAGCTCGCGTTTTTTCTGAAGGGATACGCCGCCTTCTTCTTTGATTTGATTCAGCACTGGGCTGTAATCCGCCGGATCGACGATAACCGTCACATCCTGATGGTTTTTTGATGCCGCACGCAGCATGCCCGGTCCGCCGATGTCGATATTTTCGATCGCTTCTTCATATGTGACATCTTCTTTAGAAATGGTTTCTTTAAATGGATAGAGATTGACCACAACGAGGTCGATCGGCTGAATTCCGTGTTCATTGATCTGCGCCATATGCTCTTCATTGCCGCGAACTGCCAGAAGACCGCCGTGAATATTCGGGTGAAGTGTTTTGAGCCGTCCGTCCATAATTTCAGGAAAGCCTGTCACTTCAGAAATTCCAATGACGTTCACACCGTTTTCTTGAAGAAGCTTTTTCGTTCCGCCTGTTGAAATCACTTCAACGCCAAGCTCTGTCAGTTCTTTTACGAAAGGAACGAGATTTGTTTTATCTGAAACACTGATTAATGCACGTTTAATAGTCATGCCTTCTCACCTCTGTTATTTAATCCTAATAGCTGTTTAATTACACTCGGATACCATTTATGCTCAAGCTTGTGAATCCGCTGTTCAATTGTTTCCAAAGTATCATATTCGTCAATTTCGATTGCCTTTTGAGCGATGATCGGGCCTGTATCCATTCCTTCATCGACATAATGCACAGTGATTCCTGCAACCTTCACGCCCGCGCGGTACGCCTTCCCGACTGCGTCGATCCCGGGAAACGCCGGAAGAAGTGACGGGTGAATGTTAATGATTTTTCCTCCGTATGCCTCAAGCAGTGTATCACCTATCAGCCTCATATAACCGGCAAGAACAATTAATTCAACGTCATGGAGATGAAGCTGTTCGATAATGGCCTGTTCAAATGCGGCCTTGTTTTCATAAGACTTCGGCTCAAATGCAAAGGATGGAATGTGGAATGTTTCCGCCCGTTCGATGACTTTCGCCTGCGGTTTGTCGCAAACGAGAAGCGATACGGACGCATCCCAGTTCTCCTCTTTTAAACGCATAACGATGGCTTCGAAGTTTGAACCGTTTCCGGATGCGAATACCGCAAACTTTTTCATGAAAGCGCCGCACCGCCGAATGTGACACCTTCGCCTTGTTTCACACGCCCGATCAAATAGGCTTTTTCACCATGGCTTTCAAGCGTTCCGATCACATCTGTCAGATTCTCTTCTTTAACTGCCAACACAAAACCGATGCCCATATTAAAGACGTTGAACATGTCTTCTTCCTTCAGCTTGCCGTACTCTTGAAGGAAAGAGAAAATCGGCGGAATCGGCCATGAGCCGTGATCGATTTCCGCACTTAAGCCTTCTGGAAGCATACGCGGGATATTTTCGATAAACCCTCCGCCTGTTACGTGAGCCATGCCGTCGACTTTTCCGCTTTTCACCGCAGCAAGCACAGGCTTCACGTAAATTTTTGTCGGTTCAAGCAGTTCCTCGCCAAGCGGGCGGTCAAACGGTTCGTATGTTGTATCAAGATCCAGCTCCGCATCATCCAGAAGCACTTTTCTCACAAGGGAAAATCCGTTGCTGTGAAGGCCGCTGGAGCTGAGACCGATCAAAAGATGGCCTTCCTTGATGTTTTCTCCAGTGACGATTTTGTCCTTTTCCGCCACTCCGACTGAGAAACCGGCAATATCGTATTCATCAGCTGTATATAGTCCCGGCATTTCAGCCGTCTCACCGCCCACTAAGGCTGAGCCTGACTGCTCACAGCCGTTCGCCACACCTTGCACGATCTGCTCAATTTTTATAGGGTCCGCTTTGCCGACCGCTAAATAATCGAGGAAAAACAGCGGCTCTGCGCCTTGTGCCAGTACATCATTGACACACATCGCAACAGCGTCAACACCAATCGTGTCATGCTTATCGATGGAAAAAGCGAGCTTTAATTTTGTGCCGACACCGTCCGTTCCCGAAATTAAAACAGGCTTTTGATATGAAAGCTCAGACAGGTCAAACATGCCGCCAAAACCGCCAAGGCTGCCCATAACGCCAAGCCGTTTTGTGCGCTCCACATGTTTTTTCATTCGTTTTACAGCTTCATATCCGGCTTCGATGTCAACTCCTGCGTTTTTATATGCTTCAGACATCCTATTCACTCCTTTAAGGCGCTTTTCTAAATATCTCCCCGAACGAGGGCAGAAAGAGAAAGGCAGCCGAACTGCGCTGCCTTTATGTCATTTTCAAGTTTTATTTGGTTAATACTGCTTCTTTTACATGAGGAAGCACTGTATCCTGATAAATTTCAGTCGGATATTTACCTGTAAAGCAAGCGAGACACTGTCCGCAATTAGAGTCATCGTATTTTCTGCCGATGCCTTTCAGCAGCCCTTCCACACTCAAAAATGAGAGGGTGTCCGCCCCGATTTCCTGACGGATTTCTTCAACTGAATGGGAGGACGCGATCAGTTCTTCATGTGTGGACGTATCAATGCCGTAAAAGCACGGATGAGCGATCGGCGGTGAACTGATTTTCACATGCACCTCTGTTGCACCCGCTTCTCTGAGCATCGTGACAATCCGGCGGCTTGTTGTTCCACGCACGATAGAGTCATCTACCATAACGACGCGTTTTCCTTCTACAACCCCGCGAACCGCAGATAGCTTCATTCTGACACCTTGCTCGCGCAGAGCCTGAGATGGCTGAATAAACGTTCTGCCGACATAGCGGTTTTTGATTAAGCCCAGCTCATACGGGATGCCTGTTGCTTCCGCATAGCCAATCGCAGCTGAAATACTGGAATCCGGAACCCCTGTTACGACATCAGCTTCAACTGCGGATTCCTGAGCCAGCATTTTCCCAAGGTTTTTACGCGCACTATGCACATTAATGCCGTCAATATTACTGTCAGGCCTGGAGAAATAGATATACTCCATGCTGCAAATAGAACGGTTGATATTCATGGAGAAGCGCTCTGATTTCATGCCATCATCATTGATGATCAGCATTTCACCCGGTTCTACCTCACGAAGATACGTTGCGCCGACGACATCAAATGCGCATGTTTCTGATGCGACGACATAAGCGTCGCCCAGCATGCCGATGGATAGCGGTCTAAGCCCGTTCGGGTCAAGCGCTACGATCATTTCTGTCTCGGTCATGATCAGGAATGCGTAGGCGCCTTTCAGCATGGAAAGCGAGTTTTTTATTTGATCCTTCAGTGTGAAGTGTCCGCTTCTTTTGATCAGGTGAGCCAACACCTCTGTGTCTGAAGAGGTCTGGAAGATGCTCCCTTGATTTTCAAGCTGCTGCTTCAGCTGAGTGGCATTCACCAAGTTCCCGTTATGGGCAAGCGCCAGGCTGCCGTTGTTTTGGGAGCGGAAGAGGAGCGGCTGTACATTTTCGTATCCGCCGCCTCCAGCCGTCGCATACCGAACGTGCCCGATTGCGCCTTTTCCCTTTACTTTGCTGAGCTCGCCATTTTGAAACACTTCAGTGATCAGCCCTTGGCCTTTGTGCGCCGTTAGTTTTTCACCGTCAGTTGCTACAATGCCCGCACCTTCCTGTCCTCGGTGCTGGAGGCTGTGGAGGCCGTAATAGGTGATTTGCGGGGCTTCTTCATGTCCCCAAATCCCAAATACGCCGCACTCTTCATTTAAGCCTTTGATTTCAGCAAGCATGGGATAGCTCCTTTCCATGCGCGCTCAAGCTCTTTCGTTTGCGCATGAATCAATTGTTGTCCGTCTTGGTTTTGAATCGCCAGAAGACCATCAGCTGTTACCTCACCGATATGAACGGCATCATTCACAGCTGCTTCAAACGCTGCTTGATGTTCTTTTTTCACTGAAACGACGAAGCGGGATTGAGATTCTGAGAATAATAATGCTGCTTCGCCTTCAACAGTCACGTTCGCGCCAAGATTTTCTGTCGTCATGACACTTTCTGCAATCGCTACGCCTAAACCGCCTTCAGACACATCATGCGCAGATTGAACAAAGCCTTTTTTAATCGCATCAAGCAATGCTCTTTGGCGTGACAGTTCTACATCAAGATCAATTTGCGGTGCTTTTCCGTAAATATTGCCTTCTGTCATTTTTTGCAGCTCGCTTCCGGCAAACTCAGGTTTTGTTTCGCCAATCACATATACGAGATCTCCCGCTTGTTTGAAATGCTGTGTTGTAATGTGTGCTGTATCTTCAATTAAGCCGACCATGCCGATAACAGGTGTCGGGTAGATCGCCGTTCCGTTTGATTCGTTATAAAGTGAAACGTTTCCGCCGATAACCGGTGTGCTGAGAACATTGCACGCCTCGCTGATGCCGTCAGCCGCTTTTTCGATCTGCCAGAAAATTTCCGGTTTCTCAGGGTTTCCGAAGTTAAGGTTATCTGTGATTGCAAGCGGTTCTGCGCCTGAGCAAATGATGTTGCGCGCCGCTTCAGCGACAGCGATTTTCCCGCCGACTTCAGGATCGAGATAGAGATAACGGGCGTTACAGTCTGTCGTCATCGCCAGTGCCTTTTTCGTTCCGCGGATTCTGAGAACACCCGCATCAGACCCAGGAGCGACAACTGTATTCGTCCGCACCATGTAGTCATACTGATCGTAAACCCACTCTTTGCTTGCGATCGTCGGCTGCTGGAGAAGGGCTTTCAGCGTTTCATTCGCATCATCAATTTGAGGAGCCGGAACATCCGTCTCTAAAAATTCGCGGTAGTATGCTGGTTCTTGAGATGGCTTGTGGTAAACCGGCGCTTCTTCTGCCAAGGCATCAACAGGCAGCTCACACACTACCTCTCCTTTATGTGTCAGGCGAAGCATTTTATCATCTGTCACGCGTCCGACAGAAACTGCTTCAAGATCGTATTTATCAAAAATATCGATGATTTCCTGCTCACGTCCGCGCTCGATGACCAAAAGCATCCGTTCCTGTGATTCAGAAAGCATCATTTCATATGCAGTCATGCCTGTTTCACGCTGAGGAATCAGGTCAAGATTCATCTCAATACCAGAGCCGGCTTTACTTGCCATTTCGGCACTTGAGCTTGTTAAACCGGCAGCTCCCATATCCTGAATACCGACTAACGCATCACATTGGATGACTTCTAGACATGCCTCAAGCAAAAGCTTCTCCATAAACGGATCGCCGACTTGAACAGCAGAGCGTTTTTCTTCAGACGAATCAGACATTTCTTCAGAAGCAAACGTAGCGCCGTGGATTCCGTCACGCCCCGTTTTTGCCCCTACGTACATGACTGTGTTGCCGACACCCTTCGCCTGGCCTTTTTTGATGTCTTCATGGTTGATTAAACCGACACACATTGCGTTGACGAGCGGATTTCCTTCATAGCTGCTGTCAAACTGCACTTCTCCGCCGACTGTCGGGATGCCGATACAGTTGCCGTATCCGGCAATACCCGCTACTACTTCTTCAAACAAGTACTTCACACGCGGTGAAGTCAGTTCACCAAATCGAAGAGAGTTCAATACAGCGATTGGACGGGCCCCCATTGAGAAAACGTCACGGATTATGCCGCCTACGCCAGTCGCAGCACCTTGGTACGGTTCAATGGCTGATGGATGGTTATGCGATTCAATTTTGAACACAACCGCTTGGTTGTCACCGATATCAACGATTCCAGCGCCTTCCCCCGGACCTTGCAGCACACGCTCGCCGCTTGTCGGGAATTTACGCAGAATCGGCTTTGAGTTTTTGTAGCTGCAATGCTCTGACCACATGACAGAAAAAATTCCGATTTCTGTGTAGTTCGGCAATCTGCCAAGAATGGATTCAATCAATGCAAACTCATCATCACTGACACCCATTTGCTGATACAGTTTCTCTTCTTTTATTTGTTCTTTACTTGGTTCAAGCAGTAGTGACATGAGTTTCCCTCCAATTTTTCACGATAGACTGAAACAATGTAAGACCGTCGGCGCTTCCAAGCAGTTCATCGACCGCGCGCTCAGGGTGAGGCATCATGCCTAATACGTTGCCTTTCTCATTCACGACACCGGCAATGTCGCTGACACTCCCGTTAATATTGGAGCCGTATGTGTAAGCAATTTGATTGTTCTCTTTCAATGAAGCAAGCGTTTCGTCATCACAGTAGAAATTTCCTTCACCATGGGCAACCGGGATGGTAATCGATTGGCCTTTTTCATAGGAAGATGTAAATAATGTCTCATCGTTTTGTACAATTAATTCAACCGGACGGCAAATGAACTTCAGATCTTTGTTACGTCTCATTGCGCCTGGCAGAAGGCCAAGCTCCTGTAAAATCTGGAATCCGTTGCAGACGCCAAGAACTGGTTTCCCTTCAGCCGCCGCCTGTTTGACAGCTGGCATAATATTCGCAAATCGGGCGATAGCACCGCATCTCAAGTAATCGCCGTAAGAAAATCCTCCCGGAATTAACACGCCGTCGAAGCCTTCAAGGCTTGTTTCCTCATGCCAGACGTATTCCACTTCATGGCCGAGCTCATCCTTTACAGCATGATACATATCGATATCACAGTTGGAGCCGGGTAACACAATCACCGCAAATTTCACTGTGCGACTACCTCCTCAACTTCGTATCTGTAATCTTCAATCACTGTATTCGCTAGAAGTTTTTCGCACATTTCTTTCACGAGCACGTCAAGGTCCCGGTCAGATTTTTCAATGGTAAGCTCCATGTATTTTCCGATACGCACATCTTGAACTTCGTTATAAGTCATACTGTGCAAGGCATGCTGGACAGCACTCCCTTGTGGATCTAGTACACTTTCTTTTAAGCTGACATAAACTTTTACTTTATACATGATGAATGCCTCCCAGTCTTTTGAAAATCTCTTCGTATGCGTCGGTTAAGCTTCCCAGATTGCGTCTGAATAAATCTTTGTCCAGCTTTTCGTTCGTATCTTTATCCCACAAGCGGCATGTGTCAGGTGAAATTTCATCCGCCAAAAGCACTTGCCCGTCTGCATCTAAACCGAATTCAAGCTTGAAATCTATTAATCTGACATGACAATCGTCAAAAATGGCTTGAAGCTCTTCATTTACTGTTTTTGTAATGGACTTAATGGATGCTACCTGCTCAGAAGTCGCTGCTTTCAACAGCCAAATATGATCCTCTGTGATGAGCGGATCACCCAGCGCGTCATCCTTGTAGTAAAACTCGATTATAGGCTGTTCAAGCTCCGTGCCTTCTGGAATGCCGAGACGTTTGGACATGCTTCCTGCCACAACATTTCTGACGACGACTTCAAGCGGCACAATCGTTACCTTCTTAATGAGCTGCTCCGTTTCCGAAATACGCTCGATAAAGTGGTTGTTAATGCCCTTAGCATGAAGGTGTTTGAAAATGAGGCTTGAGATTTCGTTATTCAAGCGCCCTTTTCCGCTGATTTCTGCTTTTTTCTCACCGTTAAAAGCAGTGGCGGAGTCTTTATACACGACATACAGCGTGTTTTCGTCATCGGTTTTGTAGATCTTTTTTGCTTTTCCTTCGTATAAAAGTTCATTCTTCACAATATTCACGGAAGGCCTCCTAACCCGAATGTTGGGAATTTTCAAACTAAGACAGCATAGAAGAAGCCGCCTAAAAGCTTCTTCTATGCTAAACCTAAACGTTCAAAGATCAGATCAACATTTTTCAGATGATAGTTGTAATCAAAGCAGTCAGCAATTTTTTCAGGAGAAAGACGTGACGTGATTTTTTCTTCCGCTTCCACAAGCTCACGGAACGGCACTTGTTTTTCCCATGCCTCCATTGCTTTCGGCTGCACTGTGTCATATGCTTCTTCGCGAGTCAGGCCTGTGTCAATCAAAGCAAGCAGCACGCGCTGAGAGTAGATAAGGCCGAGCGTGCGATCCATGTTGCGCTTCATGTTTTCCGGGAAAACCGTTAAATTCTTCACGATGTTAGAGAAGCGGTTCAGCATGTAGTTCAGCGCGATTGTCGCATCCGGAAGAATAATCCGTTCTGCTGAAGAATGAGAAATATCGCGCTCATGCCATAATGGAACATTTTCGTAAGCTGTCATCATGTAGCCGCGGATCACACGTGCCATGCCTGTCATGTTTTCAGAGCCAATCGGATTTCGTTTGTGCGGCATCGCAGATGAACCCTTTTGCCCTTTCGCGAAAAATTCTTCAACTTCGCGTGTTTCACTCTTTTGCAGTCCGCGAATTTCCACTGCGAATTTTTCGATGCTTGTCGCGATCAAAGCAAGTGTCGCCATATAGTCAGCATGGCGGTCACGCTGAAGGGTTTGAGTTGAAATCGGTGCTGCTTTCAATCCGAGCTTCTCACAAACATATTGCTCTACAAATGGGTCAATGTTCGCATACGTGCCGACCGCGCCGGAAATCTTCCCAACCTCAATGCCTGCTTTCGCTTGTTTAAAACGCTCAAGATTCCGTTTCATTTCCTCATGCCAAAGCGCAAGTTTTAAACCGAACGTTGTCGGCTCAGCGTGTACGCCGTGTGTGCGCCCCATCATAACTGTGTATTTATGCTCTTTCGCTTTTTCTTTTATAATGTCAACAAATCTCTCAAGGTCCTTGAGCAGAATGTCGTTTGCCTGTTTTAATAAGTAAGAAAGAGCCGTATCTACAACGTCAGTTGACGTTAAACCGTAGTGCACCCATTTTCTTTCTTCCCCCAGTGATTCGGAAACGGCGCGTGTAAAAGCGACAACGTCATGGCGCGTGTCCTGTTCGATTTCTAAAATGCGGTTGATGTCAAATGACGCGTTCTCACGCATGACCTTTACGTCTTCTTTCGGAATGACGCCAAGCTCCGCCCACGCTTCACAGGCAAGAATCTCCACCTCCAGCCATGCTTGAAATCTGTTTTCATCCGTCCAAATCGCAGACATTTCAGGTCTTGAATAACGTTCAATCATTCAGCTTGTCCTCCGTCTCTATTCATCCATTTATTTGTGATCTCCTGAATCCAATGGTCTTCAGGTTGCTTCATAAATGTAATATGCCCCATCTTGCGGCCTTTTTTAATTTCATGTTTTCCGTATATATATAGCTTTGCTTCTTTTAAAAGCTCCGGTTCTTCCTCAACAAGCTTCACTTCATCGCCGAGAAGATTCACCATCATACCCGGCTTCAGCAAATCTGTTTTCCCGAGCGGAAGGCCGCATACCGCTCTGATATGCTGTTCAAACTGGCTCGTTTCGCAAAGATCCAGTGTATAATGCCCTGAATTGTGCGGTCTTGGCGCCAGTTCATTGACCAAAAGCTCTCCGTCTTCTGTCAGGAACATCTCAACAGCAAGCGGTCCGACAAGGTTAAGCTCGTCTGCAAGCTTAACAGCCAAATCAGCAGCCTTCTTCTGAATCCCTTCCTCCACCCGTACAGGCACGATGCTTTGGAAAAGAATATTGTTATGGTGAATGTTCTCAGCTGCCGGAAATGTTGAAATTTCACCGTTTATCGATCTGACGACGATAACCGACAGTTCCATTTTAAAAGAAACCCAGCTTTCGAGAATGCAAATTCCGTGTTCTAAAAGAGCTGCAGCATGCTCAATTTGCGCCTCTTCCTTGATCACAAATTGGCCTTTGCCGTCGTATCCGCCGCGGCATGTTTTCAGTACTGCTGGAAGCCCAAGCTCCTGTACCGCCTGTTTCAGTTCATCATCTGTTTTGACGATGCTGTACGGCGCGACTGCACAGCCCGCGGCTTGAATTGCTTTTTTCTCCGTTTCACGGTTTTGGGTAATGAGCAGCAGCTCACTTCCTTGCGGGAGATACGCATGACCTTTTAGCCAATGCAGCGCATCATAGTCAATGTTTTCAAACTCATAAGTGATGATGTCGCTGACGTCAGCCAATTTTCGAATCGCTTCACGGTCATTATAATGAGCTGTAATTTCGATATCCGCAACCTGCCCGCACGGCGAATCTTTCACCGGATCAATGACCGCGACTTTATACCCCATTTGTTTGGCGGAAACAGCCATCATTTTTCCAAGCTGGCCGCCGCCAATCATTCCGATGACAGCTCCCGGATAGATGATTTGTTTAGACAAGCTGATCACTGCTTTCTAACACCGTCTGTTTTGTATTTTCTCTTCTCTCATCCAGCTTACGGGCAAGATCTTCGTCAAAAGCTGACAAAATTTGCGCCGCTAACAGACCGGCGTTCACAGCGCCCGCTTTGCCGATGGCTGTTGTCGCAACCGGCACGCCTCCTGGCATTTGCACGATAGAAAGAAGTGAATCCAGCCCGTTCAGCGCCTTGGACTGAACCGGGACTCCAATGACCGGCAGAGTTGTTTTCGCAGCCGTCATCCCCGGAAGATGGGCCGCTCCTCCGGCACCGGCGATAATCACCTTGATGCCTCTTTCTCTCGCAGTTTCAGCGTATTCAAACATCAAATCAGGCGTCCGATGAGCGGAAACGACCTTTTTTTCGTACGGAACATTGAGTTCGTCAAGTATGTCGCATGCGTTTTTCATTGTCTCCCAATCGGAAGTGCTTCCCATGATGATTCCTACTAGCGGCTGCATTCTGTCCCCACCTTCTAATGCTTTTGTTTTCAGAAAATAAAAAAATACCCGCTCTGCATTGCACTTATGAGGAAGCAATACAAACCGGGCATGGTACATGTATCGTCAGTCGTTCGCTTCTGCGATATATCCATGTCAGTTTTATCGATCACTTTCCTGCATAGTCCGGCAATTTACGGTTGCCGGGTAGAAACTTATGGGCCATATTCCCAAGATTATATGAGGTCGTGTTTTGATTTCATGTTTATCTTAACAACGGACATGGATAATGTCAACGATATTATCGAACGATACAAAAATTCATTCTACTAATGTTCGTGTTTTAGATCAATTTCCCTTCAAATACGATTTTTTTCCCGCACGGAACAATCTGAATTGACCCATTTTCCTTTTTCTCCATAAAAATAGGCTCTTCCATTCGCCTTACAGGAAGATATCCTTCTTCTTTCATTTGCTGAAGCACCGCATCAATCGTTTGCTGCTCTGTTACTTCAAACTTTTTCTTCTTGGGCTTTGCCATTATTCTTTAATTCTCCTCTTCTTCACCGCTTTGACCCAGAAGCCGCCATGGATTGTTTTTGGTTCATATGCAATAATAAAGGCTTTTGAATCAAGTGTTTTAATCGTATCATACAGCTGAAGTTCATATCTTCTCGGCGTCAAAATCTGAAGGGCAGTGCGGTCGCCTTCAAGCCCTCCGACCACCCAGTTTGTCACGCCATAGCCTTTTTCACGGAGCTGCCTCGGAAGATCAAGATCAAGCTCCTTCGTAATCACATTGACCATAATATAGCCAAGCGCCAATTTTTCTTCTATTTTCATGCCGACAATCACGCCAAGACCGTAACCGAGCGCGTACGCAATCACATTTTGAATTTGGTCTAAGTTATCAAGCACCAGACTCAGCCCTGTCACATAAACCAATATCTCAATCGTACTGATGCCGGCCGCTAAATAACGCTGGCCTTTCAGTGTTAAAATCATTCTTATTGTAAAAAATGACACATAGACAATATTAATAATGAGAATTATGAGAACCATGGCTAACCCATTTGATAAGATGGTTTGCATCATTTTATTTCATCCCCCTACTCTTCAGCTTGCATAAAGCATTCATATTCTACTAGAGAAATGAGTCGTTTACAATGAGCTGAGGCTGTAAGCCTCAGGAAAATATTTCGACACGCTTTATGAGATTGAACAGTAGTAGCTTACCCTCTTTCTCACCTTTTCAAAATCAAAATAAAAAGCCCGCTTTTCAGCAGACTCAACTCTACTCATATATTGTCAGATCTCTTTTTTCATTTTCAGAAGGGACTTGTATTCTTTCTCAAGCTCACTCAGCGTATAATCAGCCAGCTGTTCCCCTCTACCCTGATAAAATTCCGAGAGCAGTAATTTGGTTTTTAAAAATTGTTTCTTTTGATTAATCGCTCGGCGAAGTAAATGAGCCATGTCCATCATCCTCCTTAAACATAAAGGTTTGCGCGCTGGACGTTTACAGCATTTTCCTTATCATACATGGGTTAATCCTACAAATCAACTATGTTTTTTAGATATATTTGTAAAAAATGTGACATGAAAAAACCGGCTATCAACAGCCGGTTTTTTTCATTAAAGCGGAATGAGCGACGCCGTGAAATATTCAGAAATCAACGGCCAAGTCACCGCCGCAAATAGCAGCGCTATCGCAACCACAGCAAACACACAATAGATATAGTCAATCGGTGCATCCTGTGCCGCCTGATGCAGACGCTGCACATACAGCGCCATCACAAAAAAGATCGAAAACAAGATTAGCACTGTAAACAGAACTGTCAGCATCGGAATATTTACGATCGCAAAGATTAACCAAAGGATTGAAACAGCAATTACCGGTACAAGCAAGGAACCCAAACCGGCAGCCGTTTCCCGAAACGTCACCTTCTCCTTCATCATATAGCGGGCGACGGCCCATACAGCTAAGACCATTACCGCGGAAAAAAGAAGCAAATACACAAGAACGACTAAAAATCCGTCATAAAAAGTGTGGTGGCGTTCACCGAAACCGAGTGGCCGATTCCAGCTCGCCTTTAACTGAAACCAGTTCCCGATTGAAAAGATCATACTGAATATTAGCATGGATATCAGACCATACTTATAATGAGAAAAACCATCCGCTACGACGGTTTTCGCCGGTGATTTCAAAATCGAGAACGCAAAACCGCAATATCTGTTGATGGCTGCCCATATAGACGCAAGCTTGTCTTTAGCAGTTGATACACCGCGTCCCTTGTGCGGTTTCTGCTTTTGTTTTTGCTTCTGCTTGCTTTGCCTGCTCGCATTTCTGGACATTCTCGATAGCGGTTCTTCATCTGCATCTATTCTTTCACTCTGGTTGACTTCTTCTTCAAACGTTTCTTTTCTTTCTTCCGTCATGTTAGCAACTCCTATCAAAAAAATACGGCGGAATACCATTCAGTAAGAAAATAAAACACTTATATAAGGTACCGAAGCCTTCCTGAACAGTCAAGTCATTTCCTTATAACTGAGGCCGGCGGCACATCTACATGACGGTATATCCTATGATATGGTTTTACCTTTTGCAACAAAAAAACCAGCTGCTGAGGCAGCTGGTCTTATTCCTTATTTTAAGAAGATAAAGTACAGGATAAATACGGCAAACAGCCCGTACATAATTGGATGAACCTCTTTGGCTTTCCCTTTGCACACCATTGTAATCGGATAGAAAATAAATCCGATGGCAATTCCGGTCGCAATGCTGTACGTTAACGGCATCATGATCATGGTAAGGAAAGCAGGAACGGCCACTTCGAACTTATCCCAAGCGATTTTGCCAAGCGGCGCGACCATCAGTGCACCAACAATGATCAGTGCCGGCGCTGTTACGTTTGATGTAACGACTGACAAGAGTGGTGAGAAAAACGTAGCCAGTAAAAAGAGAATACCTGTTACAATTGCCGCAAATCCTGAACGGGCACCCGCAGCGACACCTGAGCTTGATTCAACATAAGAAGTTGTTGTAGACGTACCAAGCATGGCTCCGATCACAATAGAAGATGAATCAGCTAAAAGCGCACGGCCCGCACGCGGCAATTTGTTTTCCTTCATTAAACCAGCTTGCGTTGCCACAGCAACAAGTGTACCCGCTGTATCAAAAAATCCGACAAACAGGAACGTTAAAATGACGATCAGCATTTGTACAGAGAAAATTTCCGGCAGGTGAATCCAAGCTTGTCCGAAAGTCGGCGCAAGGCTTGGCACACTACCGACGATTTGAGACGGTACCGGAACCAAACCGAAAATCATGCCGGCAACCGCTGTTAACAGCATCCCGATAAACACGCCCGCATTCACGCGAAGCACCATTAAAATAACCGTTACAATCACACCGAAAACCGTTAACAGCACAGGACCACTGTGAATGTTTCCGATGGTGACCAGTGTAGAAGGGTTCGCTGCAATGATTCCTGACCCTTGCAATCCAACAAATGTAATAAACAGGCCGATCCCCGCGCCGACTGCCAATTTCAGCTCAGGCGGAATGGCGTTGATGATTTTTTCTCGAAAACCTGTTAAAGAAAGAGCAACAAAAATAAGACCTGAAATAAACACACCAGACAAAGCTGCCTGCCAGGAAATGCCCATCCCAAGGACGACAGAAAACGCAAAAAATGCGTTGAGCCCCATACCAGGCGCAATGGCGATCGGATATCTCGCTATCAATCCCATTAAAATACAGCCTGCTGCAGACGCAAGCGCTGTCGCCGTAAAGACCGCACCTTGGTCGATTCTCAGCGCCTCCGGAAAATCTTTCACGCTCTCTAAAGCAAGTGTAATCGGATTGACGAACAGAATATATGCCATAGATAAAAAAGTTGTTAATCCGCCAATGATTTCATTGCGATAGCTGGTGCCCAGCTCATCAAACTGAAAAAACGTTTTCAAGCTATTTGCTCCCTTCACTCTTTGCTATTTATTCTGTCCTGAAAACGCCAAATAAAAAACGCCCCAATACAGTTTGGGACGCTTGACTACAGACGAATTTCAGTTTGAATAAATAAACGTGTTTTATTTATATATCAAACGAAAGAAATGTTTACGTAGTCAAGCCATTTACGGTAGCTTGGTAGAGACTTGCGAGCCATATCCCCGCGATTATACGAATTCATCTTATTTGATTTCTGTGTCTATTGTACCAAGTTCATTTTGAATTGACAATATAAATAACGAACAATAGTCAAATGAAATTCGATTTTGTTCGTAATAAACAGAGAAAACCATCTTCTTGGCAAAATCGCCTAAAAGATGGTTTCCATTAATTGTTTATTATTCCCACTCAATCGTCGCAGGCGGCTTACTTGTAATATCGTACACCACGCGGTTAATGTGCTTCACTTCGTTTACGATACGTGTAGAAATGACTTCAAGCACATCCCACGGGATACGCGCCCAGTCAGATGTCATGCCGTCGATTGATGTAACGGCGCGGATACCGATTGTGTAATCGTACGTTCTTGCGTCCCCCATAACACCAACGCTGCGGATGTCAGGAAGAACTGTGAAGTATTGCCAGATATCACGCTCTAATCCGTGATTTGCTACTTCTTCACGCAAAATCGCATCTGATTCACGAACGATTTCCAGTTTTTCTTCCGTTACTTCACCAAGGACGCGGATTCCGAGGCCCGGTCCTGGGAAAGGCTGGCGCCATACGATTTCATCCGGAATGCCGAGCTCTGTGCCAAGCGCGCGCACTTCGTCTTTGAAGAGCGTGTTTAACGGCTCGATCAGTTCAAACTGCATGTCTTCAGGAAGCCCGCCGACATTGTGGTGAGATTTGATCGTTTGCGCCGTTGCAGTACCGCTCTCGATGATATCAGTGTAAAGCGTTCCTTGTGCAAGGTAGTCGATGCCTTTGAGCTTGTCCGCTTCATCATCGAACACGTAAATGAATTCATTACCGATGATTTTGCGTTTTTGCTCAGGGTCAGAAACGCCTTTTAATTTATTTAAGAATCTGTCTTTTGCGTCTACTTTAATCACGTTCATGTTAAAGCCTTCGCTGAATGTTTTCATAACACCTTCAGCCTCGCCTTTACGGAGAAGACCATGGTCTACAAAGATACAAGTCAGCTGGTCGCCGATTGCTTTATGAATCAAAACAGCAACAACCGAGGAATCAACGCCGCCGCTTAGCGCGCAAAGAACCTGTTTGTCCCCGACCGTTTCACGGATTTTTTGCATTTCAATTTCGATAAAGTTCTCCATTGACCATTTGCCTTCACAATCGCAAACACCGAATACGAAGTTTTTCAGAAGATCATTGCCGTATTCAGAGTGGCGCACTTCCGGGTGGAACTGAACGCCGTACCATTTTTTATCGGCTTTGCTCATCGCTGAATTCGGGCAGTGATGGCTTGTCGCGTCAACCGTGAAGCCTTCAGGAACTTCTACAACCAAATCGCCATGGCTCATCCAAACCACTTGTTCGTGCGGAAGATCTTTGAACAAATCAGGTGTGCCTTCGATGTGGATGTTTGCTTTTCCGTATTCACGCTGGCTTGCCGCTTCAACTTTACCGCCAAGGTAATGAGTCATCAGCTGCATGCCGTAGCAAATTCCCAAAACAGGAATATCAAGCTCGAAGATTTTTTCGTCACAGCGGAAAGAGTTTTCATCATACACACTGTTTGGACCGCCGGATAAAATAATTCCTTTTGGATTCATTTCTTTAATTTCTTCAGCCGTCAATGTATGGGGATGCAGTTCGCTGTAAACACCGAATTCACGGATACGGCGTGTAATCAGCTGGTTATACTGACTACCGAAATCAAGGACAAGAATCATTTCATTCACTAACTTTGTCATGGTTGTCACCTAATCTCCTCTAAGTTTTTTGACACAGAAAAAAACGAGGACAGATATGAAGCTCGCTCCGCCCTCCTTGGCAAGGCCGTTTTGTCGGAGTCTGGCAACTCGCTCCCAGACTCCGATAATATTCACTAATTCTAACAACACGTTGATAAGCGGTCAAGACCATCTTCTTTTAATTAAATTTTCCCATAACTCTCTGGATTCAATCCAAAGCGCAGCCGAATCTTCATTTCTGTAAAGCGCCCGTTCATAGCATAATGTCAGCTTTGACATGTCTTCCGAGCCGAATTTTCCATCGATTCGTTTTGCATAATCACGCAGCGTTTCACTGTCTCGTTTCGACAGTCCCCTTCTCTTCAGCTGTTTCAGCAGCGCGCCATACGCCTCAAAAAACACGTACTGATCGCTGCGCCGCTTCAATTTTCTCACAACGAAAACAGGAATCCATAACGAACGGAAAACATAAAGCAATACTACTGTCAACAGGAGGACTGCGAGAATTGCAAGTCCTAAATACCAGCCCGCACCGGCATTTGCATGTGAAGCGGACGGCTTTTTAGAACCAGCTGGCTCCCGTTTTTCCTTTTGTTTTTCCTCTTTTTTCGGCTGTTTTTTCTCTTCTTTCTGCTGCTCTTTTGTTTTCTCCGGTGAGCTGCTGCTCTTGCTGCCGGAATCCTTTGTGTCTGAAGAAACAAACTCAGCCGGATTTGTAAACCCTTTAGTCGGCTCAAATGTGACCCAGCCCTGTTCCGGGAAATACACCTCTACCCAGGAATGGGCGTTGTTGTTGGTCACTTCGTAAATGCTGCCGTTTTTGTTCCCTGCTTCTTTATATTCACCGGACGTATAACCCTTTACCCAGCGGGCTGGAATACCGGCCGAGCGCAGGAGCACGACCATTGAGGAAGAAAAGTTATCACAGTAGCCCTTCTTTGTTTCAAACAAAAATTGATCGACATAATCCTCATCACTCTTAGGGATGGATACGTTTTCGGTTTCATATGTGAACTCATTTGATCCTAAGTAGTCCTCAACCGCTTTCACCTTATCAAACATATTGTCGTGATCCTGAGTCAGCTTGATCGCAAGGGTTCTTACCCGCTCAGGCAGTGAATTCGGCAACTGCATATAGCGGTCACTGAATCTGTATTCCTCACTGTTGCTTCTCACTTTTACCTTTCTCAGCTCATCCAGCTTGTAGACCGGAGAATGGTACGTTACTGTATAGCTTCCCATATTTCTGATCTCACCGGCTTGTTCACTGATCGGAGAAATTTGTTCCGTGTTCCCGTTCATTTCAAGCGAAACAGCCTGATTTGGCTGAATGGTTTCTGCACCGATCGGATACATCACATGGTTATACCCATAGTGCTCATCGACTTTTACACGAACGGTGTTGCGCTCTGTCGCAACCTTATGGTCAAACCATAGATTTTCTACTTTTCCTCCGCTAAGCTGATAGGACATGCCTGTGTCTGTTTCAACCCAGCCTTTTCCTGTATAGGTATCCTTCGTTTCCACACGGAAATACGTACGCTCTTTTCCCTGCCATGCAAAAACAGGGGTATCATCCTGCTGAAACGGGCCGCCGAGCGATTCATCATGGTTCCCATATCCGATTTTGCTTTCTCCAGCCGGCACATGATCTTGATTCGTGATTTTTTTGAGAAAGGGTACCGGATCAGGCCATGCCGGTTCTGATTTGGGAGCGGCAAGCCCGAATCCCACCGCAGCCACAACCAATACAGTTAAAGGAAGAAACCATTTCAGGACAGACATTTTTGGCAGTGTAATTCTTTCCATCAGCTTGATGCGGTCTAAGTATAAAAGGCCCAGCATAAAGAAGCCGATCAGCACGATACGGATGACGGCAAAAGTGGCATCATATGGCGTAAAGGTATCAAGAATCGTAATATACGCTACAGTCATGATAAAGAAAAATAAAATTCTCCTCTGGTAAATCACCCAATAATGAAGGAGATAGACCAACAGCCAGAGCAGGACAAAAAACAACAGGGTCCGAAACGAAGGAATCATGTCATTCCATTGCCCTGATTGAATCAGCTTGATATTCAAATAGACATCCTGTAAAAAAGAGCTGACCCAGCTCAAGTCAAATATTGAACCTTGATAAAACAGGATGTGTATCGAGATCAACGTAAATAAGACAGAAAAAGGAACGGTGACAAACCACCTCATCCTGAAAAAAGTCAGCAGAAACGTCAAACCGATAAAGACACTAAAAAAGCCCGTATGTTTCGTATCTGTAAAACTGTCAAGCGGCCTTAGCCACTCACACAGCAATAAAAACGCCAGAAAATAAAATAACAGCAAGCTCAAACGGCTTTCCTTCTGATCATCGTGCGGCATGTGCACCCGTCACCTCTCTTTCTAAACAACACGCGAAACTCATCCGTCTCTCATGACCTGAACTCTGATTTGACGTTTCATCATCCGTTCGATCATGACATTTTCAGCTTGGGAAAGTTCAGCACCTTTCTCTTTTGCCAGTATCACTGTAACCCGGCCTCCCCTGGTTTCTGCGATGCTCAGCAAATCTTCCGTGAACTGCCCCGTGACGATCACTTTGTCAGCCTGGCGAACAGATGGCTTCCCCAGCTCTTCCCGTACATATCGACTTACCGGATCAGCTGCATCACAATGAGCGACAACTAAATGCCGAAGCATGTGGTTAAAATGATGCTCTCCCTCCTGAATCGGAAAAATATTCTTTTCCTTTCCGACTGAGGCCAAGCCTGCCCCCGCGCCGTTTTTTAAAACAGAATAAAGAATCGAAGCTGTCACAGAAACGACCTCTTCAAATGCTTCAGAGGAAGAACGGTCCATCAGAAGAAATAGGTTTTTGCTTCGTGACGGTTCAAATTCCTTCGTCATCAGCTGGCTCCGCCGTGCAGAAGTTTTCCAGTCTAATGCAGCAAACCGGTCTCCCGGCTGATAATTCCGCACACTTGCCGCGACTGAGGAATGGTGCTGATGAATAGGAGAAGAACCGCTTACACCGTCTTCCTGATGCCTCTCATTCACCTGATAGGAAAAACGCTGAAAGGATGGATAAACAAGCAGGGTGTCTTCCAGCTCATAAAAAACTGTTTTTTCAATCAAACCGAGGACATCCCCGGTTCTCACCCTGATAGCATAAAAATGATGCTCTCCGCGCGGTACGGGAACTAATTCATATGACATCGTCATAGTCCGTTTAAACCAAGGAAAAACGAGCCGTTTGGCCACAGCTTTGTCTCGGTTCAATGACTCGATTCCTTCTGGCAGGCAATCTTCAATCACCATATACATCATTGGAAATGGCAGCTTTCTACTCAGCGTAACCGACACGCCCAGCCTGTCCCCCGCATGTAATTGTGTTTTGGCCATTTGCCGTGAAACCTGAAAAGAGCAGAGCGGATACAACGCCAGCAGCCCGGCATACACGACAAAAGGGAGAAACGTGTAAAACAAAAACCAGCTGACAAAGCCGCCTTGAAACATCGCGTAAGAAAAAACAGCAGCGGTCAATAATGTTAATACAATCAGCTTCCACCCATATACGAGCCATTGTAATTTCTTCTTCATCAGCGGATCGACGACCTTTGAACCGGTACCTTCACAGCTGACATGATCTCCCGTACGATTGCTTCTGCCTCGATCCCTTCAAACTTCGCCTCAGGCTGCAGCAGCATCCGGTGCGGAAGCGTAAATGGAGCCAAATATTGAATATCATCCGGAATGACATAGTCGCGATGATGCAGCAGCGCGTATGCTTGAGCCGCTTTCATGAGGGCAATTGATCCGCGCGGACTTACGCCTAATTGAACAGAAGCATGCTGTCTCGTTTTCTGCACGATCTCCACAATATATTCTTTTATGCTGTCATCGGCGCGGACATGTTGCACTTCCCGCTGCAACCGGATGAAGTCTTCTTTTGTTATAACCGGCTCAAGCGTCTCAATCGGATGGCTGTTTTCCTGAAGAGATAATACGTCCAGCTCTTCCTTAAAGGAGGGATAACCCATGCGAAGTTTGAATAAAAAACGGTCAAGCTGAGCTTCCGGCAAAGGATAGGTCCCTTCATATTCGACTGGGTTTTGCGTTGCCATTACAAAAAACGGAGCGGCAAGCGCCATCGTATGGCCATCTACCGTTACGCTTCCCTCTTCCATCGCTTCAAGCAAAGCAGACTGTGTCTTCGGAGAGGTGCGGTTGATTTCATCGGCCAGCACGATATTTCCCATAATCGGGCCGGGACGGTACTCAAATTCCATTGTTTTCGCATTATAGATGGATACGCCTGTTACATCAGATGGCAGCAAATCCGGAGTGAATTGGATTCTTTTGAAATCGGCGCCGATTGACTTTGCCAGCGCGCGGACCATCATCGTTTTTCCGACTCCGGGTACATCCTCAAGCAGCACATGCCCTTTGGCAAGAATGGCTGCGAAGCTGAGTATGGCGATGTCTCGTTTTCCAACCATTACTCTATTAATATGTTCAACTGCTTTCCCCAGCAAAGGATGCAGGTCTTCTTTGTATGCCATTCTTTTCCTCCTAGTCATCTACAAAATTCTTCATATTCTAACCTAACTTTACCACAAATAGCGATCTGTATAAAAAAACGATTCTAGCAAATTGTTTCCAATAAAGCAGGACAAATCACAAAAAAGCTCCCTGTAACAGGAAGCTCAATTACTTGTGTTCGAAAGGCTCCATATGAACATGCGAATAATCAATCGCATGCTCCTCCTTCATTCTCCGCTCAATTTCATTGGCAATATCGTGGCTTTCCGTAATATTTAAATCTGCCGAAACCTCAACGACCACATCAACGTAGACCGTACTGCCCAAGTATCTCGCTTTAATGTCTTTTAAACGACTCACACCCGAGATCTTTTCGATCGTCTGTTTATAAGCTGAAATGTCCTTTACGTCGAAGCCATCTGTCAAAGAGTGAGATGATTCTCTAAAAATATCCCATGCCGTCTTGCAGATGAGAAGACCGATTACAAACGCCGTGACCGTATCGATCCAAGCAAGGTGGAATTGCGCAGCCACAATTCCGATAAACGTCCCGATACTGACAAATGCATCTGATTTATTATCAGCAGCCGCGGCAAGGAGCGCCTGGCTCTTCACCTTTTTGCCCAGCCTTCTATTGTACTGGTAGACGACAAGCATCAGGGCTGCCCCGCCCGCTGCCGTCCAAGCCGCTATCATACCCGGTGTCTCCTGTTTCGCAGAAAAAATAGATTCTCCGGCGCTGAATAGCACTTGCAGCCCGACAACCATCATAATAAAAGATGCGATAAGTGATGCGATCGTTTCCGCTCGAAAGTGGCCGTATGGATGATCTTCGTCAGGAGGCTTTTGAGAGATACGCAGGCCGATCAGCACAGCAACAGAAGCAATAATGTCAGTTGTATTATTTAACCCGTCTGCCGTAAGTGCTTCCGAATGAAAGAGATAACCGATAATCAGCTTAATTGCGGACAGAACAAGATACGCGGCAATACTGACCAGCGCCCCGGTTTCTCCTTTTTTCAGTTCATCATATCTCTCCATACAAAACCTCCTCCCTGCTCGCGTTTTCCTATATTATGATACAAAGCTGAACCGCAGTGGGTCTACAGAAACATGATTCACCCGCCACAGAAAAATAGTAACGGTGGAACATTGTTTCTCTAAGCCAATTATTTTCTCCTCCAAAAAAACCTTCAATTCCAATGACACCAACATATCTCGTAAAAAAACATATATCAGGAGAGTATAACAACCTACAAAATGAATCATTACAGAAACATTTTTTCTTTTATTTCAAGCATTTCTGCTGAATGCACCTTAAGCAAAACCCTACAAATTTGAAATAAACTGTTATATTTTCTTACACGATTTTTCGACAAACTCTATATTTATGATAGAGTTTCAATTATCATAATATTCAGTATGACTTCATTCTTAAAGGAGGCAACCTATGAACCAGACACAATCAGGATTAAAAAAAGAATTAAAGACCCGCCATATGACAATGATTTCAATTGCTGGCGTGATTGGAGCCGGCCTATTTGTAGGCAGCGGTTCAGTGATTCACTCAACCGGGCCCGGTGCCATTGTTTCTTACGCGTTAGCCGGATTATTGGTGATTTTTATCATGAGAATGCTCGGTGAGATGTCTGCTGTAAACCCGACGAGCGGATCGTTTTCTCAATACGCTCATGATGCAATCGGACCGTGGGCAGGATTTACAATCGGCTGGCTGTATTGGTTTTTCTGGGTAATTGTGATCGCAATCGAAGCCATTGCCGGTGCAGGCATTATTCAATACTGGTTCCATGATATTCCGCTATGGCTGACAAGTTTGATCTTGACGATCGTGCTCACCCTGACTAACGTCTACTCCGTTAAATCTTTCGGTGAGTTTGAATATTGGTTTTCCCTCATTAAAGTTGTAACCATCATCGCATTTCTAATCATTGGTTTTGCCTTTATTTTCGGCTTTGCGCCAGGCAGTGAACCAGTGGGTGTTTCTAATATTACAGGCAAAGGCGGATTTTTCCCGGAAGGCATCAGCTCCGTATTGCTTGGCATAGTCGTTGTCATCTTCTCTTTTATGGGAACAGAAATTGTTGCCATTGCTGCGGGAGAAACATCCAACCCGATCGAATCCGTGACAAAAGCGACCCGATCCGTTGTATGGCGCATCATCGTCTTTTACGTTGGCTCTATCGCCGTTGTGGTGGCACTTTTGCCTTGGAATTCAGCAAATATTTTAGAAAGCCCTTTCGTCGCTGTACTTGAGCATATTGGAGTGCCGGCAGCCGCGCAGATTATGAACTTTATCGTCCTCACAGCCGTACTCTCCTGTCTAAACTCAGGTTTGTACACCACATCCAGAATGCTGTATTCACTTGCAAAAAGAAACGAAGCGCCGCGCCGTTTTATGAAATTAAGCAAAAAAGGCGTTCCCGTACAAGCCATAGTCGCCGGGACATTTTTCTCTTATATTGCAGTTGTAATGAACTACTTTTCACCGGACACCGTCTTTTTATTCTTAGTCAACTCATCAGGCGCAATTGCTTTACTCGTCTATCTTGTCATCGCTGTTTCCCAGCTAAGAATGCGAAAAAAACTCGAAAAAACAAATCCTGAAGCATTGAAAATCAAAATGTGGCTCTTCCCTTTCCTAACCTACTTAACCATCATCGCTATCTGCGGAATTTTAGTATCAATGGCGTTTATTAATTCCATGAGAAACGAGCTGCTGCTGACAGGCGTCATCACGGGAATCGTTCTGATTTCTTACCTTGTGTTCAGAAAACGCAAGGAGAGCGAGAAAGCGGCAGCCAAGCCAGTCACACAGCAACAGCCCGACATCCTGCCATAATGCTGATCAAATCCTAAACGGCCTGCCGTTTAGGATTTTGTTATTTCTCTCTAGGCAGGCAGCGGCACACAGATCTTATTGGAACCATCACGTCCTTATTGTCATTAACTATAGTACCAATTTGGAAAATTTAAATAAGGATAGATGAAAATGACACTTGAGAAATTTGTAGATGCTCTCCCAATTCCAGATACACTAAAGCCAGTACAGCAATCAAAAGAAAAAACATACTACGAAGTCACCATGAAAGAATGCGCCCATCAGCTTCACCGCGATCTTCCTCCAACCCGTTTGTGGGGCTACAACGGCTTATTTCCCGGGCCTACCATTGAGGTCAAAAGAAACGAAAACGTGTATGTGAAATGGATGAACAACCTTCCTTCAGAGCATTTCCTTCCGATCGATCACACGATTCATCACAGTGACAGCCAGCATGAAGAGCCAGAAGTAAAGACTGTCGTTCATTTACACGGAGGCGTCACGCCAGATGATAGTGACGGGTATCCAGAGGCTTGGTTTTCTAAAGACTTTGAACAAACAGGCCCTTATTTTAAACGAGAGGTTTATCATTATCCGAATCAGCAGCGCGGTGCTATTTTGTGGTATCACGATCACGCCATGGCACTCACGAGGCTAAATGTCTATGCTGGACTTGTTGGCGCTTATATTATTCACGATCCAAAGGAAAAACGCCTAAAGCTGCCTTCCTGCGAATACGACGTGCCGCTTCTGATCACAGACCGCACGATCAACGAGGACGGTTCTTTGTTTTATCCAAGCGGGCCGGAAAACCCTTCCCCCTCACTGCCTAACCCTTCTATCGTTCCGGCTTTTTGCGGAAAAACCATACTCGTCAACGGGAAGGCATGGCCATACTTTGAGGTTGAACCGAGGAAATACCGCTTCCGCGTCATCAACGCCTCCAATACGAGAACCTATAACCTGTCACTCGATAATGGCGGAGCATTTATTCAGATCGGTTCAGACGGAGGGCTCCTGCCACGCTCTGTAAAACTGAACTCTTTCAGTCTTGCGCCCGCTGAACGTTACGATATCATCATTGACTTCACAGCCTATGAAGGCCAATCCATCATTTTGGCAAACAGCGAGGGCTGCGGAGGTGGCGTTAATCCAGAAACAGATGCGAATATCATGCAATTTAGAGTCACCAAACCTTTGGCACAAAAAGACGAAAGCAGAAAGCCAAAGTACCTCGCCTCATACCCTTCCGTACAGAATGAAAAAATACAAAACATCAGAACACTGAAGCTGGCAGGCACCCAAGACGAATACGGCAGACCCGTCCTTCTTCTCAATAACAAACGCTGGCATGATCCTGTCACAGAAGCACCAAAAGCTAGCACAACTGAAATATGGTCCATCGTCAACCCGACGCGCGGAACACATCCGATCCACCTGCATTTGGTCTCCTTCCGTGTGTTAGACAGGCGTCCGTTTGATATCGCGCGTTATCAAGAAAGAGGGGAATTGTCCTACACCGGCCCGGCTGTTCCTCCGCCGCCAAGTGAAAAGGGCTGGAAAGACACCATTCAAGCACATGCAGGTGAAGTCCTGCGAATCGCGGTGACATTCGCGCCTTACAGCGGACGATACGTGTGGCACTGCCATATTCTTGAGCATGAAGACTATGACATGATGAGACCGATGGATATAACAGATCCCCGTAAATAACACGACAAACTTGCCTCTCACAGGCAAGTTTTTTCTATATGAAACTTTTGGCCCCTTTTTTCGTATAACATAAAAACAGCAAAGAGGAGCTGCTTTTTATGCTGACAAAAGACCTAAATGAAAAAACAAAACAATACATTTCCATTTATGCTGAATTAAAATCAAAATTAAAATGGAAAGTTGCACACGATCAGATATTAATGCTCATTTCTTCTGCATATATTGTGAATAAAAGAGAGTTTGACTTTCATCGCTTTTATGATTTGAGCAGCTATATCAAATCAAACATTGGGAGCTTCTCAACACTCAATTCACACCACCGTTTTACTGTTGCTTCTTTTCTGGACATTCATTTTCAGCAAGAGGCAAAACAAACGTTTCATACTTTCATCGATGTATACAATGAAATGGTGAAGCTTGGATATAAGCGGGATATGTTCACGTACCTTTCCGCTCTGAACTTGCTCACCGGCAAATCTGAAACGACAAACCAAAGAGAACAGATGAACATGGGGCTATCTGTTTATCAGCAGATGAAGAAAAATCATTACTTCCTCACTTCAACTCAGAATGTTCCGCTTGCCGTACTGCTTGGCGAAAACGGAAAAGGTTTGCAGGCGCTAAACAAGGCGCAAACATGCTATCGGCTGCTGGCGGCCAACGGGTTAAAAAAAGGACAGTACTTGCACCAGGTCAGCCATATCCTGGCCTTACAAAGTGAAAAAGACCCTGAAACGCTTGTTTCCCAATGTAAACATATATATCAATCCATCACTGATTCTTTCAAAAAGCCAAAGAGTTACCATTATCCAGATCTTGCCCTTCTCACATTTCTGGAAGAACCAAATATCAAAGCCGTTTTAAACATCACTCACGAATTAAATCAAGAAAAAGCATTTAAGTGGCAAAAGGAAATGAATTTCAAAATTGCCGTCAGCCTATACCTCAGTGAGCATATGGAAGAAAATCTGCTGATGGAATCAGGGCTATACACCGCAATCGAAACAGTCATTCAGGCCCACCAGGCAGCCGCGACAGCTGCTATCATCAGCTCAACAGCAGCCAGTCATTCTCATGACGGAAACTAAGGAGGAGAAAAAATGCCATACATCACATTAGAAGACCAGACACGCCTATACTATGAAACGCATGGGAGCGGTACACCGATTCTGTTTATACACGGCGTGCTGATGAGCGGACAATTTTTCCACAAACAATTTTCAGTACTTTCTGCCAATTATCAGTGTATTCGTCTCGACCTCAGAGGACACGGCGAATCCGACAAAGCGCTTCACGGACACACCATTTCCCAATATGCCCGTGATGTAAGGGAATTTTTAAAAGTAATGGAGCTTGATCAGGCCGTTCTTGCCGGCTGGTCAATGGGTGCTTTCGTCGTATGGGATTATTTCAATCAATTTGGGAATGATAACATACAAGCCGCTGTGATCATCGATCAATCCGCTTCCGACTATCAATGGGAGGGCTGGGAACACGGTCCGTTTGATTTTGACGGTTTAAAAACGGCGATGCACGCCATTCAGACTGACCCGCTGCCATTCTACGAAAGTTTCATCCATAGTATGTTCGCAAAATCGCCTGCCGAGACAGAAACAGAATGGATGCTGGCAGAAATCCTCAAACAGCCAGCTGCCATTTCAAGCACGATCTTATTTAACCAAACGGCTGCTGATTACCGCGGCACCCTTCAAAACATCAATGTGCCGACATTGCTGTGCTTCGGAGAAGACCGGAAATTTTTCTCGACAGCAGCTGGAGAACACTTGCGCAGCAATATTCCAAACTCGACGCTCGTCACCTTTTCTGAAAGCAGCCATTGCCCATTTTTAGAAGAGCCCGACGCTTTCAATAGTACACTCCTCTCCTTTTTAGATGGCCTGATTGGAAAACCATAAAGAAAAAGGAATTAGGAGATTGAGGAAAAGTATGAGACAATAAGAAATGTGCAGTAAAATACATGAGGGAAGAAGTGACTTTATGTCTTACTATAACAAACGTAATCAAGAACCGCTGCCTAAAGAAGATGTGAGTACATGGGAATGCACAAAAGAAGACTGCAACGGCTGGACCAGAAAAAACTTCGCCAGCAGTGACTCGCCATCATGTCCTTTGTGCGGAAGCAAAATGATCGACGGCATCCGTTCATTAGTGAATCTCCAAAACAACAGTCAAACGAAAACAAGCTAGCTCTTCCCTATAACAAATGCAGTCTCCTGCAAGCAAACAATCCCCGAACGGAGACGCAAATTCTATATTTCAGAATAAGCCTCTCATTGCAAGAGGCCGCAAATGAGAAAGAAGCCCAAAACCATAAATGTTTAGGGCTTTCTCGCCTATTCTTATGGTATTATATGGATATAAGGGTGATAACGTGTTCTCAAACCAGCAGCAAAGAGATCTGAAAAAGAGAGCTAGGTTTAAAAAGCTGAACCTTGCAATCAACGCTTATGTTGAACTTCTGTTTTTGTCGATACCTCTGATCCATCTCTTTAAATGGCTTGGATCATTAGCCCTGCACCTCGTCCATTAAAAAACCACTCAGCCCATGCCGAGTGGTTTTATTCGTTGATGACAGAAAAGCTGTTGATGATGCCGTTCGGATTTTCCCATACTTTTTTGAACGCCTTATTTTCAAGGTTATAGGAATAAATCGTCCGCACCTTGGCTTCGCGCCCTGTTTCATCCTTCAGTTTTTTAGCCCCTTCGGCTTCGGCAAGAAAATAAATGTCCTTTCCATCCTTAGAGAACTGCGGCTGTGCGTCAATTAACAGCTTGAATGAATTTTGATTTGAAATGATGGTTTCATATTTTTTCGTATCCGCATTCAGCATCTGAACAGAAGCGGTTTGCTCCGTGCCTTTCTGCGTATATGATGTAAACAAAATCTGTTTATCATCATCGGAAACAGCAATATCGCTGATAAACTGGTCAAGGCTCTTCAGCTCATCAAATCTGTTTTGATGGCCTGCCGCAAAATGAATCGTTGTCGGTTCAGGATCGGTTCCCTTTTCATTCGCTTCATCTGTTTTCTTGTAATCTTCGTCTACAGAATAATGCAGCAATGCAAACGAATCTGTTTTTTTGTTATAAAAGAAGCTGCTGACGGTGTCATCCTGATCATTAGCGGCAGGATAAAGGTTTTTGTACTTCTTCGTTTTCAGATCAAAAGCTGCAATTCGGAAATTGCTTTCGTCCGCTTTTCCTAAACGGAAAAAGATGGTTGAACGGTCTTTTGACAAAAACAAACTATCCGCACTCTCCGCGCCTTTATAAAGTATCGTCTTTTTATTAGACTTTAGATCCAGCTTAAAAAGCCTCATTTCATTTTGATCGTTATTGCCCGTATAATAAAGCACCTGCTGCTTTTGATCCAAAGCAAATGCCGGATAGCTGGTCAGCTTCTCCTCATGGATCACCTTATCATTTTCATAATACTTCGTCTGCAGATCGGTATTCGTAATTGAAACAAGCAGCTTATCGCCGCTTTCCGTATTGAATGAAACATCAGCAGCCTTCTCATGGCCTTTATCCTTTGTAACGTAAAACGCAACCCCCGCGGCAGCTGCTATGATGACTGCTAATAATAATATGATTCTTTTTTTCATCTTTTATCTCCACCAATAGAAAAAGCAAGAATGTGACTTCTTGCTTTACAGATTATATATGTAGATTAGATTAATAGCTGTAATGTCCCGCTACTTTTCCTTTGCTTAATGGATATCCAAGCGCTTTAAACGCTTTAGGGCTTACGTCCAGTACTGCATTAGGCATTCTGCCAACATCATTTTTGTAAACCGTAATTACCTTTTTAGGCTTCGCTTTTGCATAGGCTCTGATTTTTGTCCCGTTTTTAGGAACATCAAATCCGATCTTGGTCGCACAATCCCAATGTCCAAGTTTTTTACCTGAAGAGCCTTTTTTTCCGACTCCATTATACCAAGTAATATTTCCGTTCACATGTTTCGCACTGGCATCTGATGAAAAACTGAAAGCTCCCAAAATACTTCCTGCTAAGATAAAAGCCGCTAAAATGACTTTCTTCACCATTTTGTCCCCCTATTTGTTAACTTCCAGGAAAAATTATACACGATGAAACAGGGATTTTTTATTTCAATATTCTTACAGTAATGTTACAAAGTCAGAAAAATTGTATCTGCTAAAATAAACCATGGAAGATTATCCTATAATAATTGCAGTGTTAGCGTTATAATTGTTGATAGAGTAGTTAACGCATTCAATATGAACGAACCATTACCGTATTGTTCAACCAAATTCATAGTTATGTATACGACTCATACTCTCTCATAGTAAAGAAAAAAGAGTGTGCGAGACTCTTTTTTCTTCAAAGTTTCTTTTTTTAAAAAAACATAAATTATATTATATAAAAATTTCATTTCTTTTTTGGTTTTAAAAATGGCGATTTTGTGAACAGTTCATATTGATCCGTGCAGAATGCTACTCATATCAAAAAGATATAGGAGTGGTAATCCATGAAGGCAGCAAGATGGCATAACCAAAAAGATATCCGTATTGAACATATCGAAGAACCAAAAACGGAGCCGGGAAAAGTAAAGATCAAAGTCAAATGGTGCGGCATCTGCGGCAGTGATCTACACGAGTATCTGGGCGGGCCGATCTTTATTCCGGTTAACAAACCTCATCCATTAACGAATGAAACAGCACCTGTCACAATGGGCCATGAATTCTCCGGCGAAGTTGTTGAAGTCGGGGAAGGCGTTGAAAATTATAAAATTGGAGACCGCGTCGTAGTCGAACCGATTTTTGCCACACACGGCCACCAGGGTGCCTACAACCTTGATGAGCAAATGGGATTCCTCGGCTTAGCCGGCGGAGGCGGCGGTTTCTCTGAATATGTCTCTGTAGATGAAGAGCTGTTATTCAAGCTTCCTGACGAATTATCATATGAACAAGGCGCGCTCGTTGAACCTTCTGCGGTCGCTTTATATGCTGTCCGCTCAAGCAAAATCAAAGCCGGCGACAAAGCGGCTGTATTCGGCTGCGGCCCGATTGGACTTCTGGTGATTGAAGCGCTGAAAGCTGCCGGTGCGACTGATATTTATGCTGTCGAGCTTTCACCTGAACGCCAGCAAAAAGCTGAGGAGCTTGGAGCGATCATCGTTGATCCGTCCAAAACAGACGATGTAGCAGCTGAAATTGCAGAACGTACAGGAGGCGGCGTTGACGTAGCATTCGAAGTCACAGGCGTTCCAGTGGTATTACCCCAAGCAATCCAATCCACTACAATCGCCGGTGAAACCGTCATCGTCAGCATTTGGGAAAAAGGCGCTGAAATCCATCCGAACGATATCGTCATCAAAGAACGCACAGTAAAAGGAATTATCGGATACCGTGACATCTTCCCCGCTGTCTTGTCATTAATGAAAGAAGGCTATTTCTCAGCCGACAAACTCGTAACGAAAAAAATCGTGTTAGACGATTTAATCGAGGAGGGCTTCGGGGCTCTGATTAACGAGAAAAACCAAGTCAAAATCCTTGTCAGACCTAACTAATTTGAAACCAGAAAGAAGAATCCGCACTCGGGCGCGGATTCTTTTTTTTATTATCCAATTACTTCAGCGCCGGGCTCTTTCTTCTCCTCGCTGCGATCATAAGAGCGGAAGTTTTCCTCCAGCTGCTCAAGAGAAAGCCCTTTCGTTTCCGGCAAAAATTTCTTCACAAATAGAACAGAGCAAATGCCTAATCCGACGAAGATAAAGAAGGTTGTGGAAAGCCCGATGACGGCCAGCAATATCGGGAAGGTGAAACTGACTGCAAAATTCACCATCCACAAACAGAATACCGTGACACCCATTCCCAGGCCGCGAAGGCGAAGCGGGAAAATCTCTGAAAGCATCAGCCACGTCACTGGTGAAATCGCACCCTGCTGAAAGGCAAGGAACGTAACCGTTAATGACAGGACAACATATGGAAGGGCCGGTGATCCTTCCATTACAAGTGAAAATATCCCGATCAGCAATAATGCCGTTGTTGTTCCAATCAAACCTGTCATCAGCATTGGCCGGCGGCCTACTTTACCAAGAAGCCAGATCCCAACGAACGTTGCCAATACCGAAATTACGCCATTGGCGATATTCCCGATTAAAGCGGCTTCCGTTTGAAAACCAGAATCTCTTAAAATTTCAGTTCCATAATACATAATTGAGTTTACACCTGTAATTTGCTGCACAATCGCAATCCCTATCCCAATGAACACAATACGGCGCACCCATGGGACCGAAAGATCTTTAAACGTTGCTTTTTCAAGCTGATCTTCTTTTTTGAAAGCGAATTCAATTTCTTGCAGTTCAGATGCCGCCCGCTTTTCATCCCTGATTTTTTTCAATACACGCAAAGCGTCTTCTTTTCTACCTTTAGAAACGAGCCAGCGGGGACTCTCAGGCATTCTGATCATGCCGAAAAACAGGAATACGGCTGGAAGCGACGCAATGACCAGCATATATCTCCACACATGGGAGTTGTCTCCCATTGTTGTTCCGAGGATTGCATTAAAAACAAAGGCCAAAAGCTGTCCTGATACAATCATTAATTCATTCTGCGTCACCATTCGCCCCCTGCTTTCCATAGGAGACATCTCTGCTAAATAAGCAGGAACCGTAACTGATGCACCACCGACTGCAATGCCAAGTACAAAACGGGAGATAATCATGATCGTTACATTTGGAGCAAACGTACATCCGATCGTTGAAATAAAAAATATAACAGCGAGAAACAAAATGTTTTTGCGCCGGCCGTTAAAATCAGACATCCTTCCGCCAAAAACAGCACCAAGCGCAGCTCCAAAAAGAAGCGAGCTGGTGACGAGCCCCTCTGTAAAGGCATTGAGGTTAAGCTGGTCCGGCTCTCCCATATACGGCAAAGCTCCATTGAGCACTCCGGTATCATAACCGAATAAGAGCCCGCCGAAGGTCGAGACTAAAATAACTGTACGTAAAAATGACATTTGATTGCCTTGTTTATTCATACTGTTTCCCCCAGTCTTTTTCAAAATCGATCAATGCGTATTTCAAAAACTTTATTTTAGGGCTGCTGCCTTACTCACATTTCATAAGCAGGCTTCAGAAAAAGTTCATCATGTTTTTCTCCAATGGCCTCATAACCTTCCCTTCTTCTTCGCATGTCATTTCTCTTGGAAGCGATTTCATTTTTCACTAAAAGAACAGTGGGTATTTCTTGAACATATATATTTTGATTTGTTACATCATAGTCACTTAGTAGTTCGATTATAGTAATATCATAGTTACATTTTTGTTACATCTGATATTATCATAATTTTAAAAGCGTTTTCAGTCAATATAAATTTCTGAAATTTTTTTATTCAATAAAAGGAAAATGACCTATTCAAGGGGAAAATGAACTTTTTTCTTCATAAAATTATGTAAAACAAGACAAAATTTCTGTGAATATCTGTTCATCTGCTACTATAAATAAAATGGGTAAGTTTTGGTTAACTCCTCCTATTTTTCTTCTCTGCAATGACTCTCTTATCAACATTCGATCAATTGTTTCAGACTCAAGATAAAAGGAAATAGATAAGAAAATAAAAGATGGCTGGTTAGGGGAGGCAACAAAATTGAATGAGATTTATCTGATGACAGGCCTTTTATTGTTGACAGCGGGGATGATTGATTTTTTATGGACCACATTATGGTTAGAGAGCGGTGCCGGCCCGATCACAAGAAGTCTGTCTGCATGGCTGTGGAAAGGCTGCCGTAAAATTAGCGGAGACCATGCAAAGGTTCTAAGCATGGCAGGTCCTCTCCTGTTATGCCTGACGTTAATAATATGGATCATTTTATTTTGGGGCGGGTGGTTTTTGATCTTCTCAAGTGACCCCCATTCACTCGTGGAAACTCAATCGCAAGAACCGGCATCCTGGTCAGATCGAATTTATTTTTCCGGTTATGTCATGTTTACACTAGGAAATGGCGACCTCGCACCGAATGGAGACCTATGGAAGCTTGTAACGGTTATTGAAACGGCTCAAGGCCTGCTTACCATCACATTTTCTGTCACATATTTGATTTCCGTCTTGAGTGCTGTTAATCAAAAGCGCTCATTTGCCCAAAGTGTATTAAGTCTGGGACGTGACGGAACAGACATTGTGCAGAATGCATGGAACGGCAAAGATTTTCACGACATTGATTTTCTTCTTGTCGCTATCTCATCAGAGCTGGGAAAGCTGACCGCTCAGCATAACGCCTTCCCTATCCTTCATTTTTACCATAGCACGCAGCGACAGGAATCATCCATCATAGCTGTCACTGTATTGGATGAGGCATTAACCATCTTAAAATACGGCATTCCTGAACAATATCAGCCGAATCAGCTTCACATTAAAGAAACGCGCTCTAGTATTAAAAACTACTTGGATACCGTTCATACTGCCTATATCCATTCAGCTGAACAAGCGCCGCCGGAACCAGACATCTCAAGGCTTCAACAATCAGGCATACCGACTTTATCCAAGCAAACATTTCAAACAGCCGTCAATTCTTTAAAGGAACGTCGTCAATTGCTGCTGGGAATTGTCCAGGCGGGCGCTCGAAAATGGCCTATACGAGAGTAGGCGGGATAAAAAAAGATGCCTCCCAAAAGTCCAAAGACTTTCAAGAAACATCCATGCTCTTTACAAAGTAACTTCAATCTCATCCATGCTAGGCAGTGCATCAATCGCTCCAATTTTCGTGCACACAAGGGCTCCCACCTTATTGGCAAACCCCACAATTTCACGCAGCTTCGCAAAATCAGCATCAACTGATTGAATGTGATCCGTGTTTGCCAATTGATATAAAGCCGCACCGACAAAAGCATCTCCCGCTCCTGTTGAATCGATTGATGTTACCGGAATGCTTGGAATGATTTCATGGTCTTTCCCATTCGAAAGAAGAGTCCCGCTTTTCCCAAGTGTCACAGCGACAATGTTAGCTCCGATCTCATGAAGAATTTCAACGCCCTCTTCATGATTCTTCACACCGCTGATAATCTCAAGCTCCTCGTCACTGACTTTCACAAAATCACTTACAGCGATCGCTTTTTTTGCGACACTTACAAACTCTGACACCCTTCCCTTCCATAAATCTTCACGATAGTTAGGGTCGAATGAAACAAACTGTCCATTGTCTTTCGCAATCGACATAAGCCGTAAATAGGCTGAGCAAAACGGATCTGATAACAGTGCCGTTGCAGAGCCGAAATGAAGGATTTTCGCTTCGTTTAGTTTGTCCTGGTCAATGTCCTCCAGCGTAAACAAAGCATCCGCGCCTCTATTAAAAACAAAGTCGCGCTCTCCATTTTGCTTTAATGAAACAAAAGCAAGCGTTGTAGGCGCTTTCTCATCCATGACCAGCATAGAGGTATCGACGTGTACAGCGTCCAATGTTTGCTTCAGAAAATATCCAAACGGATCCTTGCCCACTTTTCCGCTGAAAGCAGCTTGTCCACCCAGCTTGGCAATGGCTGCTGACACATTCGCCGGTGCACCGCCGGCACTTTTTAAGAAATGGCGCCCTCCCATTAAATCAACGTCAACATCGGTACAAAAGAAATCAATTAACAATTCTCCAATACAAATAACAGAATCACTACGCATATTATCACACTCATTTATAAAGTCTAGATTACAGTCTCAGTATATTACTTTCTGCCATAAATACAAGCGTTTACATTGAATATTACAAATTTTATATATATTTAGCTTGCAGATCTTTATTCAAAAAAAATGACGAGTACATAAACAGACTAGGCCAACTCAAGTCGCAGTTGGCCTATCATTATATAGATCCTTTAGTGCAAAAAGACTTTATCTCAGCTCGCCATCCAAAGGTACAATGACTTCATCTAACGTCCTTCTCCACTGGCGCTTCAGTTCTGGTCCGTATTTCAATGGTTTTGCATCTGGATGTACGGCTTTATATTTATCAAATTGCTTGCTATTGATAATTCCCCCGATATTCGGAATAGGATCTGCTCCTATCACATATTGAACTGCAGATAAATACAGTTCATCCTCTGCCACAAACCAAGTATTCGCAAATTCCCTAACTGCTTGGCTGCGTTCTTTCGTGAAGAAGCGTCTTTTCACTACAAGAATATCTTCCTCTTCATCTACTTTTTTCGTATCAATGGCATTTAACATCTCACGGTATACATCTTTAACAATGTCTGATTTCTCAAGTTTTTGAAGTGCGCTTTCGATCTCATCACGGATATTCTGGTTATTGGCCGAGTATGTTTCTAATAGTCGATCAATATACGTTGAATCAATATCATAGATCTTCACTGCATTTTCTCCATAGAATTCAATGTCTGAGAAATCCGGCTCCGCTCCATCTTGATCCTCTTCATCTATAAGTGAACCCTTAATCGTATGATAGATACCAATATATTCTTCTAGTGTTTTCACCTGTTCTTGAAGTGCTGTTGATTTCTCTATATCATCGTTATAGTCATCATACGTCACTAACGCTTCGTATGAATTGTTTAGCTCTTGGAACGTTTTCACAAATTCAATCCGAGTGTCAAGAGGGGAGTTCTCATCAATATCGGTTGGACTTGGAACTAACGTTGTTAGCGTTTTGTGAGCCTTTTTAAAGCGTTTCTTCGATTCATCATACGTTGGATAAACAAGACTAGATTCCTCTTGTGCATGGGAATATAACTTCGTCGCATTCTTTACGTTTTGTTCCATTGTAAAAGGTTTACGGAATGTCACAATTAATCCTTTTGTCTTTCCTGGATACGTACGATTGGTTCGAGAAAAGGCTTGAATCAAATTGGCATAAGTTAACTCTCGATCCACAAATAACGTTTGAATTGTTGGTGCATCAAATCCCGTCAATAAGCGATCTACGACAATGACCAGATCAATTTGTTTCCCAAATTCTTTGAACTCTCCTTTCTTACGAGCCAAGCGATTATTAATATCGCCGTTATATCGCTCAATATCTTCCAGCGACCAAGCCGTATGATAATATTCGTTATAATCTCTAATAATCTCTTTCATATCTTTTTGACTTTGTGTGGCGTTGTCAACATTCTCTTGCATTGAATATGTAATTGCAATTCTCGGGAAATCTGAATCTTCAATCGTACGTCCTGTTCGAATTGGATGTCCCGCAAACTCTTTCGTCATCCAATCTGGCTCTTTCGTCATTTTCTTAATTGCCCGATAATAGCGTTTCGCCATTTCGATCGAATTTGTTGTTAAAATAGCTGATTTTTGCGGTCGACCGTTTTGAAAATCAAATTTTGTATAAGCATTGTCCGGCCTAAGGATCTTACGAATGACTTTTTGAATATGCTCATCACTTTCATAATAAGATGTTTTAATATATGATTCCTTTTCTATGTCATCCATTTGATCAATGATTTGATTTAATTCGTCTACCGTAGCACCAGTATATTTTTCACTTTGACGCAGTCGATTAAATATATGATTATATAATGAAGTTGATTCTATCGTATCTTCGTGTTCTACTTGGAATCCTAATACAGCCCCATCGTCTAATGCATTTTTAATGGTGTAGGTGTGCAAAAGTTCTCCGTATTGATCACGAGTAGTACGAGCCAATTGACCTTGCGCCTTTTTCTTATTGTCATTAAATATCGGTGTACCTGTGAACCCAAACCACGTTGAATTTGGAAAGAATTGTTTCATCTTTTTCATTCCATCAGCACTTAATGCACGATGGCATTCATCTACGACAAAGACAATATGCTGCCCCAGCAGTTTTTTATAGCGCTGTGTGCCACTTTGCTCCTCTTGCTTTTGTGCATAATCCAAAGCTCTTTCTAGTTTTTGACGAGTTGTAATAATGACGGTATTAGAATTTGCATCAGAAAGAAGTATAGAACCTAACTCCTGCGCACTTCCAGTTCCAACAATCAGACTGTTAGATTTGGCGTTACCAGAAGAAATGCCGGTATTATACTCGGAAGCAAATTTGGTAAACTCTGTCGTCGTTTGATTATCTAAGTCTATTCGGTCAATCAGCATAATGGTACGGTCTACACCTGGTTTGCGAGCCAATAACTTCGTAGACACAAAACTTGTCAACGTTTTTCCTGATCCGGTCGCATGCCAAACAAAGCCGGATTGATGCCTCATGGCGGATGTAAACAAGGCTTCTATGGCATGAATTTGATACGGTTTTAACACCACTAGAGCTTTGTTGTCTTGGTCTTCACTCACAATTGTATAATTGGCAATTAAACGGTGTGCATCTGGAATGTTTAACACTTGTTTCACAAACTCATAGAGATTTTCTACTTTTCGATTATCCGTTGTCCGCCAGCTAAAGATCAATTTCTTATGCATATCTTTTGGTAGCGCATTGGCAAAATAGCGAGTCGTGTGTTCGTTGGAAATGACAAATAACTGCAGGGTGGAAAAGATATTGTTTCGAAACATTCCTTCTTCTGCGTATTTCTTGATTTGATGATAAGCTTGAAATACGCCGTCTTTTGCACTGGCCTGTTTTAACTCAATTTGAACAATGGGCAATCCATTAATGAGAAGTGTCACGTCGAATCGGCGATCACGACCATCAACGTTAGCCTTTTGTTTCGCAATCTGATGAACGACTTCATATGTAGAAATTCCGCCACCTATGTCTTGGTTAGAATACAGCACTAAAGATATCGAACCTAAAGAGACATCTTCACGCTCAATTGTAATCCGAGCAATTCCATTCTCCCCTTTGAGCCATCTAGCAGCATCAAAGGGAGTCTGTGTTTTCGATAATAACTCTGTCTTTATTGTGTCAAATTCCTTATCAGTAATTGGATGTTCCCCAATTTCTGATAAGTTATTTTGCGTAATCTTTTGACGTAAGTTCTCCCACAGGTCTTCTTCCGATTTTAAATCAGGACGATAATTCCACTGATTATACCCTTCGCCTAACACTTCAATCAGGCGGCGCTCTACCTCTGCTTCATCTTTATGTTGGATCGTTGCCATGATTCTCCTCCCCCTCTTTATTTGTTAAACAAACATCTTTTGTAGGAAAGCTTTTTTCGTTTCTTTTAAGGCATCTAATTCGCGTTGGTGAAGGGCGATCGTATCGTCTAGTTGCTTGAAGAAGTTGCCGATTTTCTCTTGTTCAGCCAATGTAGGAATTCTGACAGAGATTTTAACTATGCTAGCTTTAGATAAACTAGGAACACCTGTTGATTCATCATACTTTTTCCAATTGATTTTGTTTGCTAATGAGTAACAAAATAGCAAATCATTTTTTTCTTTAGTAGTCATAAAAAATAATGTATCTACTGTCCAAAAGGGAGCTTTTAATAACTGCGGATGATCTATTGTACCTTTTCTACCAATTCCAATAGCATTTTCATCAGAAAGTTTACCATTGACACTAAGCATATATCCGCTGGTTCCATAAACAGGAATATCACCTTGTTGTAAATGTTTATAATCTTTACCAGAATTAACTTTTAATATTTCCCCCAACATACGCTCTTCCCATTCCCCAGTAAATCCCGGGAAACGAACCTCCGGCACAGACTCCCCTTCTTTTGGAAACATTTTTTGCAAGAATCCCTGTTTTGTTTGTTTGAGGGTGGTTAGTTCTTGCTGATGAAGAGTGATCTTGTCGTCTAGTTGTTTAAAGAAGTTTCCTATTAGATTTTGTTCTAATTGTTTAGGCAATACTATTGGAGTGTCTTTCGACTGTTCAATGGTATAATGAGAAATCGTTCCAATATGTGTAATACTTGAAATATATTTACGAAGTTGAGGTGTCACAAAATAATAATATAGAAAATACCCGTCAATTTTATTCGCACTTTTAAGCCATATTAAATCAGCATCTTTAAAATATAATGGCTCTTGATCCGTTACCAGGTAAGGAATCCCTATAGACCCGCCACCTGTTACTAATAAATCCCCAGGTTGCACAAGACCAGACTTTTTAGAAAGCTCGCCGTATAGACTATATGAAATATATGCTGGTATATTTTTCTTCCCAATAAAGCTAGACACTACATCACTTGATCTAAAAAAACGAACACCAGATGTTGTCCATTCATTTTTGTGTACTCGAGCTGCAGAAGATATTTCAATTAACTCTCCTAACTTACGCCTTTCCCAATCTTCATTAAATCCTACAAATCGAATTTCTGGTGTATTATTATTTTCCACGATTAAACACCTCTAACGCACCCTTGATCCATTCTGCGTTTTCTTCACCATATTGTAGCGAAGAAATCATTTCATATAGGCTAGATTCTAGTTCCTCTTTTTCTTTTCGAATGTCTTTAATGGTTGAGCCAATTGCAGCCATATCAACAGGTTCTTCTTCCTCAAATGTATCTACGTAACGAGGGATGTTCAAATTGAAATCATTTTCTTTGATTTCCTCAAAGTTGGCAACATGGGCATATTTCTCGACATCTTCTCGTTTCTTATATGTTTCTACAATCCTATCAATATGTTCTTTAGAAAGTTTATTTTGGTTCTTTCCTTTTATAAATTCTTTACTTGCATCAATAAACAACACATCACGAGTGCTGCGATTTTTCTTCAAGATGATGACTGTTGTTGGAATCGATGTGCCGAAGAATAAGTTTGAAGGCATGCCAATCACGGCATCAATACTACCATCTTCCAGTAGTTTCTTGCGAATCACACCTTCTGCCGCTCCACGGAACAGAACTCCATGCGGTAAGACGATCGCCATTGTTCCCGAATCTTTCAAATGGTAGAACCCATGTAAAAGAAATGCAAAGTCTGCTTTTGATTTTGGCGCTAACTTTCCGTAACGATTGAAACGTGAATCATCTAAGAATGTAGCATCTGCGGACCATTTTGCAGAGTATGGTGGATTCATAAGGACAGCATCAAAGGTATAAGGCTCATCTGTCGGCCAATCTTTGTTCAACGTATCCCCATTGCGTAAACGCATATCTTCTTTATTCACACCATGCAAAATTAAGTTCATCTTCGCTAGATTAAAAGTTGTTGTGTTAAGTTCTTGCCCATGATATTTTACACTATCTGGATAATGAATATAGTTTCGAATATTCAACATTAGAGAACCAGATCCCATCGTGGGGTCAAATACGCTAAACAATTTTTTGTCTTCTTGACCGATTGCGGCAATACGCGCCATCATGTCAGATACTTGATGAGGTGTGTAAAATTCTCCCGCTTTCTTACCAGCTTCTGAGGCAAATTGGCCAATTAAGTACTCATAGGCATCGCCAATGACATCCCCATCATGACCGATTACATTGACATCATTTAGTTTCTTCAATACTTCAGTAATCGTAATGTTTCGCTGTTGGTCATCTGATCCCAGTTTTTTTGATGTCAAATCTACATCATCAAACAGACCGTTGAATTGGTCATACTTCGTGGACAAATCGATAAATGCTTTATTCAAGTCATTCAGCTGAAACGTGTTTTGTTTCGCTTGGTTGGCTAATACATTGAATAAATGCTTTGGCGCAATATCATAACCTAATGTATCCACTAACGTTTCAATCAAGTCATTTTTGATCTCTTCATCTGCTAATAAATTCCGGTACAATTGTGTTTGTATTTCTTGTGTGTTGTATTCTTCTAACGGTTCATCTGCGATTTCAACGACTTTTTCTAATAACTTATCAGATAAGTATTTATAAAAGATCAATCCTAATAAGTAGTTTTTGTATTCTGATGCATCCATTTTGCTTCGCAAGTTGTCTGCGGCACTAAATAATTTTGAGTGTAATTCAGCCATAGTTGTGTTCCTCACTTTTTCTATTGTTGGTCTAATCTCTTTAATGCTTCTAAATAAAGTTGCTCTTCAAGTTCCGCTTGTTTCTTCGCCAAAGCTTGACGCTTTCGCAAACAGAAATAAGCATTTCCAATCGTCTGTTGTTTCTCAATACTTGGTAACTCAATTTCCAATTCTTTTAATATCGCTGGAGTCAATTTCGGTACATTACTTCCTTGCATGGAAATCGCCATTTGCTTTTTCATTGTGTGCGACTCATTTAATGCATAACATAAATATCGACGATCCAAATCATGATGTTCAATCATGAGTTTCGCAAAGTTTTGATTGATGATCTTCCCATGATGTAAGTCACTCACGATCCCAGCCTTGGAACTAACAAAGCTGAAAACAACATCCCCGGCACTGCTCAAATAGCTTTCTATATGATTTGATTGTTCAGCACCAGGACTAATTTGTGAGTCTAGAAACGAGCCATCTAAATCATTTATTAAATCCTCATATGTATAAGCAACTAATGTGGGATCATTTCTCTCATGTCCTCTAGAAAGGTTTCTCCCTATTTTAACCGTTACAATCTCTTCAAGTCGCATAACCCGCCCTCTTCAAAAAGTATTTCTTTAAAATTACTTCTTTGCATTGCCATTGAATTTTATCACTTCAAAAATACTCCGTCAATAACTTTTATGTACTTTTTAAGAATTACATACAACCAAGTGAAAGCAGACAGGCTATAGAAATTTTCTCGACTCTGGGGCCCTAATAAAAGATGGATCCTTTTTCATTAATAGCACTTCTTCAATTTTCGCTTTTTCTTAGACTCATCAAAGCCGTCAGCTTTATATCCAACTGGAACCGTCTAACGACATCGCCAGTCTCCCAAAAAGAGATTCAAATAGGTAAAATGACACAGATCAAATTGATCATTTCACACTTTTGTATCACATTTAGTCTGTTTCTTCATTTTCCCATGGTAAAATCTTGTTGATCTATTTAAATGAAAGGATATGAATATGAAAGTATTTGAAGTCAAAACATTGCTTTCAGAAGCAGATAAACGTGCAAAAGAATACAAGGAATTAAGAAGCCAGATGGTCAATCTACAGAAAGCCTTCAAAGCTGTAGCTGATTTAGATGACAGCGAGTTTTCCGGCAAAGGCGCCGACAACATTAAAGCATTTTATCAAGACCACGCAGGTGTAGCTGACAATTGGATTGACCTTACTTGATATGAAAATTGCTTTCTTGAGAAGCATTTCAGGTACTCTAAAGGACGCCAGCTTATCTGATGCATATATAGAAGAATCCTTCTTAGAACACGAGCTGGCTAACGCCTACACAAAATCAAAATCCATTATGTCTGAACAAAAGAAAGCCATGAAAGATATCTTACATGATATCGATGATATTCTTCCGCTTGATTTGTTCTCAACAGAAACCTTCAAAGACGAACTCGCCGATGCTGAGAATAAACGCAAAAAAATCGGTGATAAATTAGGCAGCGTGGACGAAGCGCTTGTTTCTGAATATGCCCAATCAGAGCCTAACGAGCAATTCATCAAGAAGGACTTCCAAAAGCTTGAGGAATCCACAGGCAAGGATAAGAATGCCACACCCATCCACTACAATGCTAAAGCGTATCGAGAAAGTGATATACATAAGAAAAAAGGCGATATTGAGAAATAGACTGAAGCTTATTTGAAAATTAAGAAAGATGAAGCGATAGAACGAGAAATCAAAGAGCTGAAAAAGAAGCTAGCTGACGGAGTGACAGATCCGGATGAATACTTAGACATTGCGAAGAAGGTCGGCTATGAGAACCTGACACCAGAACAGCTCCAGTACGCAGTGCAGCTGGAACAAGCAAAACAGCTAAAGGACGTCGGTGAAAGTGTAATCAATGCCGGTAAGACAGTAATTGATTTCGTCGATGGGTTAATGATGGAATTAACGATGCGATTAACGATACGATATATGGCGTCAAAGACTTCGTTGTGGGCGCATGGGACTATTCACAGCTCCCTATGGAACTAAAACTTGCAAAAACAATTACAACAGTCTTAAGTGTCCCCTCCTACCCTAAAATAATTTGGACAAACATCGTTGATTCATGGAATGATAAAATGATAAATGGCGATGCATACTCAAGAGCACATTATATCAGTTATGCGGTAGGTAATATCGTTGGTCCAAAAGGTGCAGGTGCTGCAGTGCAAACCACTACTATGCTATCAAAAGTAGGTAAAGTGGTGGAAGGTGGAACAGCTGCTGCTCATGTGAATAAAGGAATTACAAAAGGAAACAACCTTATTAATCCCTTTTATAAAAACAGATATGAACCTGCACTTGTAGGGATTGCCCAAGATATTGAAAATACTCATAATGTAAAGAATACGTCTATATTAAAAAAAGCAATACAATCCAAACATGATCAATTTGTTAAAGCTGCACCATACACGTACGAAAACAGTGCGGGTAAAACAACGACTATTAACTTAAGAATGGGTCACTTGAAAAATGATGTCCACCCAGTAACAAAAGTTCCCTATGATAAAGATGGATTTCCAATATTCGAATCAAAGCATACACTCACACTTGATAAAGCCGACTTTAAAAAAAGTAGAGACCAACATTTTGACAAATTAAATAAACAATTATATAAGCAGATTGAAGAAGACCCATCATTGATTAAAAAGCTTGATTTGAACGAAGATGATTTACTTGATCTTCAAGATGGAATAACACCAGAGAAATACACATGGCACCACCATCAAACTCCTGGAAAAATGGAGCTGGTGGACCGAGTAATTCATGCTAAAACAGGTCACACTGGCGGATATAAAATTTGGGGGAAAGATGAGAAATAGGAGGTTAACCAATGCAAAGTATTAAATGGAGAAAACGAAGCACCTTTCAAGAGGCGACAAACAGTCAGATCAAAGAGGTAGAAGAGAAATTAAAAATCAAGTTCCCGACAGATTACAAAGAATTCATTAAAGACCATAATGGATGTTCCCCTATAGATAAAAAGGTTGTTTTATTCCAAGATTCTCGAGAATCAATCAACAATTTACTGAGCATAGGAGATCCTACTCGGCCAATTGATCTCCTTAGTACAATTGATAATGTTAAAGACCGGTTAGTTGATAAGATCATACCTTTTGCTACAGATGCAGGGGGAAACCTCTTTTGTTTTGATTACAGAATGTCTTCTCAAGAACCCGTAATTGTTTTTTGGGACCATGAGATCGCTTATGAAGATAAGGAAAGTTCCATTAGCTATGTTTGTGATTCATTTACAGAGTTGATTAATAAACTATACGAGGGATAAACGGATAAAACCTTTCCCTTTCTTTTTGAGGAGAGAGTAAAAAAAGGTGCAAAGCCCTTCTTGTTATGAGAGGGCATAATTCGGTGTAAATGAAATGGATAATAAAAATAAAGCATTAATTAATTATTTCTTTAAGGTTATGGGTGATGAACGATTTATACAAATTTTAGAGAAATTCTCCAACGGAGAAGGTTATGGTATAGAGAATGTTTGGTGTGTATTTGCTGATGACTACAAAGAGTGGGAAGAAGATTACTTTGGAGATGAGGGTATAGCTTTTTATTTCGATTACCCAGCAGTCGAAGAAGATGAAGAAGTCATATTAGATTACGAAAATTTTTATAAATATTTAAATGAAATTGTTGGTCAATATGTAGAACGACACCCAGAAAATAAACTCGAGGTAGAGAACTACATGAAAAGAATTAAGGATAAGTATGAAATTAAGGTATAAACAAAACTGCATATCTGTTATATAAGTAATATTTAAGGTGAAATAACATATTATGAAATATTCATACAAATTTGAAGAAGATCCATTTGGTGATTTAGGAATAGTATTGCCAGAAGAAATCAGTATTTTCTCTGATTTCATTGAAAACATCGCTACAGAAGAACAAGCCAACGAGTATATAGATTACATTGAGAAGGTTTTAGAAGGGATATATGAAGATTTTGAGATTGAGTTAAATGCTACAAGTGTTCTCATTAAAAAAGATGTGACAATTGTTGAAAACTCTTTTAGGATAGAAGAACCCTATGAAAACTCAATTGAAACCGATCAATTTAGAGAATTGCTATTAATATGGCGAGATAAAATTACGGACATATTTAAAGGCTGAATAAAATTAAAACCCTTCTTACATAAAGAAGGGTTTTACATATCGAGGCGGAGATTTCATATGATTGAATGGGATTTCGGAGAGCAACCTGTTAATAATAAGGAAATTAATGAAGTAGAAGACACATTACAAGTAAAGTTCCCAAAAGATTATTTAGAATATGTCAAAATCTATTCGGCGCTACCCCCTCTCCTGAAACTTTTGATCTTGAAGATAGGGAAGAAATTGCATTCGGATACTTACATAGTTTCCATAAAGAAAGCGTGTCATATATAGTAAACGTTTCTAATCGTTATCGAGACGGTAAAATGCCAGATAAAATAATATCAAGTGCAGATGACGTGTTTGGCAAAAAAGTCTGCTTCGATTTTAGAAAAGGACTCAGTAGTCCTTTTTTGCTTTTGTTTTCGGTCCATAAATGCCATGTATGCCCATACATACTACACAGGTTTTTTTACACATCAAAAAAGACAGAAAAAAAGAAGCTTCTCACAAGTTCAGTGAACTCATGAGAAGCCTCGAAAATTTACAAATGGCATCAATAGGGCATCAAAAATGACGTCCGTTGCCGACAAACCCTTGTAAATTAAGGGTTTTTTGTCGGTTTTACATCATACCGCCCATACCGCCCATGCCGCCCATGTCAGGCATTCCTGCGCCGCCAGCGTTTTCTTCTGGCTTGTCAGCGACAACAGCTTCAGTAGTTAAGAACATTGCAGCTACAGACGCAGCGTTTTGAAGAGCTGAGCGTGTAACTTTTGTTGGGTCAACGATACCTTTTTCGATCATGTTTACCCATTCGCCAGTTGCAGCGTTGAAGCCTACGCCGATTTCTTCGTTTTTGAGGCGTTCAACGATGACAGATCCTTCAAGACCAGCGTTGTGCGCGATTTGACGGATTGGCTCTTCGAGTGCGCGAAGCACGATGTTGATACCTGTTTGAGCATCGCCTTCAGCTTCAACTGCAGCCACTTTGTTATATACGTTGACAAGCGCTGTACCACCACCGGATACGATGCCTTCTTCAACAGCTGCGCGAGTTGAGTTCAGGGCGTCTTCGATGCGAAGTTTACGCTCTTTCAGCTCAGTTTCAGTCGCAGCGCCGACTTTGATGACAGCTACGCCGCCAGCAAGTTTCGCAAGACGCTCTTGTAATTTTTCTCTGTCGAATTCAGAAGTTGTTTCTTCCACTTGAGCGCGGATTTGAGTCACGCGGGCAGAAATTTTGTCTGTTTCGCCAGCGCCTTCAACGATTGTTGTGTTTTCTTTTGTAACAACAACTTTAGAAGCGCGTCCCAATTGAGTGATTTGAGTAGATTTCAGGTCAAGGCCAAGATCTTCTGTGATGACTTCTCCGCCAGTAAGGACAGCGATGTCTTCAAGCATTGCTTTACGGCGGTCACCGAAGCCAGGAGCTTTAACAGCAACTGCGTTGAATGTGCCGCGAAGTTTGTTCACAACAAGTGTTGCAAGTGCTTCGCCTTCAACATCCTCAGCGATCAGAAGCAATGGTTTGCCTTGCTGAACAACCTGCTCAAGCACAGGAAGGATTTCTTGAATGTTTGTGATTTTTTTGTCTGTGATTAAGATGTAAGGATTCTCAAGAACCGCTTCCATCTTATCAGAATCAGTTACCATGTAAGGAGACGCATATCCGCGGTCGAATTGCATACCTTCAACAACTTCAAGCTCAGTTGTGAAGCCTTTAGACTCTTCGATTGTGATAACGCCGTCGTTTCCTACGCGCTCCATTGCTTCAGCGATAAGGCTTCCGACTTCCTCATCAGCAGCAGAGATCGCAGCAACCTGAGCGATAGACTCTTTGCCTTCGATTGGCTTAGAAATTTCTTTTAAGTTTTCGATCGCAACCGCTACAGCTTTTTCCATACCTTTACGCACGCCTACAGGGTTAGCGCCTGCTGTTACGTTTTTAAGGCCTTCACGGATCATTGCTTGCGCAAGAACTGTCGCAGTTGTTGTACCGTCACCGGCAACGTCATTTGTTTTGCTGGCTACTTCAGCAACAAGCTTAGCACCCATGTTTTCAAATGCGTCTTCGAGTTCGATTTCTTTAGCAATTGTTACACCGTCATTTGTGATTAACGGAGAACCGAATTTTTTCTCTAGAACCACGTTGCGTCCTTTTGGTCCTAAAGTTACTTTTACAGCATCAGCAAGTGCATCGACACCACGAAGCATTGCGCGGCGAGCTTCTTCACTAAACTTAATATCTTTTGCCATGTTTACAAGACCTCCTCGAATTTTTAAGTATTTGTTTATTTAAGAATTAGCCGATAACAGCTAAAATGTCGCTTTCACGTAAGATTAAGTATTCAGTACCTTCGTATTTCACTTCAGTACCTGCGTATTTTGAGAAGATAATGCGGTCGCCCTCTTTTACTTCTAAAGCAACGCGCTCTCCGCTTTCTAACACGCGACCTGAACCAGCTGCCACGATTTTGCCTTCTTGCGGTTTTTCTTTTGCAGAATCCGGCAACACAATTCCGCTGGCAGTTTTTTCTTCAGATTCTACGAGTTCAATGACAACGCGATCACCTAATGGCTTTAACAATGTAATAACCTCCTCAATAGTATGAATATGTAATTTTAGCACTCGACACTAAAGAGTGCTAACACAATTCTTATAATAAAGAATCTCCCTTCCAATTTCAAGTGATAAGATAAAAAATTTTTCACGCTTACATGATTCTTTTTAGCTCCCTTATCCGTTAGCTTTTTCACCCTCGTTCCAATTATGTTACAATAGCTGTAGATGAATGAAACCCATTTAACAAAGGAGTACATACCATTTGAGAAAACAGTATTGGTTTATTATCCTGACATATATCATCATGCAGTTTTCCGCATTAATCGGGATTCCCTTGTTATTTAAATTCGGTTATGCCGGAGGACAGCCTACCAAGGAGAATATGCTGCATGCCCAAGGATTATGGTCCGTCATCAGCTTTATCGCCTGTCTCGTTGTCGTTCTGCTCATTCTGAGAACTGTTCCGAAAGAAACGCTGCGCAACGGAAAGAAGGACTCAATCGGACTTTCTATCCTTTGGGCGATAGCCGGTTTTTTCATTGCCCTTTTCTCTCAAGGAATAGCAGGCTCTATTGAATATTATATATTCGGCATCGGAAGAGAATCAGAAAATACGCAAGCAATTCTGGATGTCATTCAGGCAGTCCCGCTCATGATTATGGTTTCTTCCGTCGTCGGTCCTATATTAGAAGAAATCATCTTCAGAAAAATCATTTTCGGCACACTGTATGAAAAAACAAATTTCTTCTTTGCCGGATTGATCAGCTCGGTTATTTTCGGTATTGTTCACGCTGATTTGAAGCATCTACTTCTTTATACCGCAATGGGCTTTACCTTTGCCTTTTTATACGCGAGAACAAAACGGATATGGGTGCCGATTTTCGCCCATGTCATGATGAATACATTTGTCGTCATCATGCAGCTTGAACCTGTTCAGAAGTACCTCGAACAGCAGAGCACACAAATGCAATTGATTATTGGAGGATTGTTTTTATGAGAAACCCGGTAGTTTGGGGAATGATCTATTTTGCCGTAGGGTGCATCTTTACTTATCTTGCCGCAAGCTCGCCAGGCAGCATGTGGTCATTTTACTCCATCCTGCTGATGGTGTTCGCCGCTTACAACATCAGCATCTCTTTTAAGATGTTCGCCTTTTCATTTAAAATCAAAAAGAACCAGAAATAAAGAAAATCCATTTCTCAATGAGAAATGGATTTTCTATTATTGCCCGGAAGACACGTCCTGATCGGCAGCACTGCTTTTCTGCGCTTTCCGATAGGCAGCCTTCGATATAAGAATACTGATTTCATATAAAATCAACAGCGGAACAGTGACCATCATATGAGACAAAAGCTCAGGCGGAGTAATCAGGGCAGCAATCACAAGCAGCGTAAAATACGCATACTTTCTAATTTTCGCTAAGTACATCGGTGTCACAATTCCAAGCCTGGTCAAAAACATGAGGATAACCGGCATTTGGAACAACAGTCCAAACGGAATCGTCAGCTGCAGAAGGAACTGAAAATATTCATTAATTCCGATCACCTGATTGACATTCAAATCCTGAGAAATCCGCTTCATAAAATCAACAACAAAAGGAAATAAAATATAATATGAAAAAGATAAGCCCGCTAAAAACAGCAAAATAGAGATCGGAATGTAGCTGAGCGTTACTTTGCGCTCTTTCTCATAGAGGCCTGGGCTCACAAAAGCCCAAAGCTGATAAAGAATAATCGGTGAGGTCAGGACAATCCCGATGATAAACGCGAATTGCATAAACACAAAAAGCGGGTCTGTCAGATTAAACGCATTAAGTGTAAGCTCCTTCGCTTCATCCGTTTTTTGCAAATAAACAATCATGGGCTTTGCTAAAAAAAATCCTGTGATAAAGAAAACGACAAATGCCAGCGCCACAACCAGCAATCGTTTTCGAAGCTCAGCAATATGCTCCAGAAGCGACATTTGATTCACTTTCATTCGTGTCATCCTAACTTACTGATCTTCTTTCTTTTTTTCCTCGTCATCACTCGTTAATCCTTTAGTAGCATTTTTGAATTCACGTAGTGTGTCTCCTGCAGCTTTCCCCAGCTCAGGCAGCTTTTTGGGACCGAAGATGATCAGAGCAACGATGGCGATAACAGCAAGGCTTCCAGGACCGATCGGCATATTTGGGCTCCTCCTTTCCCTCTATTCGATTTCCTCTAAAACTGAATAATGCTTCAAGAAATAAACCAGTGACTGAAGCTCTACAGCTAAATCTATATGATGAATTCGAATGTGTTCCGGCACATTCAAACGGGCCGGCGTAAAATTAAGAATTCCCTTGATTCCTAACGCGACCAATCTGTCTGTAATGGATTGAGCGGCAACTGCTGGCACTGTAAGAATGGCAACTGATTCATTTTTCACGTGTTGTTCAAGGTCATCAAGGTTATAGACAGGCACGCCGCCTACCTCAGTTCCTATTTTACTCTCATTTATATCAAAAGCCATAGAAATTTTTGTGTTATTATTTTTTGTGAAATTATAGTGAAGAAATGCCGTTCCCAAGTTCCCCACACCAATCAAGATGACGTCTGTCATTTCATCCTGATCAAGCGTTTTTCGGAAAAATGACAGCAAATAATCCACATTATATCCGTATCCTTTTTTGCCAAGAGCTCCAAAATAGGAAAAATCCCTGCGAATCGTGGCAGAATCAACCTTTACGGCATCACTGAGTTCAGCGGATGATACACGCTGTTTTCCTGACGCATGCAGATTCTTTAAAAAGCGATAGTAAAGCGGCAGCCGTTTTGCCGTCGCCTGCGGAATTTTTGATTGATCCTTATTCATTTTTGGTCCTCCAAATTATACTCGGATAGTTCTCTTTTAAAGTCACCGTTTTTCCCGCCTGTCTTCTCCAGCAAGAAAGTAGGACCGATGACCATTCCCTTATCAAGAGCCTTACACATATCGTAAACGGTAAGAGCGCACACCGATGCAGAAGTGAGCGCTTCCATTTCCACACCTGTACTCCCTTTCGTTTTGACCTGTGCTTTTATATGAAGTATAACTTCTGCTTCTTTTATTTGCCAGTCAAACGAAATATCTACCCCGCTCAATGAAAGCGGATGACACATCGGAATGATATTCGACGTTTGCTTTGCGGCCATAATGCCTGCCACCTGTGCAACAGCCAGTACATCTCCTTTGCCGATATCGTGACTTTGTATTTTCTCGTACACTTCATTTTTCATGTGTACGCTAGACACAGCCGCCGCAGTACGGACAGTCGAAGATTTTTCGCTGATGTCCACCATCTGGGCTCTGCCCTGTTCATTAAAATGAGAAAATCCATTCATATTAAAACTCTCCTTAAACAGATCATACACTATTTTCTTCTCTATGTCTTATTCGGCCAATGTATTGTTTGCTGACTTCTGGTTCATAAGCTACACTTAACTTATTATAGCAGAGGTGAAATAATATGATGATCTTACAAGTTAATCAGCTGTCCAAATCATTTGGTGCTGATACTATTTTAAACAATATAAAGCTGGAAGTCAGAAATCGTGATCGCGTCGCCATTGTTGGAAGAAATGGCGCGGGAAAATCCACGCTGCTTAAAATTATCGCAGGCCAGCTTTCGTATGAAAAGGGCGAAATCATTAAACCAAAAGATATTACAATGGGATATCTTGCCCAGCATACGGGCTTGGATTCTAAGCTTACCATAAAAGAAGAGCTGCTGACTGTTTTTGACCACTTAAAAGCAATGGAAAAGGAAATGCGGGCTATCGAAGAAAAAATGGCGGCAGCTGATCCTGGTGAACTGGAAAGCATCATGAAAACGTATGACCGGCTTCAGCAGGAATTCAAAGATAAAGGTGGCTATCAATATGAAGCGGATGTCAGATCTGTGCTTCATGGACTTGGTTTCAGCCATTTTGACGATTCAACACAGGTGCAAAGCCTCAGCGGGGGGCAGAAAACAAGGCTGGCCCTCGGTAAGCTTCTGTTAACACAGCCTGATTTGCTCATTCTTGATGAGCCGACAAACCATCTCGATATTGATACACTAACCTGGCTTGAACATTATTTGCAAGGCTATTCAGGCGCCATTCTCATTGTTTCGCATGACCGCTACTTTTTGGACAAAGTAGTAAACCAAGTATACGAGGTATCAAGAGCTGAAAGCAAAAAATATCACGGCAACTACAGTACTTATCTCGACCAAAAAGCTGCGCAGTATGAAAAAGATCTTAAAGTGTATGAAAAGCAGCAGGATGAAATCGCAAAGCTTCAGGACTTTGTAGACCGAAATCTAGCGAGAGCTTCTACCACCAAAAGAGCGCAAAGCCGACGAAAGCAGCTGGAACGAATGGAAGTCATGTCAAAACCGCTCGGCGATGAAAAATCCGCAAACTTTCATTTTAATATTACAAAACAGAGCGGAAATGAAGTTCTGCGCGTTCAGGATCTCACAATCAGCTATGAAAACCAGCCGCCGCTTTTAACAGAAGTGTCGTTCATGCTCACAAGAGGAGAAAGCGCCGCGCTTGTCGGCCCTAACGGAATCGGTAAATCGACATTGCTGAAAACATTAATGGACACCCTAAAGCCAGATCAAGGAACAATTTCATACGGTTCAAATGTCAGTGTCGGCTACTATGACCAGGAGCAGGCTGAGTTAACTTCTTCTAAGCGTGTCCTTGATGAGCTTTGGGATGAGTACCCCGGTCTTCCTGAGAAAGAAATCCGAACTTGTCTCGGAAATTTCTTATTCTCGGGAGATGATGTACTGAAACCCGTCCATTCACTGAGCGGGGGTGAGAAAGCAAGATTGGCCCTTGCTAAGCTGATGCTTCAAAAAGCCAATTTTCTCATCCTTGATGAACCGACGAACCATCTGGACTTGGACAGCAAAGAAGTTCTCGAAAACGCGCTGATTGATTATCCTGGTACACTGTTATTTGTCTCACATGACAGATATTTTATTAACAGAATCGCCACAAGAGTATTGGAGCTTTCTCCAAACCATATAGAGGAGTATCTGGGAGATTACGATTATTATACCGAGAAAAAAACAGAGCAGTTGGAATTGGAGAAAATGAATCAGCAAGAGGAAATCGAAAAAACGCCTGCTGCGGTTAAGTCTGACTCAAAACGTTCATATGAAGAAGAGAAAGAATGGAAAAAGAAAGAACGCCAACGGCTCCGTCGGATTGAAGAAATTGAAACCACTGTTCAAACCATTGAAGAAAACATTAGTCATAATGATGAATTGCTATGTGATCCTGAAGTCTATCAAGACCACGAAAAGGTACAAGCGATCCATGCAGACAATGAAAAACTCAATCAAGAGCTGGAATCTCTTTTGTCCGAATGGGAAGAACTATCCACAGAAGAAGATTAAAAAGTCAAGCACCTCTTTTTAGAGGTGCTTTTTTATCCACAGAAATTTACCCTATAAACAAACAAAGTAAGCGCTTTATACACATTACCCACAAAATATTCTGAATTTATCCACTTTATCAACAGTGACTTCAGCCCTTTATCTATCTATATCTCTATAATTACTCACAGATATGTGGATAAATTGTGAATCATCTGTTAATAACAGGTGAAAAGTCTCACGCTATGATCTCGTGAGACTTTGATAAGAAGTCAATTCAAGGCCGGGCTGGCCATTCATATCATATGCACCGCGAATTCCCTTTTCAAAAGCAATTGTACCAGCCGCCGCAATCATCGCAGCATTATCTGTGCATAAGGCTAATGGAGGTATAACAAGCGCAATCCCTTCATGCTGGGCAAACTCCTTTTCTAATGCAGCTCTGAGGCCTCTGTTTGCAGCTACTCCTCCGGCTAAAAGGACCTGTTTGACCCCATATTCCTTTGCCGCACGCGCCGTTTTGGTCACTAAGACATCAATTACGCTATTTTGAAAGCTGGCAGACAAATCTTCCGGAGCAATCGCTTGTCCTTTTTGAGACGCATTATGAAGCGTATTGATCACCGCAGACTTCAACCCGCTGAAGCTGAAGTTGTAAGAGCCTTCTTCAAGCCATGCTCGAGGAAGCGGAATATTGTCATTTCCTTTTTCAGCAAGCTTATCAATTTGCGGTCCACCCGGATACGGCAGTCCCATTGTTCGCGCTACTTTATCGTAAGCTTCTCCTGCTGCATCATCGAGCGTTTCCCCAATGACTTCAAATGATCCGTGTTCCTTCATATAAACCAATTCCGTATGGCCTCCTGAAACGACCAATGCCAGTGCCGGGAACACAATGTCTTCTACAAGACGGTTCGCGTATATATGACCGGCTATATGATGAACGCCAACTAACGGAATGTTATGCGCAAAGCTCAATGCTTTAGCAGCGTTCACTCCAATAAGAAGTGCTCCCACCAGTCCCGGACCTTCCGTTACTGCAATCGCATCGATGTCACTATATGTCATGCCAGCTTTACGAAAAGCCTCTTCTATAACCAAAGTGATTTGCTCAACATGATGTCTAGAAGCAATTTCCGGAACAACGCCTCCAAAGCGCTTATGGCTTTCAATTTGAGAGGCTACTACGTTTGATATAATTTCTTTCCCGTTTCTTACGATAGCTGCCGCTGTCTCATCACAGCTTGTTTCAATTCCTAATACGTAAAGCTCTTTTTGCTCAGTCATTTATCGTCACCCACATAATTAACGCATCTTCCCCGTTATCAGTATAATAGTTCTTTCTTATTCCGCCGGGCTGCATCCCGAACTTCTTATATAAGCCTTGAGCAGGATGATTCGAAACCCTTACTTCAAGCGAAAGCCGCCTTGCGTCTTTTTCTTTGCACAGTTCAATCGCTGAACGAAAAAGTGTTTCTCCTAAAGACTGGCCGCGATACTCCGGTTTTATCGCTATGTTTGTAATTTGGGCGTCGTCCATCACAATCCAAATTCCGCAATACCCAGCAACATGGCCGTCCTTTTCAATCACGAGATAATGAGCATACGGATTTTCCAGCAGCTCATGGTAAAACGAATCCTTCGTCCAAGGAGACGTAAAGGAGGATGTTTCAATTTCGTATACGTGATCAATATCATCAAGCCGCATGTTTCTGACAGCTGCTTTTGTTTTCATCCTATCACCCTACTTTTGACTTTCAATCCATTTCGCTTCAGCTTCTGCCAGCCGCAAGTAATCCGGGACAAGCCCGTGAACATCAGCTTCTTCCTTTTCCGCCCCTAGAAAAGCCAATTCTGAAGGACGCGGATTATGCTGAGCAGCAGCTCCAACGATCCCTTTTGTCCCAAGCGTATCCTCTATCATCTGCTTGTGAATCGAAGTATCATGACCTAAAAACAAAACAGGGCGATCCTTTTCTTTTAGCATGTCCAGCCATTCAGCCAGCAGCACATTTTGATCAGGAACCACTTGCTCCAAAAGCCCGTTTTTGTATTCATAAAGACCTGTATACACCTGTCCCCGTCTCGCATCAAAGATAGGGCTGATCAGACCGTCAAAATGCCGGGCATTTGCTGCAAGCGCCTCAAGGCTTGAGACAGCAGAAATCGGTATGCGTAAAGACCAGGCAAGCGTTTTGGCGAGCGTCACACCTATTCTTACCCCTGTGTATGAACCAGGGCCTTTTGCAACAACAATTTTAGAAAGATCCTGCGGTGTCATACCACATTCGTTCAGCAATGAATGAACAGCAGGCATCGCTCTTACAGAATGGTTCTTTTTTAAATATGTCATGTGTTCTGCTATGACGGTGTCTTCTCGAAGCAGCGCAATGCCCAACGTATAATTTGATGTATCAATTGCTAATATTGTCATGTCTACTTATCTCCTCACAAAGCATTTCATACCGATTCCCCACAGCTGTAAAGGTGACCTCTCTTTCATCATCACCGGCTCTTTTAATGACAATTTGCAGTCGCTCCTGAGGCAGCTGCTCTTCAATTAAATGTGCCCATTCAACGAGACAGACACCTTGTCCGTGAAAATATTCATCAAGTCCCAAATCTTCACTTTCGTCTTCCATTCTATACACATCCATATGGTAAAGAGGAAGTGAGCCATCGTTATATTCTTTTATAATTGTAAACGTCGGACTGTTTACAACACGTGTAATGCCAAGACCTTCCGCAAAGCCTTTCGTAAAAGTCGTTTTTCCGGCTCCTAAATCGCCCTCCAATGTCAGGACGTCTCCCGGTTTAGCAAACGATGCCGTAAGTTTTGCTATTGCTTTTGTTTCTTCAGGATTTACAGTTCTCCACTTTAATTGCTTCACACGAGTCACCCGTCTTATTTAAAATGATTATATCCTTTTTTCTCTAAGGCCATTGTTGTTTTTTCGGTTTTTAGGATCACGTTGAATTCTGTTTTTTCCTTGACATGGCCAATCTTTGTAATGGGCAGTTGACATATTTCGCACTCCTGCTTCAACACTTCCCATTCTTCCTTTGTAACCGTCCCTGTCAGCTCAAAATCCTCTCCGCCAAACAAAGCCCATTCTTTCCAGTTAGAATGAAGCTTAGGCAAGTCAGGATGGACCGGAAGAATGCTTTCATCAATTTCAATTGAAACACTGCTGGCTTCTGCAATCTCATTTAGTTCACTAGCTAATCCGTCACTGATATCATTTAAAGCTGCCCGCTTAATACTCGAGCATAATCTGCCCACGCTTACTCTGGGCTGAGGCCGTTTATGCCTGTTGATAAAGTAATCCGTTGCAACAGATGTGTTTTGAGGATTGGTCTTTTCCAGCAATAAAGAAAGTCCTGCTGCAGATGAACCAATTTCCCCTGTTACAAACACAATATCATTCGGTCTTGCCAAGCTGCGCAAACAAGCTCGTCCCTTTTCTATTTCACCGATCACAGTGACCGTTACGACTAATTTGTCAGAGGTCGAGACTGTATCGCCGCCAATCAGATCCATATGATATAGTTTCGCCAGTTCATTCATTCCTTCATACATTGCCTTGATTTCAGATTCCGTCCATTTTGAAGGTACCGCAAGTGATACCAAATAAAATTTAGGAATGCCTCCCATCGCCGCAATATCACTTATATTAACGGCTAACGCCTTATACCCGATATCTTCAGGTGAGGAATAGTGTAATTTAAAGTGCACATCTTCTACCATAGTATCAACACAAACAATTTCCTGAACGCCGTGTTTCGCTGTGTAGAGAGCTGCATCATCACCTATTCCTACATCAACGGAAGAATGGTGAATGGTCCGCGGAGTAATGCTATGTATCAAATCAAATTCATCCATGAACCAAAACCTCCTTTCAACCTGCTTATACCTACATGTGCTCTTCCTAGTGTATCGAATTTTGCTGGAATATCCAAGATATTGCCGATATAAAGAAAGCTTGGTTATCACACCAAGCAGAAGATACAGTAAAAGAAAACACAAAAAAAAACGAAAACATGATCGTTTCGTTTACAATAATGGCGGTCCGGACGGGACTCGAACCCGCGACCTCCTGCGTGACAGGCAGGCATTCTAACCAACTGAACTACCGGACCATATTTGTATTAAATGATTTTATCTGCACCTTTCGGGCACTTCTTATATCATTTATATATTTGGTTGCGGGGGCAGGATTTGAACCTGCGACCTTCGGGTTATGAGCCCGACGAGCTACCGAACTGCTCCACCCCGCGATGATAATAATTTAAGATAAAAGCTTGGCGGCGTCCTACTCTC
>NZ_JALAYA010000028.1:0-7121 GCF_026796395.1 Bacillus sp. T17B1
CTGAAGGCATTTGTTTGGTGGCGATAGCGAAGAGGTCACACCCGTTCCCATGCCGAACACGGAAGTTAAGCTCTTCAGCGCCGATGGTAGTCGGGGGTTTCCCCCTGTGAGAGTAGGACGCCGCCAAGCAGATTTATTATTTCTACCATGTTTGTTTATGAAGCTTATATTATTCCGCAGTAGCTCAGTGGTAGAGCTATCGGCTGTTAACCGATCGGTCGTAGGTTCGAATCCTACCTGCGGAGCCATTGCTTCCATAGCTCAGCAGGTAGAGCACTTCCATGGTAAGGAAGAGGTCAGCGGTTCGAGCCCGCTTGGAAGCTTATCTAAAATACGTTGATCTTATGCAGTTTCCGCGAGATATGGAACTGTTATTTTTTTGTCTAATATATGTGGGTGTCATACGGGTGGCAAATTAGAGAATTTCTCTAAAATGTCCCCGTTTTTAATTTATTATTGATTGCATCAGCAACTAAAATATCTGATTCACGATTAGCCTGAGTGTAAATAATCAACGTGGTTTGGACGTTAGCATGGCCAAGCCTCTGAGAAATAGCTTTAATGTTTAATCCAGGTACTTTCCCAATTTGATTTATTAACATTGTTGCGTGTGAGTGTCTCATATCATGAAGACGTCCTGGCTTAATATTGTGCCTCTTAGTGAATCTCTGCCACCATGTATTAGGTGAGGTAGGATACTGGGGTTGCCCGATATCCCCGCCAAATAACTGCGAAACTGCTTAAAGAACGCGGCTGGGGTGTTGATCGAGTTCGCAAACATCAAGACGGGAACGGGAAATATTGCCCTCACCGAATTTTGTCCGAGGGTCGATGGGATGAAGTGAAAGCCGCTATCGCTGATGAATTAAGAAAAATCGGAGGCAAAAGCTCAGCGTCTTCAGGCGGCTCTTCAGGATCCGGACAACATATACAGTCAAAAAAGGAGATACACTTTCCGGAATCGCAAAGGCTGAGGGAGTAAGTATGGCAAACCTCCAGAAATGGAATAACATAAAGGATCCGAATAAAATTACAGTTGGCCAAAAGTTGAAACTGAAAGGATCCAGTTCATCCTGCAGCACTAAAACAAGCAGCAAAAAGACATCATATCCGCTTCCTTCCGGAGTTATTAAAGTGACAAGCCCGATGACGAAAGGAACGAATGTTAGACAGGTTCAAAATGCTCTGGCGGCTCTTTATTTCTATCCAGATAAAGGGGCGAAGAATAACGGCATTGATGGCGTTTATGGCCCGAAAACAGCAAATACAGTCAAACGGTTCCAGTCAGTAAATGGTCTGGCTGCTGACGGCATTTATGGGCCTAAGACTAAAGCGAAAATTGAAGCTCTTTTGAAGTAAATAAATAGTCCCCTTGAGTACTCTCAAGGGGGATACTTTTGTTTATTTCAGAAACAGGGGGTAAATTAGCGATACCCTAGAGTTTGGCAAACACTTACCGCAAGACTATGGGTAGTGGAACGGCACCAACCAATTGCACCCAATCTATAAATATCATTAAGTACATTATTGGCAAAATTTAATCCTATAAAGGCAACTAAGCTTAAATAAAGCACTCTACCCAAAGGATCTTTTTCTTTTAAAACACTAAAATCTCCTTGTAATTGTTCTGAGCCTGTTTCAATTTCACTATCTTTAAGACTGTAGAATTGCTCTAAGACATTAGATTCTAGGTTCTTAACGTTATCAATTACATCTTCCTTAAGCCCTAGTTTTATTGCTTTCGATTCATCAAATGAATATTCACCGTTTTTTAAGATAATCGATTCTTTAATTGTCTTTAGGGTTTGTTTAACGTCATCAGGGTTCAAATTTTCTACAGCTGAATTGAAAAAGATATTTACATTTGGGTTTACTTCTTTTGCAGAAGTGGTAGGAGCGTTAGTCCCCATAAAAATGGTCGCAAATACAAGAGTCAAAACAGAAATACCTAAAATCATAGTTGCAAATCTAGATTTCTTCATTTGGTTCTCCTCCTTTAGTTATTTTACAGTTCGATCCTAAATATTTATCAAATATTGTCAATAAATCAATGTTTTGTATTTTTGATGATCTTAACTATTTTAAGAATACAAAATAACGAAATTAAAATTGCGACAACAGCAATTCCTAATAACACTAACCCGGCAATGATAAAACCTTTAATTTCTTCGCTAGTCATGTTATCACCCCTATAAAGAATAATCTCCCACAAGTTTGAAGCAATTGAATTTTTTATTCCATAGGCTAAATATACTTTCTTGTAAAATAGTCCAAATAGAACCGGAATATAAAGAAATACGCATGAAAAACAAATAAAGTCCTATTCATTAAGTAGGACTCAGCTTGTAGACTTGGTCTAATTCTTAGACTTTGTCTACAAGCTGAGGTCCCCTCTCAGTGTGAGAGGGGACCCTTTTTGTTTTTATCTACTAATTCATATAGCTTCGTTAATATAACCATTAATTGATTGAATAAACCCGGTGTCAGCTTTTATCTTTGCGTTAATTTCACCAGTTACATTAATTTCTAATAAGCCTTGTTCATCCTTGGTTATCTCAATGTTTCCTCTGTATATATCTGAAGAAGTTTTCATTTCTAAGGAATGGATATCGAAGAAGTCCACTTGAAGGGCGATTGAGTTGTATCCAAGATTAGCCCATTTCTTAGGTGGATTCTCGGCATAGAATGGCATATCAAAATGCAATGTTACTTTTCTACCTTCTTCTTTTATATAAATACCTTCAATGCGTACATTTTCTAATCCTGGTACCTCGTTATATAAACTATTAAAAAAATGACTTTCTTCTATATTCTTGTACCACATAAAATCACCTCAAGTTATTTGTTAAAAGGATAATGTTCTTTTGTGCCAGGGACTTTTCCTGTTCGAGTATTATCAATTGGTCTAACGTTAAAGTGCGGACATTGACCACCTTTTTCATGCCCAGCACTATGATCTTGTATAATAATTTTTTCGCCTTTGTTATTAGTGAAGGTGTATTCTCTCGTCCTAATGATTTTACCATATTTATCTTTAATTACACGGCCGCCTTCGTGAGGAGCAGTACGCATTTCTACACGATTGATTCTGGTTGTTGAGCACGTGGTATACCGGCATCTCTTTTCGCTTCTTTAAAAGCCCCTTTTCTACTAACTGTAACTTGAGTTACGGTTTCAGTTGATGATGAAGCTTTAAGGCCCGTTTTTCCGGAAAAACCTTTTGCACCAAATGGCATGAAAACAGCAAGTGCTGCATTTATACTGTTATGCTGTTGTTCTTTTGAAATCTTATTGCCAAACATGTCTCGGCCTGTTAGCTTCGCTAAAACCGTTTGCAGAAGCAAGCCCATAAAGACCTATACTCGAATTTTGAAGAGCATGGAATGTCTTTGGCGTTTTGTAGACATCAAGTGCTTTGTCTGCTGTGTAGAGTGCTTTACTGGTTGAATAAACAGCTTTTCCGCCTTTTGCTAATTTTCCAGCCCATCCCACAATCGGGACATAACCTGCCGCAGCCATCGCTCCAGCTGCTACACGTTGGCCCTCTGTCAATTTTTCGCCGGTAACCGGATCAACTCCATCAGCGGCTCTTTTATAATCATAATATCCGGAGACTTCCCCTGTAAAATTACAAACAACATCCCACGTTTTTTCGTACCATGGCTTATTTGCAAGCTCTTCCTGTTCTTTTGCTATCTTTCTTTGTTCGGCCTGTTGATCTTTAAAGGAGATATATTCAGTCGATTGTTTTTTTACATCTTCAGTCATCTTGTGAACTTCACTGTCCCTATAAGCCTTGGCATTATAGTGGATGGGAGAGGCGGTCTTGCCTTTTGCTGTTGCGTTTATGAGTGCTTGGTAATCAGCCTGAATCATTTGTTCATTTGCTTCTGATAGGGCGTATTCTGACGTTAGGTTTTCATCGACTTCACTTATTTTCTCGACTGTATTTTTTCGTTTTTTCTCAGCAGAAGATAACTCATTTTTAAAATCTTCCGTTGAAAAAACATCTAAGGGAAGGATATCGTGTATTTCATTTAAGATGTCTTTGATGGCCTTTTTCTGTTCTGACATGATGGATTTTGATTTAGAATTAGCATTGGCCAACTCATGCTCTAAGAAAGATTCTTCTATGTAGGCATCTGATAAGCTAGCGTCTTCCAAAATACCAGGAATACTCGTTAAAAAAGAAATTTTCATCTCAATTAGATCAATCCATTGGTCAGCAATGCCAGCCTGATCTTCATAAAAAGATTTAATGTTATTGGAGCCTTTACCAGAAAACTCACTATCATCTAAATCAGCGACATCTTTAAATGCTTTCTTTAATTTAACCATTTTACTTTTTAATTCTTTGTATTCCCTTGCACGGTTTTCAGCTTCAGAAAGCAGTGATTTAGCTTCAAATACCTTCATGATCATATCCTTTCATTTTCAGCTTTGTGGGTAAATAACCAACAAAATTTAACCATAAAAAGAAAAAGAGAAATACAAAATATCCTTTTATTTGAAAGGTGATCGATCAACGAAATGAACCGAAGAAAAAGTTTGCGGTTTTTTTGTGGTTCAAACACTTTTTGGAAATGTTAGAATATTACATAAAAAGAAACAAAAAGGAGGGATCCTGTGAATCCGGTTTTACCTTCCTCACATGTAGGGGTTAAGATTACCGAATGGTATAAGATGATACGTCAGTTTAGCGTTCCGGATGCTGAAATTTTAAAAGCAGAAGTTGAAAGAGAAATTAAACAAATGGAAGAGGATGAGTATTTACTAATTTATTACTCATTAATGAGCTTTCGACACCAACTTATGCTCGACTACCTAGAGCCAGAAAAAAAGTATAGAACAGCACGTCCAACCATCTCAGAATTACTTGAAAAAATTGAAGCTCCCCAAAAGAAATTAACCGGTCTCCTGAAATATTACTCACTATTTTTCCGCGGTATGTATGAATTTGATCAGCAAGAATTCGTGGAAGCTATTAATTATTACCGTAAAGCTGAAAAAGAACTTTATGCTGTTACTGATGAAATCGAACAAGCTGAATTTCATTTTAAGGTAGCAGAAGCTTATTACAACATGAAACAAACTCACGTTTCCATGCATCACATTTTAAAGGCATTAGAGATTTATGATCAGAATCCGCTGTATACTGTAAGGAAAATTCAAAGCTTGTTTGTAATCGTAGGTAACTATCTCGATTTTAAACATTATGAAAAAGGGTTAAAACATCTTGAAGAAGCCCTGAAGCTTTCTAAGGAATTAGGGCACGACAGACTAATTAGTTCTGCTCTGTATAATCTAGGTGAATGTTATCATTACATGGGACAACCAAGTAAAGCTGAAGGATATTTGAAAGAAGCAGCTGAGGTTGCTGAAAGAGCAAATTTAAGGACACTTCCTCATACGCTCCATTCGTTGGCCACAGTTTTATTCAAGCAAGAAAAGTTTAATGAAGGACAGAAGGTTTTGCAGCAAGGGATCGAAACAGCACAAAAATTCAATGATGAACTTTTCCTATCGATGAATCAGTTTCTGAATGCCCTATATATTGAGTCTGTTGATAAACAGGGTATCCTCAATATATTGAATCATCTTAATGAAAGTCACATGTTCTCATTTACGGAACACATAACGCTGCTGACTGCAGAATATTATAGAGAAGGCGGAGAATTTGAAGAATCCAGTTTTTTCTATGATAAAATGGTTGAAGCGCAGCTTCAAATTCAGCGAGGTGACTGTTTATATGAGTATTAAAAAAGGTGTTTGTGTATTTCTCTCTGCTGTTATTGTAACCACTGGTTTATTTGCGTTTAATGCAACCCCTGAGCAATCCAATCAGCATATTGAGGCCCATACGACTAATGCTGAAATGCAGATAGCAGGAATTAGATTACAGACTTGACCTATATTAGCCCCTCTCATACATGTGAGAGGGTTATTGTTATGGGTGGCAATGTCGAGGTAAGTGGTAAGGAGGTAAGAATGTCATTTTTAACAATAATTGAGATCATCTTTGTATTAACTGTATTAGGATTATTTGCATGGACTTTTAAAAGACAGAAAAATGTCGATGATGATGTGTTTACTTATGCTAGATATATGATTTATTTGCTTGTAGCTGAAATTGCTGTATATGTCATATTCCAAATTGCTTAAGTTAAGCAGACCTTAAAAGTCTGAAGCCATCTTATTATAATAGAAGGTTTTTTATTTTGTGTGCATTTTTAATTTCAGGTGTCCGCCACCCTGGGTGGCAGAAAGGTGGCAAACACGATTATTCGCCACCTTTCTAAATTTGTATAAACCGTATTGACATTTATCAAAACCCTGCTATAATTACTTTTGTCCTAAGAAAACGGATATAAACTTTCAAGATGCTCTTCCATGGTAAGGAAGAGGTCGGCGGTTCGAGCCCGTTTGGAAGCTTTATCAAATGTATTATTACCAAGGTTTCTCAAAAAGGAGAAAGCTTTTTTATTGCGATATGCGGAAGTAGTTCAGTGGTAGAACACCACCTTGCCAAGGTGGGGGTCGCGGGTTCGAATCCCGTCTTCCGCTCCATTTTATCCCAACGGGATATTGTAAAATTGATTGCGCCCGTAGCTCAATTGGATAGAGCGTTTGACTACGGATCAAAAGGTTAGGGGTTCGACTCCTCTCGGGCGCGCCATTATTCTAATAGAATAGTTAGGAAATCGGGAAGTAGCTCAGCTTGGTAGAGCACATGGTTTGGGACCATGGGGTCGCAGGTTCGAATCCTGTCTTCCCGACCATTTTCATGGGGCCTTAGCTCAGCTGGGAGAGCGCCTGCTTTGCACGCAGGAGGTCAGCGGTTCGATCCCGCTAGGCTCCACCAAATTTTTTAAAAAAGTTATTGACTTAAAAGAAGCAACGTTGTATACTAATAAAGTTGCTTTAACAAAGCGAACAAACGAAATGATCTTTGAAAACTAAACAAGACAAAACGTACCTGTTAATTCATTTTTTATAAAATCGCACAGCGATGTGCGTAGTCAGTCAAACTAAGGCCTGCACGACGCAGGTCACACAGGTGTCACCGCAGGATGCGGTGAACTTAACCTGTGATCCATTTTATCGGAGAGTTTGATCCTGGC